>CAMKEM010000072.1 GCA_946411565.1 uncultured Prevotellaceae bacterium | reverse complement strand
CACCGAATGTATTTGTACGCAGACGCATGTGCGCGTACTTTCTCATATACTCGAAGGTCTGGCCCTTCTTCTGCATTGGGTAGTCGTTACCGCAGAGGCCGTAGATTTCGATTGAAGTAGCGAGGATTTCAGAGGTCTGACCTTTACCCTGGCTCTCTACGAGAGTACCCTCAACGTGGATACAAGCGCCTGTGGTGATCTGCCTAAGAATCTCATCGTCAAATTTATCCGTGTCTGCTACAATCTGAATGTTCTTTATGGTAGAGCCGTCGTTAAGAGCGATGAAGTCAACAGCCTTGCTTGAGCGGTGGCTGCGAACCCATCCCTTTACGTCGATAGCTTCACCGAAAGCAGTTGAACGAAGAGCGTCAACTATTTTAGTCCTTTTCATAAGCCTAACCAAGCCTTCCCAAAGGGAAGGATGTTTTATACACCTCTCTCAGGGAAGACTTGGATGATTTATTTATTGTTATTATTGAATATACTATAAAAGTTCCTCTCCTTTGGGGAGGTTAGGAGGGGCTATTTCTTACTCGAAAGCACCCATTCTGAGCATCTCCACTTCCTTCTCGGTGAGGAAACGCCAGTCACCACGACGGAGGTTCTTCTTGGTAAGACCTGCGAACTGTACGCGGTCGAGCTTTGTAACGTGATAGCCGAGGCTCTCGAAGATACGACGCACGATACGGTTCTTACCAGAGTGAATCTCAATGCCTACCTGCTTCTTGTCGGTTGGAGAAGCGTACTCAAGAGCGTCTGCCTTGATATCGCCGTCATCGAGAGTGATACCGTTGAGGATCTGATTCATATCGTAAGCTGTAACAGGCTTGTCGAGATATACGTGATATACCTTCTTCTTCAGGAACTTAGGGTGAGTGAGCTTAGAAGCGAGGTCACCATCGTTAGTGAGAAGGAGTACACCAGTTGTGTTACGGTCGAGACGACCTACTGGATAGATGCGCTCTGGACATGCGTCCTTAACGAGATCCATAACAACCTTACGCTGCTGTGGGTCGTCGGTTGTGGTTACATAGTCCTTTGGCTTGTTGAGGAGCACGTAAACCTTCTTCTCAAGAGTTACAGGCTGATCGTGGAACATGATGGTATCTGTGCGGAGTACCTTTGTTCCGAGCTCTGTTACTACCTGTCCGTTTACGGTTACTACTCCTGCCTCGATGAAGTCATCAGCCTCACGACGTGAGCAAACACCTGCGTTAGCAAGGAACTTGTTAAGACGAAGTGGCTGTGTAGGATCGATATTGTTCTCAGCGTATTCAATACGCTTCTTCATTGAGTACTTAGCATTTGGATTGTAGTCAGGAGTGTGCTGACGCTGGTTGCCACGCTGTGGGCCATAGCCACCACCACGCTGTGGGCCATAACCGCCGCCACGCTGTGGGCCGTAGCCACCACCACGCTGCTGTGGAGCATAGCCACCGCGCTGCTGCTGACCATAGCCACCGCGCTGCTGCTGACCGTAGCCACCACCACGCTGTGGAGCATAACCACCACGCTGCTGCTGACCGTAGCCACCACCACGCTGCTGCTGATAGCCGCCACGAGGCTGATAGCCACCCATGCCATCCTCCTGATTATTATATTGTGGGCGATACTGAGGCTGCTGATAGCCGCCACGCTGCTGCTGATAGCCGCCACGCTGCTGCTGATAACCACCACGAGACTGCTGCTGATAGCCGCCACGAGGCTGATAGCCTCCCTCCTCACGCTGTGGACGATTACTTGTCAGGTTAGCACCGAAGCCCTCTGGGCGGAATTCACCATCGTCTTCTGTAGAACGCTGTGGACGGTAGCCCTGACGTGGACCACGATCTGAAGAATAAGCTGCACGCTGACCGATACGAGCGCGCTGACGAGGACGTGGGCTGAAACCACCTTCCTGCTGATAACCACCCTCACGGGTAGAAGAGTCTTCTGATACTGAATTCTGCAGACTCTGAAGCTTGTCGTTTTCTGTTTCCATCATTGGATTTAATTTACTTTAATTGTTTTACTTTAATTTTCTAATATCGTTTGAATATATATAGCCTCAGCCTCACGGCCGTCGGCAAATCACATTCTAAAATGTATTAAATGAAAAATGAAAAATTACAAAACGAAAAATACAGATTAGTATTTTTAGCGAACAAGCGTAACTTGTATTTTAAAATTTTTCATTATTCATTTTTCATTTAAATTCCTGTATAGTTGCTTGGAGTTATTGCCATAAGCTCTGCCTTTACAGCATCGCTCACGTCAAGTGTCTTGATGAACTCGTGGATTGTCTCCTCATCCATGTGCTTGTTGGTACGTGTGAGTGCCTTGAGAGCCTCGTATGGATGTGGGTAAGCCTCACGACGGAGGATTGTCTGAATAGCCTCAGCCACAACAGCCCATGTGTTGTCAAGGTCACGCTGCAAAGCCTCCTGGTTGAGGATGAGCTTGCGGAGTCCCTTGAGAGTGCTCTGGATAGCGATAACGCCATGACCGAGAGGCACGCCGATGTTACGGAGTACGGTTGAGTCGGTAAGGTCACGCTGCAAACGGCTTACAGGCAACTTCTGTGCCAAGAACTGAAGGATGGCGTTAGCAATACCGAGGTTGCCCTCAGAGTTCTCGAAGTCGATTGGGTTAACCTTGTGAGGCATAGCACTTGAACCTACCTCACCAGCCTTGATCTTCTGCTTGAAGTACTCCATAGAAATATACATCCAGAAGTCGCGGTCGAGGTCGATGATGATAGTATTGATACGACGGATGGCATCAAAGATAGAGCCGAGGTGGTCGTAGTTAGAAATCTGGGTAGTGAACTGCTCGCGCTCAAGACCAAGCTTCTCGCTTACGAACTTGTTGCCGAACTCCTTCCAGTCGTACTGTGGGTAAGCCACGCGATGAGCGTTGTAGTTACCAGTAGCGCCACCGAACTTAGCTGTGAACTTGCAAGCCTTGAGGCTGTTGAGCTGCTCCTGAAGACGATATACGAATACCATTACCTCCTTGCCGAGACGTGTAGGAGATGCAGGCTGACCGTGTGTCTTAGCGAGCATAGGCACATCCTTCCACTCCTCTGCATAGTCAGAGAGCTGCTTGATAAGCTCCTCAACCTGTGGCACGAACACCTCAGCGAGAGCTTCCTTAACAGAAAGAGGTACACTTGTATTGTTGATGTCCTGTGAAGTAAGACCGAAGTGGATGAACTCACGGCTCTTCTCGAAATATCCCTCACCAAGACCATTCTTTTCCATTTCGTCGAGTTTCTCCTTAATAAAATACTCAACTGCCTTTACGTCATGGTTAGTTACCTTTTCAATATCCTTCACGCGCTGAGCATCCTGCTCCGAGAAGTTCTCATATATTCCACGAAGCTGTGGGAAGAGAGCTTTGTCGAAGTCGGCAAGCTGTGGCAATGGGAGCTCACAAAGGGTAATGAAATACTCAATCTCCACACGAACACGATAACGGATAAGTGCATATTCTGAGAAATACTCTGCAAGGCTTTCCGTCTTTCCTCTGTAGCGGCCATCAATAGGTGAGATGGCAGTCAAAATATCCAGACTCATTTTCCTGTATTTATATTATTTTTAGTTGTTATACGTATAACTTTTTTCTTCCTTTACTGCTTAGATCTTTACTTCCGTTACAATCCTAATGCGCATTATAGAAATCACCATATCCGACATCAAGTCGGTAGATTCTTTATTCTTTTATATATTTGCGGGCAAAGGTACGAAAAATTTTCGAAACAACCATATTATAACACATAAAAAAAGGTTAAATCATTATAAAAGAATTACAAAAACCTGTCAACCAAGCGTTTTCGGGCATTAAGTCCGTTCCCAGCAACCGAAGGAATAGCGGACATGGAAGGCAAGAATATTTACCTATCAACGAAAAAAAATCATTTCCCATGCAAGGTTTCACGATTTCCTGCATTATATAAACAGAACGTCAAACAAAAACATCAAATAAAATGAAGAAGAACAAACTCTATACTATGGGAATGCTGATGATGGCTACCCTATTCTCAACCGCAAGCTGCACATCCAACGAGGAGACACACACCAACAGCAAGCCAGTCATAGACCCTGTAGAACCCATAACGGATTATGTCCTGACCAACTATGACAACTTTGTCAAGCCTCTATACAATGAGATTTCCGAAAAGAGCAGAAAAGACGAGAATTTCATGGTCTCACCACTCAGTATTGCCGAGGTTCTAACAATGATTAGCAACGGGGCAAAAGGCGAGACGCTGAAGCAGACTCTTGCCGTAATGGGATTAGACACCAACGTGGAAAGACTCAACGAGGCATTCAGCACCACTAACAAGTACTTGACAAAAGCCGATCCCGAGACCAGCCTTGCAATAGCCAATTCGCTATGGATTGACAAGACATTCAACATAAAGGACGAATATGTTTCGACTAACAAGAAATGGCTGAATGCAGAAAGCCGCACTCAGGAACTTCCAACGGAGAAGACAATGAACGACATTAATTCATGGTGCGACGACAACACGAATGGATGTATCAAAAAACTATTACCCCAGCCGCTCGATCCAAGCACTAAGCTCGTGCTCATCAACGCCCTCTATTTCAAGGGTATATGGGAGAACAAATTCAACAAGAGCAATACTAAGGAAGATAATTTCACGAACATAGACGGCTCTGTGGCAAAGGTTAACATGATGCACCTGACAGATAGTTTCAACGTATGGATTGGTAAGAACATGGACATGATAGAACTGCCTTACGGAAATGAGACTTTCTGCATGGAGGTTTATCTGCCTCACAGAGGAGAGAAACTTGAGAATTGCATGAAGTCGCTTGGTCAGAACACATTTTTCGAGATACGTGACAAAAAGAGCAAGCAGAAAGTGCAGCTCGGTCTGCCAAGAATGGAATTAAAATACGACACATCCATCAAGGAGCCTCTCATGAATATGGGCATGACGAATGCGTTTGGGCAAGCAGACCTCAGCGGAATATCCGACGGAGAAATAAACATTTCTGATATCAAGCATATCACATACATCAAGGTTGATGAAGATGGTACAGAGGCTGCTGCCGTAACCTCAGCTTTCGTTATAGGAAGTGCAGCACCAGAACCACACGTAAAATTCTTCGTAGATCGCCCGTTTGCTTACATCATACGAGAGAAATCCACAGGCATGATCCTCTTTATGGGTAGAGTGGTGAAGATGTAGGGTGCTCAAAAAAACTTTTAAAAAAATCACTTCCCGATGCAAGGTTTTCGAGCTTTCTGCATTCTACAAATAAAAACCCCTTAAAACTACTAAAAAGATGAAACGCTCAAAATTCTATGCAATGGCATTATTGATGTCCACAGCATTATTCTCTACCACAAGTTGTGATAGTTCTTCTGATGATTCAGAAACGCCACAACCAGTAATTTGTCCGACTGACCAGACAACGACAACCATACTTAATACCTCAAAAAACAAGGCTTTCTCCCTGTTCGCTGAGGTAAACGCGATAACACGCGCTAACGAGAACTTCACGATATCGCCTCTCAGCCTGTCGGAAATGCTTGCTATGGCATCTAACGGAGCTAACGGTGAGACTCGCAAGCAGATAAACTCAATCATAGGTGTCAACGATAATATAAGCAAGGAAAGCTTAAACGAGGCATTCAACAGCCTCAACGAGTATCTTGCAAGGGTTGATAGCAAGACAACATTCACAACGGCAAATTCTGTATGGATTGACGAAGGTTTCAAGGTAAAGCCAGAATTCCTCAGCGACAAGAAATTCATAGGTGAGACTTTCAACCAGAAGCTTTCAACCACAAAGACAAGAGACGACATCAACAACTGGTGCGACGTAAAAACACATAGTTGCATTAAGAAAGTACTTTCAGAACCACTTTCTGAAACTTGCAGAATGCTACTTGCCAACGCCCTCTATTTCAAGGGAATGTGGAAGAACAAATTCGACAAGGCTGACACGAAGGAGAAAGACTTTACAAACTCTGACGGTTCTAAGTCAAAGGTTCAGATGATGTCCCAAGTAAGCGAGTTCCTTGCCTATGAAGGAATTGACATGGATTTTGCAGAATTCCCATACGGCAACGACAACTATTGCATGGACGTATTTCTTCCTCACGAGGACAAGAAACTTGACGAATGCATGAAGAATTTCGACCAAAAGACCTTTGAAGAGTATCTCAACAAAGCAGGTAAGGGAGAGGTGTTGGTTGAAATGCCAAGAATGAAACTGGAGTATATGAACTCTCTCGTAAAGCCACTCAAGGCTATGGGCATGACGGATGCTTTCTCTGAAAAGGCAGACTTCTCAGGCATTTCTGACGAAAAGGTAAGTATCTCAGACGTGATACAAGCCACCTTTGTAAACGTGGATGAAGAGGGCACAGAAGCGGCAGCCGTAACAGTAGCGACTCTGGATAATTGCGTTGTTATGCCTATGCGTACATCGTCTTTCATCATGAATCGCCCGTTTGTATATATCATCCGCGAGAAGACATCTGGCACAATTCTCTTTATGGGTAAGGTGAGAAAACTATAATGACGATAGACAACGAACTGATAGAACGACTTAGGAAGAACGACCGCAAGGCCATGCAAGAACTGTATGGTCTTACGGTTCGCTATCTTTTTGCCGTCTGTCAGAGGTACGTTGTCAACGAGGAGGATGTGCGTGACATACTTCAGGAAACATATATCAAAACCTACAAGAACATTAGCGATTTCAAGCCGGAGAATGGAAGTTCTATCGTGTCGTGGATGACAAGGATAGCCATAAACGAATCGCTTATGCTCTTGCGTAGGAAGCATAAGGATGCCTTTATTGAGACGACCAAGGAACTACCTGATTGTGAGGAGGATCTGGAGGTTTCAAGGTTCTCGGCTGAGCAGTTGCATAACGCCATTCAGCAACTACCTACAGGCTATCGTGTGGTGCTCAACCTATATGCATTTGAAGACAAATCGCACAAGGAAATAGCACAGCTATTAGGCATAAAGGAAGCTTCATCAGCATCCCAGTTACATAGAGCGAAGAACATGCTTCGCAAAATACTTTTAAAGCAGGAAGGAGGCAGACAATGAAAGAACAATGGACTAAAGATCTTCAGCAGAAGATGAATGGTTTTGAGGTTCCTACAATTCCAGAGGGATTGTGGGAAAACATTGATGCTGCCCTTGAGACTGGTGAACAACCCACCAACACCCAACACCTAACACCCAACACCCAGCATTTAACACCCAACACCCGATACTGGAGAAAGGCTTGTGCCGCTATTCTTCTGCTTTTGGCTATTCCTACGGCCTTGTATCTGCTTCACGATAAAGAGGACGAGGAAATTGTATCAAAGGTAGAAATGAATGCTCCTATCCAAGAGATTTCTTCACATGAAACAGCTGTACAGAAAGATGCAGAGGCCTACCCTACCCTTTCAAAGCCTTCAACAAAGCATCTTGCTAAGGCTATCGTAAAAAATACGACAATAGCAGCAGAATCTACAATCAACAATAGCTCAAATTCTGCTATTGAAGAGCAAGTTCAAAAAGAGGAAAATCTCGCTCAAACTCCTCCTACGCAAAAACAGGAAGAAAAGCCTTCTGTTACAAAAAAAAGCGCTCAAGAAGAGCCTGTTAGCGATTACAGTAAAGAAGAGTTTACTATCAGCAAGAAAAAGCCAGAAAACCGTCTTTATCTGGCCATGAACGCCTCTGGAACAAACTTCTCTTCAACAGATTCCCCCTATGAGTCTTCACAATATATGAATGATTATAACAGCATAGGAAATGAGAATCCTGTATATAATTCAGCTGACCAGATAACATATCATGACGAAACCCACCATCGACCTATAACCTTCGGACTTCAGGTTGGTATTCCTGTAGCTGAGGATTGGTCTTTGGTCACAGGTCTTACATATACCTATCTGCATAGCGAGTTCAAAGACCGCACAAGCATGGGTTATACGTTACACACAGATCAGAATCTGCATTTCATAGGCGTTCCTGTTCAGATGAACTATCAGCTTTACAACAACCGCTATTGCAACATCTATCTTGGTGCTGGTGGACGAGCTGACTTTGGCGTAAGCGGAAAGATAAATCACGAAAGCAAGCTCTCGCATCTGCCTGTAAACTACTCACTTAAGGCAGCAGCAGGTGTTCAGGTTAATCTCTTCAAGAGCCTCAACATCTATGCAGAGCCAACCATTCAATACAACCTCCCTGGCTCTACAAGATACAAGACATATTACACAGAGCACAAAACCATGCTCGACTTGCAGTTTGGCATTAGGTTTACTCCGTAGGGGAAATCGCCTATATAGCAATTTAATGCAAAGACGATATAAAATTAACCAATAAAATCATTAATCAATTAACTAAGAACTATATGGAATTTAAAACGAAAAAAACAAGAAATTGGCCTATCGCCATAGCGATTATTGCCACTCTATCTTTCACTTCATGCCAAGAAGACATATATCGTGAAGATTGGGATGAAATGATCTGGAATACAGAAGCGCAAACAACTCAGAAAGATGACGCTTATATTATTGATGCTAATGGAGGGGAAATCACTTTCACGTGCAGTAACTATTCAAATCCTTGGCTTGCAGATGCCGATTCGTTAGATAAACATTATTATATAGAATATGATGTTAGAAGCTATGACGCGGATTGGTTCAAGGCAGACATAAATGACAACGTGCTAAAGGTCACTTTTAAAGCAAATCCGAATCCTGCGGAAAGACCTCTCAAACTGACAGTTACCGCTGGCGATATCTTCCACGCCTTTAATTTCAAGCAATCAGCAAAGAAATAGCAGGAAAGTTCATCCTCCGTTACAAAAAGTAACCAAACTCGGTGAAGGTCCGTTCTATGTCCGCTACTGGAAGGGAGTTTCACCGAGTTTGGTTAGGAGGATCATAGGAGGATCAAGGAAAGAACAACGGAGTTTTTGCCTATTCAGGAACTAACCGCTGACTTGATACGAGGCGACCTTTTCGGCTGTCACGAAGATGCACAAAGGCATATTGACCGCCAACCTTAGCCTCCCGAACTATAGTTGTGGATTCAGGAGCCTCAATCACAATATCCTCAAAAGAAACACCTTCCTCCGTCAAACTAATAAAGCGAAGGATGTCTTTCTTCTTCCAGTCCTCTGCAATTATATCACATTCTACCCTATCATCAACTATACGATAGTTGAGCGATGGCAGAGAGCCACCCGATACAGTATTCATTTTCAAGAGATTAAGACTCATAAAGCTATCACAATCCCTTTGTCCTTCCCTGGAATGCTCAAAGCATCCCTTTACGGCAGGCTTCAACTTGCGATATAGTTCTTGCACAGCCTTCATCTTATCACGTTGTGACAGTTGCTCATCCGACATTTTGTCGTTATATCTCTTAGGCATAGCCCTCTTTGTCTGCTGCCCTTTCTGTACCTGATACACGAACTCACCAATACGTCCGTGAATGCCATTTTTGTCTTTTATTGCCATATAAATCTATTTTTAAGGATTTCAGATACAAAGACACAAAAAAAGTGCCATAATATTTGTTTCCACTCAAATATTTTTGTATTTTTGCACTCAGACATCAGAGACGTGCGCCAGCCTTTGAGGGCTGACACGCACTATGTCTTTCGTGCGAGGATGCTACGCACGTTGTCACTCAGACATCAGATACGTGCGAGGATGCTACGCACGTTGTCATGGAAATAAATTCTTTAACCCAATACCATTCTATGATTAGAAGCAAATACATAATATCAGTTCTGTTGATGCCAGTTGCATTTCTCGCATCTGTTAATTGTATGGCACAAACTCGACAGGCAAATACCGTAGCGTGTCCTCTCGACTCAACGGCTAAGACTATCTACAAAGGCGAGACGAGCATGGCTTATTCGCTCTTCGAGAAAGTGGATAAAGCGCATAATGCTAATGAGAATGTCGTTATCTCGCCTCTTTGTCTGGCTGATGCTTTGGCAATTCTCGGTAATGGTGCCAAGGGTATCACTTCTGATCAGATAATGAATGTATTAGGTACAGAAGAGCTGAGCGCGGAAAAGGTTAGTGAGGTGTACGGAAAGCTTAACGATTACCTTGCCGGCTATAAGCGTGAGGTCGGAATTAAGACCGCTAATGCCGTATGGATCAACGACCAGTTCAAGACAAAGCCTGAATATTCAAATAAGAACAGGAATGATTTCAAGGCTGAGATACATAATCAGAAACTCGCTTTGGATATGACCAAGAATGCCATAAACCTATGGTGCGACAAGAACTCGAATGGTGCTATCAAGAATATTCTCAGTCAGCCTCTCTCTTCCGAGGCTAAAATAGCGTTATTCAATACGATATGCTTCAACGGGACATGGAATACCGTATTTGATGAAGACGTGACAAGACCTGCGGAATTTATTAATGCTGACGGCACGAAATCGAAGGTGATGATGATGCAACAGGAAGAGCATTATCAGGTTTATGAAGGTGAAAAAATGGATTTGCTCAGAATACCATATTTGAAAGGCAATTTCTATATGGAGATTTATCTGCCTCACAAGGGCGAGAACCTTGACAACTGTCTGAGGAATTTCAACAAGAAACAGGACACTCAGATGAGAAAGCGCACGTCTGACCAGAAGGTTGCCCTTGATATGCCTCGCATGGATTTGAAATGCGTAACCGAATTTAGCGAGCCTCTCAAGGCTATGGAAATGACAGATGCTTTTTCCGCAGAAGCTGACTTTTCGGGTATAGCGGATAATAAACCTTCTGTTTCAAACATAAGGCAGATAGTAAACCTCAAGTTTTGCGAGAAGGGAACTGAGGCTACTTCTTTCACGAGGAAGCAATATCAGCAAGGCGATTTTACCGCCAAACCGCTTTTCTTCACTATGAATCGCCCTTTCTTCTTCACAATTCGCGAACGCCAGTCAGGCGTTATTCTCTTCATGGGCAAAATTAGGAAGCTGTAAATATATAAACGCAAAGACGCAAAGTTAACGTGAGTTCGATGAATTCAAGATAAAACTCATCTCCAATGCAGAACTGACAATAATTACCAATCTTACCAATCTTTTTCCAATAAAATAAGATTTAAATTGATAATTAATGGTTTAAGATTGGTAATTATTGTCAGTTAAAAACAGCTTGCTGTTTGCCATATAGACAACTTATCGAAATTCACGTTAACTTTGCGTCTCTGCGTCTTTGCGTTTTAACCCATATTATGAAGTTATCAAATGTTAATAACTAAAAATTACGTTAGAATAACTAAGAATATTCGTTAAAAGATTTCGCAAACGTGATTTTTCTAACTAAAAGTTTCGTTAATTAAAATTTTAGTTGTACCTTCGCACTCAGAAAACTAAAACATTAGTTAGATATGAACAGAAACAAAGATAACCAGACTCTCACCAGAGTGGAGATGGAGATTATGAATCGCCTATGGGCTATGGACGAGCCTTCGGCAAGCGTGCGACAGCTACTTGCTGAATATCCAGATCCAAAGCCTGCCTATACCACTCTCGGAACATATATGAAGATCCTCACGCAGAAGGGTTTCGTGAAGCCAGAGAAGCGTGAGGAGGATGGAAAGACTTTCTTCTTCCGTCCGCTCATCACTCAGGATGAATATCGCAAGAGAGTGATGAAGGATGTCAAGAATACCCTATTTGGAGGCTCACTAAGATCACTCGTGAATTTCTTCGCAAAAGAAGAAAAAATACCCGATGACGAAATACGGGAATTACTGAATTTGATTAAAGAGTAGCCCCAAGCCAGAGCCCAACAGCCAAAGCCCCTCACCTGCCCTTCGGGCATCCTCTCCACAAGGGGCGAGGGAGATATTAGTAAGATAAACAGTTACAACCTATCATTAATTTATTAAGCAAATAAATGTAACTTCCCCCTCGCCCCTTGGGGAGAGGGTGTCCGTAGGACGGGTGAGGGGCTCTGGCTGGACTTTTAAACTTTTATGCCTATGCTCACCTACACAATTAAATCAGTCATATTTCTCAGCATAATGTACATTCCGTACATGCTGATGCTAAGGAAGGAGTCATTCTTTCACTTCAACCGCATATTGCTGATTTGCATTATGTTGCTGTCGCTTGTCCTGCCCTTGTGCGACTTCCATGCACTATCTATTGAGAACAATCCGATACAAGAGGGAATGACAACTATCATATTGCCAACCGTCACGATAGGAGCAGAAGAGGAAATGCCTGTTTCTGATAGCATCAACTGGATTAATGTCATGCTATACATCTATATTACAGGCATGATATTTACAGCTCTATGGAAACTTGTTCAGATTTGCCTTCTGTACAAAACAATTCATAGTTGCGTGCTCTGGAAAGACAAGCAGAATGGCATTACGATCTATTGTCACGCACAGGATATTGCCCCATTCAGTTGGTTCAATACTATCGTAATCAGCGAGAACGACTATCAGAATAATGCAAAGGAGATTCTGCGTCACGAAATCGGGCATATAATCCATCGTCATTCATTCGACATTCTTCTTGTGAACATTATTGAGACAATTCAATGGTGGAATCCGCTATCTTGGATTCTCGCATCCTCACTTCGTGATGTGCATGAGTATGAGGCTGATGATGAAGTCCTTACGAGCGGTGTGAATATCAAGCAATATCAGATGTTACTAATAAGAAAAGCCGTTGGCTCCAGTTCCTACGCCTTTGCCAACAGCTTTAATCACAGTTTACTTAAAAAACGTATCACTATGATGTTAAAATCAAAATCTAATCCGTGGATGCGTACAAAGGCTTTGTACATCATCCCCGTGGCTACTATCGCTCTAAGCGTGTTCGCCACACCAGAGTTAAACAACCGAGTAAGTACCATTTCCGAGGAAGCTCAAACGGTTATCGAGGGCAAAGGTACAAATAATTCCGCAATCAGCCAAGTTTCTGAGCCGGAAAAAGTTGCTGCCAAGGAGAAAACTCCTCAAATCGCAAACGATGATAAGGAGAAAGTGCTTTATCAGGACAAGATGGCAGAAATCCTGAAAAGGAAAATGCAAATAGAAAAAGAAAAAGCAGCAGCAAATCATAATCAAAAGGTTTTTGACGTTGTAGAAGTTATGCCTGAGTACCCTGGCGGTATTAAGGAATTACTGAATTACCTGACTAATTCTATAAAATTCCCGGAAAAAGCCAAAGGCGCCAAAGCCAGAGTAATTGTCACATTCGTTGTTGAAAAAGACGGAAGTGTCAATAATGTTAATACCGTACAATTCAAAGCTGAAAATGAAATCTCCGAAGAAGGCAAGAACGCCATTATCGAAGAATCAAAAAGGGTTGTTTCTAATATGTCAAAATGGACTCCTGGCAAACAAAACGGTGAAAATGTTGCTGTAAATTACACCTTGCCTATTACTTTCATAGACAACCCAGAACCACCAAAAGAACAAAAGGTTGAAGAGGTTGAAGATGTAGTAGTTAATCTTAAATTAAACAAATAACTACTCTATAAATATAGTATAGTAAAGGCACACCAATCGCAATAATTGGTGTGCCTATCTTGAAAAAAAACTATCCATGCGTATTCCAAACATCATCCTTTATCTCATTTTTATTCTCTCTCCTATCACAAGCAAGGCTATGGATAAAGATGACCTTACACAACAAAGAGCCTTGGCAGCAAAAGGGGACAGTTGTTTCAAAGTCTATGATTACTTTCATGCCTTGCACTATTATCACCAACTAAACGATGATTTCATCGACCATTATGCTTCCACGGCAAGAAAGATTGCTGAGGTATATCATCGTACAGGCAGGAACAATCTCTGGGCAAACACATTACAAAGAATCAATAAAGATAGTATCACCTATCAGGATCTGCGCTCTATGTTTTTTGCAAGCAAGACAAACCTGCATGAAGACGGAATAGCGCTTTATGGGGATAGCATACTTCGCATAAATCCATACGATAGCGAGATTGTCGTTTCTATGGCTTCATACTTTAATGATAATGAGCATCCTGACAAAGCTATGATAATATGTGGGGAATATATGCAGAAAGACTCAACCAACCTTAGCGTCATAAGACAATATGGATACGCTTCACATCTTCTTGGCAACTACAAGGAGGCTATTGAAACATACAAGAAACTTGAGGCAAACGGTTTTGAGAACTATGAGTCAGCTTTGATAATCGGATTTTCGTTTCTCAAGCTCGATAGCGCATGGGAAGCCCGTCCATATCTCAGAAAGGCAGTAGAGAAACGAAAGGGCAAGGAATATTCCTCTTATCTTCACCTTGGAAATGCCAATATTGCTTGTGGGGAATATTGGGAGGGTATTAGCAATCTGGAGAAAGTAATTGAGATAATCACACCTGAGAATGATTTGTATTACTCGCTATATAATAGTATAGGTGAGGCTTTCTACAAGCAGCAGAAATACAAGGATGCAGCCAAGGCATTTGTGGAATGCACAAAATACAAATCGGACAATCCGCTCATCTATTACAACATCGCACAGATGTGTAAAGGCATGAAAGACGAGAAGAGGGAAATAAAATACTCCAAGAAGTTCCTCGACATCTCGCATCATCTTGAAGATACTCCACAGAACAAGGAATTGATCCAAAGCGTAGAGGAGCGTGTGGAATATCTCTCAAAACATGTCACTAAATAACGTCGCCTTCCATACCTTCAAGTATTCCACAACCCCTCGTTAGCATCATCCCTACCATACCTACCCTCAGGGTAGGTAAGGTAGGGATCATTTTAAGCCAGTATCCCACGGAGAGAGCAGAATATTTATTCCACTCAATATGCTGAGTATAAATTCGTTACACACATTACACAGCACCCCCCCAGCCATATTATCATTGTTTCAGCTATACATACCTACCCAAAGTAGGTAGGTGAGTATATAGAAGTAGAATAAAAATTATATCATTATTATATATATTTACTTAACAATTACTGTGCTATTTTTCATATCGAGATTATATACACTTACCTACCTTGGGTAGGTAGGTAAGTGAAGAATATATGACATATCAGCCTGTATATCTGCAAGTTATGTGCACACCATCAAACCTACCTACCTAACCTAGGGTAGGTGAAGGTAGGTAAAAGTAGTGATTTTCGCCCCGAATTGCCTTCGTCGTACCTCCGATATGCCTCAACACTACCTCCGTTTCAAAAGCGCCAAACGCACAAATCCCTTGTGTTTAAAGCGAATTATTAGCGGATTCATAGCGGAG
>CAMKEM010000071.1 GCA_946411565.1 uncultured Prevotellaceae bacterium | reverse complement strand
GTGTTAAATATATAGTTAAAAATAGAAATTTACTTGGAATTTAACATAGAATGCGGAGGGAGAGCAGGCCTTTTCAGTAAAGGTGTCAACGATTCCAGTAAAGTGCCTACTTCTACAGTAAAACGATTGTCAACTACATCAGGAAAAAGAATAAAAACTGTCAACCTAAATCAGGAAAAGACAGGCCACGGTAACAGGTAACAAGTAACAATAAGGATTTTTGTGCTCTAGAATTTTACGGAAATCTTCTAAGGAGTTTATATACCTTATTATATATAGAAATAATAAAATAGGGAGCTGCCCTACACTAAGTTTCTTATTGTTACCCGTTACTCGTTACTGTAAGCTAATGGGCAACAGCGAATGCTATTCAAAGCGGGATGTCTGCGCCTCTGCATTTTGAAAATGGAGATACAAGACGAAAGAGCCTACCCTAATTGACTTTAGGATAGGCTCTTTTATGATTTGCCTCTTACCCTTTAAAGGGTTGGGGATTGTCTTATACGAGGTGTGCGATAAGGCTCTCACGATCACCTGGGAGCATATCGATTACAGGAACCTCAATCATTGTGTAGCAACCTGGCTGCTGCTTGAGAGAAGCACGAGCAACATTTACGAGTACCTGTGCAGTAAGTGCAGGGTTGTTAATCTTCATGTTGAACTCGAAGAGCTGGTTGTGAGTCTTACCAGAAACACCCTTACGAGTGAGGTTAACACCATGACCAACATCGTTGAGAGCATCAACGCTCTCTACCTGGAATACGTGTGTCTCGTCGCTTGCGAAGTATGGGTCAGCCTTGATAGCCTTTGTTACCTCAGCGAGGTCAGCACCTTCCTCAAGCTCAACATATACCATACGGCGGTGGATACCCTCGCCTACAGGGATAGTCATTGAGAGAGCGTCCTTAACACCTGCCTTTGAGCGAACACATACAGAGTGACCCATAGAACGGCCTGGACCGAAGTTGGTGTAAGAGAGTCCCTTTGGTGCGAGGCTCTGCATGAGAGTGCGGACGATAGAGTCAGAACCTGGATCCCAACCTGCAGAGATGATAGCAACAGTACCGTTCTTCTTAGCTACTGGCATGAGGGCTGCGCGGTAGTCGAGGATGCTTGTGTGGATATCGAATGAGTCAACGGTATTGATACCCATTGCAAGAATCTTCTTAGCATACTCCTCGCATGAACGTGTAGGAGTAGCAAGGATAGCTACGTCAACGTCCTTGAGCTCAGCGATGTCCTTAACAACATCATACTGTGCAAGTTCTGCAGGCTTGTTCTCTGCACCATTACGACGTACAACGCCAGCAATCTCGAAATCCTCTGAAGCCTCAAGAGCCTCAATGGTGTACTTACCGATGTTACCGTAACCTACTACGGCTGCTCTAATCTTTTTCATTTTGTTTTATATGTTTATTTATTATTGGTTGTTCTAATGCCGATTGGCTGTTTAAAGTTTAGGGTTTAGAGTTTGATACTAACCACCAAAACCTAACACCTATCCCCCAACACCAATTGCGGATGCAAAGGTATAAAAAAAATGTCAAGAATTACGAATTTTGGAAAAATTTATTATCAATATGTAAGTATTTCTTTCAATTTATAAGAATATTAACATATTTTTCTCCTTAAAACCATAATTCTTGACACTTGAAAGTAAAAATGATTACAGATTGTAATTAGCAATGCAACTCCACTACAAAGCGAGTGCCTTGAGCGAATTCCTCATCAAGACGCAAATTGCCATTGAGCTTGTAAGCCATAAGGGCGCAGGTTGGGAGTTGCATACCATCATCCACAGTAAGATCCCTTACTTCGGCAAATGCCTGGAAGATATTCTCACGCTTGTCTTCAGGAATCTTGAAACCTATGCCTGTAACGATGAAGTTACCAGTATGCGGATTACGTTTCTTGAACTCAAGACTAATACGCTCCGTGTCCTGACTCTTGGCAAGCTCTGCAATAAGACATACAAGGAGTTGCTTTACAGCCTCCTCGTTTGATGGGAATGTTATGCCGTGAGCATCAATCTTGATAGGAAGGTCGCGCTTGATGCTCTCCTTCGCCATATCCACAACATCCTTGCACAGATGTTCCATATTGAGGTCTTCCTGTTCGTAGAGTTGTTCACGAGAATTCTCAAGGATCATATACTCCTTGATGTGCTGCATGAAGTTCTGGAGGGCAACCACCTGTTGCTTGTCACCTCGAGCTATGGCATCAAGCGAAGGATTTATCTGCTCACCAATATTATTAATGAAAAGGCTCTTCCTATCATTATTATTATTGGCAATCTCAAGACTTTCCTTCAGTTTGTTTATCTTCAGCATATTCTTGAACTTCAGCATAACGAAGAAAGCAAGTGCCAATCCAAGTGCTACGGCAATTACGATGAGCACAATGATAAAGCCCCATTGTACAGCAATCTTTGTCGCCTTACTATCAATTTCTTCCTGAGCCTCTGCATACTGTGCCTTAACAGACTTGAGTTCGGCTGCAGCCTTATCACTTGCGATAGAGTCCTTCCATTGTGTGTACATCTTCTCAAGCATACTTGCCATAAGAGCGTTATCCTTGCCCTTAGCCTCAGCAACCATGCTTTGGAAACATTTATCAATACCAGCATCATCCTTACCCTTGACACGACGATCGAACACCTCTCGATAGCATTTCTGGGCAAGGTTGACATTACCAGTCTTTGCAGAATAGGCGCCTTTGGCAATAAGCATATCTTCAATGACATCGCTCATATTAGACTTACGGGCGTATGCCTCCATTAATTGCATCTGCGAACGTGCATCATCAGACTTGTTGATGCGTGAATACATGCGGAAGCGTTCCTTAGACACGAGGTAGTGCAAGTCTGGATTTCCCTTGCCTATGGCAACATCAAGTGCACGACATGTGGCAAAAGCCTCACGCCACTCGTGATCCTCTGTCAGGCGAATACTGGTCTTAATACCATCCTCAACCTGTTTCTTCAAACTGCTCTGTGCCTGCATAGAGAGGGCACCGCATGATAGCATTAATAATAGAATTAGTTTTCGCATATTGTTTATAGTTTAGAGTTTTAGAGTTTATTCTGACTAGTCCTATATTATCTAGAATATCTAGATATCCTAGACAATCTAGATATTCTGGCAAACTTTATTTACACATCGCCACACACACACTATCCTGAAAGTCTTTAGCATTCTTTGCCCTAAGTACTCCCTGATTGATAATGCAGAAAGCAAGAACATGGCCGTTGGAAGCCTTTGCATAGCCTGCAAGACTACTAACGCAGGTTAATGTGCCAGTCTTTGCCCTTATGTTACCAGCCGCCCTTGTTCCGTTGAGACGCTTAGCAAGCGTACCATCGTATGCTGCAAGAGGAAGTGACGAGATAAGGTTATTGTATATTGTACTATTCTCGTAAGCATATCTAAGGAATGCCACCTCCAACTCCGCAGTAACGTAGTTGTAGAGCGAGAGTCCTGATCCATCAGCCAATCGATAGTTAGACGGATCAAGCCCCATCCTACGCATCAGCATCTGCTCAAAATGCTTTGCACCTGCTGCTCGTGCAGGCTTGTTCAGAGCCGAGGCAAGATGATAGTACATAGACTCTGCATAGAGATTGTCGCTCTCCTTCATCATCCTACTAAGTATCTGATCGATGCTATGCGCGCGCGAACATATATTAACTGCTGCGAATGGTGCAACCTCATCCACAATCTCGCCCTTGAGCGTGATGCCTTGCATTTCCATCTCTTCCTTGAGTTTCTCCATCATCTGGTCTTTTCGAGAATAGACGAGAGGTGACAGTACAGGGTTATCATCATCCCAGCACCATCCTTCGCCAAACAAGTCCTTTTCCTTGAATGAACGGTCAGCACATAGTTTTCCTTCTATCGTGTCAACTCCCATCTTCTTCAGCGACTCGACGAAAGCAATGAGGTCGTCGCGGTTGAAACGTGGATCCATTCCACCTACCACATAGACGTTACCCTTTAGCGTGCGGGTAGAGTCAACTACCGAGCCAGTACTCTTGAGGAATGTCTTGAACTGATATGAACCACCGAGCTTGTCCAATGCCGTGATGGCGGTCAGCAGTTTCATTGTAGAGGCTGGACGTAGAGTCTGCTTCTCATTAACAGCATACAGCAGCGAGTCGGCTGTAAGATCATACACCATCAAGGCGTACTGCGAAGTCTTCAACGTCGGACTCTTCTTGATAATGGTATCAAGTCGAGCTCTGAGTGACTCTGGCCATGGCAGAGTATCGTTAGTGAGGGTATCTGCTATAAGAGATGCAGAGAGTGAATCTATGATGAGCGAATCGCTAAACGCATCTCTCACCTCCTCCTGCACAGTCTTACGAGGTTCCACAACCTTCACTATATGCGGCTTGCGTCTTACCTTCTTCTTCGGTTTCGCCTTTACCTTCGCCCTTGGGCGTTTCATATCCGAACGCAAAGACGCAGATACGTTTTCAAACGACAATTGATTATTGGCAATTGACAATGTCGTCTTAGCGTTCGAATAATCGGCAGTGAGGAAGAAGAGAAGAGGCAAAAGCCTCAAAAAACTTTTCCACGTAAAATTTATCATTTACAATGTCCTATTATCTTTTAGAGATGATAAAAAATAACTTATTCATCCCACCCAGCAAAATGGATATCCCCCTCACCCCTACACTATAGAAAGGGCGAGGGAGTTGGGATATTTACTTATGCGGATAATCTGTCGTATAATGCAATCCGCGACACTCTTTTCTCTCAATAGCCCATCGAGTGATGAGATATGCGGTATTGATCATGTTACGGAGCTCACAGATATCTCTTGTAGCCTTCACACGCTTGAAGAGTTTTTCTGTCTCTTCATACAGTACATCAAGACGTGTCCATGCTCTTTGCAGACGAAGATTAGAGCGCACTATACCAACATAGTTAGCCATTATCTCGCCAACCTCCTTCACACTCTGAGTGATAAGCACTTTCTCCTCATTGGTCATAGTGCCCTCATCGTTCCATTCAGGTACGAGGGTGTTGAAATCATATTCATCAACGTGAGCGAGAGAGTGACGAGCAGCAGTTTCTGCATACACCACAGCTTCAATGAGGGAGTTACTTGCCAGACGGTTGCCACCATGAAGACCTGTGCATGAGCACTCACCAATGGCATAGAGACGCTTGATAGAAGAGCATCCGTTGAGGTCAACCTTGATACCACCACACATATAATGAGCAGCAGGACGAACAGGGATATAGTCGGTAGTTATGTCGATAC
The DNA here is from genome assembly GCA_946411565.1 of uncultured Prevotellaceae bacterium. Taxonomy (GTDB): domain Bacteria; phylum Bacteroidota; class Bacteroidia; order Bacteroidales; family Bacteroidaceae; genus Prevotella. Next base: position 10,065 of record CAMKEM010000071.1, on the reverse strand, counting down.
CAATAGTGAGACACTTATGATAGATGTTAGGGAAGTGCTTGCGAGTTTCCTCTGCAGGCTTATGAGTGACATCAAGGCATACATGGTCAAGACCATGTATCTTCATCTCCTTATCTATTGCACGAGCAACGATATCACGAGGAGCAAGGCTCAGACGGTCATCATATTTCTCCATGAATGTTTCGCCATTAGGAAGACGAAGTATGCCACCATATCCACGCATAGCCTCTGTAATAAGGAAGGCAGGATGTGTTTCGCCTGGGTGGTAGAGAGCTGTTGGATGGAACTGTACGAACTCCATATCGGCAACTGTTCCCTTTGCACGATATACCATAGCCTCACCATCACCAGTTGCAATGATAGGGTTTGTTGTGGTTTGATATACAGCTCCACAACCACCAGTACACATCAACGTTACCTTACTGAGATATGTATCTACCTTCTGTGTCTCTGGATTGAGCACGTATGCACCATAACATTGTATATCCTTGTTTCTTCTGGTCACTGTCACACCAAGATGATGCTGCGTTATCAGTTCCACAGCGAAGTGATGTTCCTTAACCTCAATATCAGGATTTGAACGAACCGCCTCTATAAGTCCACGCTGTATCTCCGCTCCCGTGTCATCAGCATGGTGCAAAATACGGAACTCAGAGTGACCGCCCTCACGATGCAGATCGTATGTGCCGTCCTCCTTCTTATCGAAATTCACGCCCCATTCCACCAGTTCCTTTATCTGCGATGGAGCCATGCGAACCACCTGCTCCACGGCAGCGCGATCGGAAATAAAGTCGCCCGCAATCATCGTGTCCTCGATGTGCTTTTCGAAGTTATCAACTACGAGATTAGTAACTGAAGCCACACCACCCTGTGCAAAGGAAGTGTTAGCCTCGTCCAATGCTGTCTTACATATAAGGCAGACCTTACCCTTCTTCGCCCTTGCAATCTTAAGGGCGTAGCTCATACCGGCTACTCCTGCACCGATAATGAGAAAATCATACTTGTATCTCATTTGCGAAAATTATAGTCTTATATTTATTATTAATTATCTTGTTAACGAGAACTGCATTGACACTCCGAAGTCGTGCGTCGTAGTAGGATAGCTGCTCGACGTAAGCAATGGAGCATTCGTCTGAGAGTTATAGTAAAGAGCAGTCTTAAGCAACTTAGACACGGTGTATTCAGCAGAGAAATTGAGTTTGAATGCCTTGTTACCACTACTTGCTGAACTTGCACCCTCCCTAATGTCGCGCGTAATAGATGCCTGATTCCTTAGACTAAGATCAAGTCGCAGGTTCAGATCGTGATTGAACGACTTCTTTGAATTCTTTGACGTTGACTTCGACCTATTGTTTTCTTCTTCATTATTACCACTACCATTACTACGACTCTTTATCAATCGTCTGTTGCGTCCAGAGAAACTGAAGTCGTTAATCTTGTAGCCACAACCTATAACGAAGTCCTTTGAGAGTGCTTCATTAATCTGCACACTCGTCATTGAAAGAGAGAGAATGCGCGTAGTGCTGTATTCAAGCTTTACGGTCATATTGTTACGCATAGTGACATCAACTCCAAGCAGAGGTGAGAATTTCTCATTGATGCTTACCTGCGATACATTGTACATACTACTTGGTACAGGCACGTTAGTACCGCTCGTACCATCGAGGATGAAGCCAAGTCCATCACCCATATACTCCATGTAAGTAGAGTATGAGCTATAGGAACCAACTGCATACACGCTCTTGTAAGAGTGATTGATGTTGACGCTCTTGAAGAGGTTCTGGAAGAAAGTCATATTGCTCAGTCCACTATATCGTATGCTCCAGTTAGGCAACATACTGGTGATTGCAGGGAAGATACCGAGTCCACTATAACCTGTATAAGAATGGAGGAAGGCTGGCACAAGTACATCTGCACTATAAGGATTCACCCCCGTTGATAGTTTCTGAGTGACAGGTGTCTGCGTAGCAGCGTTTGAGTCATCGACAGAAGCCCCATCAACTGCAGGTTGTGAGGTCTGTATTGGTGTGGTTGTCACCTCTATGTTAGGATTGAATGGCAGACCTGCATACTTACCTGCCCCACTTGGATATACAGCACCTTTATACTGCGCCTCAACACGTGAACGATAGTGCTCAATAGAGTTACGGAAACGGTCGAACGAAGCCGAGCGGAAACCGTTCTCCGCACTACCCATACCCTCGAAGGCTGAGCGTATGGAGATAGTTGTCATAGTAAACTGTCCCGACAAATTGGTAGGATTACCATTATACATATACTGTACGGTACGTGCCTGCGTCATTGTGCGTGCAGCAGTAAGGTCTATCTTGAGATTGCGTGCAGGTTCGAGCGTAGCCTTGATGTTGAGATCCTCTGTCTTACTGGTAGCAGCAGGTGTGGCAACAGAGATATCATTTAGCAACCATCCGTTATCATTGGCACGGTTAATATAGTCATCACCTACGAAGCCGAAGGCAAAACCAAGTCCAGGAGCGAATGCATCACCACCTTTGGTACAATGCTCATTGTTCTGTCCGAACACATCACCTGCATAAGGCTTGAAGCCTGGTAATGACATAGAGTACTGATTACTATATGTGAAGCTGACATTACGAACCATCATGAGGAATCGTGTAGCAGACTGCGCGAGACGATACCACTGCTGATCTTCCTTCTTTGGCTTTGTCATGACAGTAACCTTCATAGTGACTGCTGAGTCCGCCTTGTTGATGATACGAATCCTGTTATCATCCATCACCTTGTACTTCACAGGGATAAGTTTACCCTCCGCATTGCGTGCAGTAACGGTGAGGTTACGCGACTTCTTACCATGAGTGAGCACAAAGGATGTATCAGCCTTGATCGTTACCTCCTTCTCATAGCGATTACGATTCAAGGCAAGCTGTTTCTTTTTCTCAGCCTCAGCCTTCTTCTCTTCACGTTCCTTCTGCTCACGCTCCTTTTTCTCAGCAGCGAGTTCCTTAGCATCCTTTGCCTTATCCTTGCCCTTTACATTCTTATCTTTATCCTTTTCCTTGTCAACATTACTCTTTGCACTTTCATTTTTACTCTTCTTAGACACACGCTTAACAGCCTTGCGGAATCGCTCGTTGGTCTTCTTAAGGAACGGTACCTGATCATAGAGTTTCTCCATGTTGAAATTTGAGTTGAGTTTGAACTGTCTGTTCATACTGATAGTGTTGCCATAGAATGTTCCGTCCTCATCAGGCTCACCACCACGCTGCCAATTGTAGTTTGACGTATAGTTGGCATCAGCACTAATCCAGTTGAAGACAGGGATAAGATTGATAGGCAATTTATAGGAGGCGGTAAACGACTGCTGATAGTCGAGCGGTGTACCCATGTGGTAGATGCTCTGCTTTACTTCATCCTTCCACTTGCTATATTCATCAAGATAGTATGAATCATCAATCTTTACAAATGGTTGTTCAATCTCCGCATTTGTGGCACTCTGGAAGTTTAGGTGCAGATTCTTGGTAAGATCCCATCTAATACTGAAATCACGGTTCCAAGAGAATTTCGTTGACTGTGAGAGTGGTATAGAGTTTTCTGCACCAAGATCCTCAAGGTCACGCTCCTGCAACTCGTGAAGGTCACGCAACAAATCAGAATTAAACGATATATTCTGAGGCAACCAGTTAAGGCTGAATCGCTTAAGTATGTCGTAAGACTTTGCCTTGCTCTTTATCTTTTTGAAAGGCTCAAATGACTTATAGACAGGAGTCCAAGAATAGGATAATCCACCCTTCCAGTTGTCCTCATTCTCATAGACTGTCGTCTCTCCCGTGGAATTAGAGTGAGAGTGGCTATATGAGAATGTGAAATTGGCAGGATCGTAAGGCATAGGATGTCGCTTGGTTGCTATACCGAACCTTACACCAGAGAGTGAGAAATTGGTGGTAACATCCTTCTTCACAGCAATACTCTCTATGTAATCCCTATCCTTTTCGCTTGCAGCATCAAGAGCATCATCAAGTTTCATATCGGTATCAAGCGGATTGAACTTTGGTGCTGTTCTCTCACGTGTTACGCTATAGTACAATGGTGCCTGCACCTTCGCTTTCTCTGGGAAGAACTTACCCAATTCAAGAGAAGTTGTGACACTATAGGTTGAATAGTTGTCGGTGCTACGTGAAGCAACGCCTTCCTCAAGTCCGCCAAATCCCTCACTTGTGTATCTACCAGAGGCGTTGACACTTCCGAAATCTGAAAGCTGCACGTTAAGATTACCCTGTGCAGCCCAACCGCCAGAGCTTTCTGGATCGAGAAGTCGAAGCTCGTTAATCCAAACCTCACCACTCTTCTCAGTATTTGCGAGATTACGTACACCGATGACCATAGTCTTCACTTCACCAAGCGTAGGATTACCCTTAATGCTTATCTTATTCTTCGGATTATCATCATCGTATGCGCTGAACTCCGCATTATATGATGCAGCTCCAACGTTCTTCGCTTTGTTGCGAGCTTTCTTCAAATCTGTCAACTTGCTGAGCTTAATGTTGAGCATATTATCCTCAGGCCACACGGTACGACAGTCTGAACCAGAATAGGTACTATACTTTCCTGCAGGAGTGAGCTTAAGTGGAATCTCATACTCATAGTAATTACTCTTATAGTCAGAACCAAGTCGGATGAAGAGTGCAAGCTGATCATCCTGAAGATTAGTTACGTTTGGTTCAAGGGCATGAGCATGTACGAACATCTGGAGATTACGATACTGGCGCATATCCAGCGTCATATTCTTATATACAGCCTTAGCATCACCATTGCTCATAGATGTGAGGGTGAAGTTCATAGCCGACTCATTACTCTCTGTAAGCTGTGGCTGTGAAGGGTCAACAACTCGGGTGATACCAGGAGGAAGCACATAGTTCACAGGTGTCTTCTCGCTGTTCTCCTCAATATTCACATCACTAACAGCCATTTGAGCTGTGTTTGCTGAGTTTGGATTGAGGTTCTGCTCATACACGCGCCACTCACCACGCACAAGATCGAGATTAGCAAAACGAAGTACGATAGGCTTCTCGAAATTTGTCATGAACATACGCATAAAACGGATGCTGGTGAAGTCTGTTATAGAGCCAATTTTCTCCCTCTCTGGTGACTTTACAGGAATACGGAACTGATACCAATCCACTACGGCTTTCTTTCCGTTCTTGAGGGTGCGTGTGGCACTACGCTTGTCAACGATATAGTTGGTGCCTACAACAAAATCCTCTGGTCGGATGCTGACCTTATACTGGTAGTATTTCTCGTATTCGTTCAAGGTATAGTCCTGATTGATATCCTCCACATCTGGTGTTGTCTTGTAAGAGGAATCAAAGCTGCTATTGCTCTCAGGGGAGTTGCCCTGTGGATTATTGATATACTTATATCGGTCAAGAATAGAAGCCTTACGCTCATCATGCTGCGAACCACGGAAATAGCAATAGTTGTCGGCTGCAGGGTCGGCAAGGATAGAGTCACGGGCAGCAGCATCCGTCACATTGGCATTAACGAAGGCAAGGAAGTTCTGATACTTGGTACGCTCTTCCTCGTCAGTAAGACCATTAAGTCCAACATCCTGCTTATCACGAGATCCACCAGTAGTAGCAAAGGCATAGGTCACAGTACTCTGTGTCGGAATCTTACCCCACTGTGACTCTGTGAATGAGTTACTTTCATCCACAGGCATACCACTCTCATAGAATTTCTTTCCGTCACGAAGCACATCCTCAGAAATGTCTCCAAGGTTAAAATAGAGGTCACCACCATATTGTGTTGCAGTTCCAGCCTCACGAGTATAGATGAACGGATCAAGCATCCAGAACTCAATATACTCAATATTAGCAGCCTCGAAATCGCTTGTGTCAAGCTTACGCATCATACCTCCCCAGGCTTTATCAGGCTTGGTAAGGTGTCCCGCCTGATCAAGACTTGTGGTGAAGTTATACGGACCTCTTTCCTGTGGATAATAGGCGAGGTTAAGAATTGACAACGTACTTGATGTTCCTGAATACGCACTTTGATCACGATTAGGGAACACCTCATTGGTATAAATCTCACGCACATAATGGTTAGAAAGCTGTTCAGCATCACTCTTAATATGGCTTGGTGTGAGTGAAGAACTACTTCTCGTAAACAGAGGATCAATGGTGTACCACGCAAGGCGAGCTCTGTTGTAACCACTCGTAAGACCTGACTTATCCGATGACTCTTTAAACATAGATGGTACGCTTGAGAGCATCCACGATGTTGGTGTACTTATATCAAGTCCCGACTTGGTAGCCTCAAAGTCATCAATATATGATGCATTGTCCTGAGTACCGCTTGCCTGTCCTGCAATGAGCTGTGCAAACTCACCATTGAATTGTATTTGCGAAGGCTGGTTAACGTGCAGGAATGGCACCTTATTGAGCATATTTGTTAGCCATTGGCTATCCTTCTTCCAACTTAGGTTCAATCCCCAGATGGTATTGTTAAGAGGCTCTGAACCCATCTGTACCTTCGTTGTAAGACTCTGCTCTGAAAGGTGCTGTATAGTACCACTCAACTGGAAATCCTTTGTAAAGTCATACTCCCAGTTAAGTCCGAACATAGTCTTTCTCTGCTGTCCATAGTCGGTATTACTCTCAAGAGAAACATTTATGGCAGTACCTGCATCTATGATACTCTGGTTGAGAATTGTCACCTCACCAGCCGAATAGTCAACAGAATAGTCACTACCCTCGGTCAATGTCGCACCAGCAGCAGTAACCTTAACAGAACCTTGTGGCACATTATATGCACCAAGCGAGATGACATTGGCAGAAGTTCCCTTGAACTGTCCCTGAAGCAGATACTTATCCTTCTCAGCAATCTGCTTTGCCACCGTCTTTGTGGAGTCATAAAGTTCTGTATAGCCATACTTTTCTGCCTGTTTAGGATCTAAACCCTTTTTCACGAGATAGTCATAAAGACTTTTTCCGAACGGTTCTACCTTTGGAAGGAATACACGGCCTTTGCTTATCGTATAGCCATCTACGAAATCATAGTAGCCATTAGGATTCTGTTTGTTGTTATTGTCCAAACGGTCAGCACCAATAACACGAAGCAATGGGGTATTCTTCAACTCTGGCAGATAATTGAGATATACACCAGCCGTATCACTCTGGAACTTTATGTCGAGCTTAAACTTATCCTTCTCCACAGATGAAGCAAGATAATATACGTTCTTCATCATCAGAGACCAGTTACCCTGCTGAGGATTGTTTGACGTGTTCTTCAACGACTTAACGAATAGCGCCTGACTAACATCCGTTTTGTCAGAAGCGAATTCTCCCACCCTATACGTCACGCCATTGTATGTATATTCGAAAGCCACGGCAAGTACCTGATCCGTCTGAAGCGTTGTCCCCAAAGATATATAGCCAAGTGCCTCATTGAGGGTATATTCCGAAGAAGAAAGCAGACGCGCCTTCTCCAGTTTCTCATAGTCAACACCACCCACAAAGTTAGGAATAGCGTCGAGCGTCGTAGCCGTCTCCTCTATGTTACGGGCTTTATCATAACTTGCAACTATGGTATTATACTCTGTATTGGCATCATTGCTCGGTACAGCAGATTCATTACCTCCGCCCCAAATAGTATTCTTTGGAACACCCTCACCAAGGTCGGTAAGCGCAACGATGTTACGAGTATTCGATGTCTGACCTGTTTTATTAGTCACCCAAATCTCTACACGAGTGATATTTACACCCGTGGTAAGAGGAGGTGGCAACTTGGAAAGTGCCTGATCATAGATGTTACGGAAATACTGCGAGAGGAAGAAGTGTCGATTCTCCTCATAGTTGGCAACGTCAATCTCGAAAGGAGTAAATTGTGCACCTCCCTTAGTGCTCACGCTCTTGGAGTTCGATTTCTTCTGAGATACAACGGTCTGCAACTTGAGCTTACCAAACTGCATATCCGTTCTCAAGCCGAAGAGCGAAGTTGCACCTGAGATGAGCGAAGAATTGCTTGGGAAACTCACGTTACCAGCCTCCACAAGCTTTATTATCTCGTCTTCCTTACCCTCGTACTTCAATTTCATATTCTGAGCATCGAAGTCGAAGGTTGCATCGGTGTTGTAGTTAAGGTTCATGTTCACCTTATCACCCACCTTACCATTAACGTTAAGATTTATCTTCTCGTCAAAGTCGATTGACGTGGTATTTCTGTTTCTGACAGGAAGAGACGGATTATCAATTGACTTGACGGTTGCGCCAAACTTTAGCTCGGCTGAGCCCTGTGTCTTGATTCTCACACCACCAGGACCGAAAATCTTCTCGGCAGGTCCAAGTTCGAAGTGCATATCCGTAAAGCTGAACTTATCCTTGCCCTTTGTCTCGTATATCTCGGTGTTCTTTGAACGGAAATATTCAGCCAGTTTCTGCTTCTCCACCCATTTCTGATACTCCTGAACAGACATCATCACAGGAGCAGCAACCCATGTATTGCCCATCTTCGTACCTATCACATAGCGGTCAAGGGTATCATTATACACAACATCCTGCTTCAGGTTCTCCGGGCGGTTAAGGTCAGAAGAACCTTGTTCAAGGTCATCGTATGTAATAGGCATTGTACGCTGAATCTTCCAGCGAGGATGCAGAAGACTATCTGGTATTGAGTCTTCCTTTATCGTTATCTGCTTCTTTATTTCAGCCTTACGTTTCTTTGGCTTCGCAGTATCGTCATCGTCTATATGGTCTTCTGGAGCGCCTTGTGGACGTGTCGTATTGCTTTGTCTCCTTGCAGTCTTATCATCCTGAGCAGACACAGTTCCCCATATCATCGTTGAGATAACGATGAGAACAACGCCAAGCCACACCTTTGACAAAGGCAACCAACCAGGTTTATTATTCTTAGGAGAAAAGTTTTTCTGCATTTTAACGTACCTCCTTCGCGCTCCGGCTCCCTCCCTACGGGGAAGGGCGGGGGGGAGAGGCCTCTATTCTCTTTTTACTTTATCAACTTCAACGCTTGCTTGATAACCTGTGCTACAGGCAGATCTGGATGTGCCTTGAGAATATCAACAACCACCTTCTGACTTGGAGCTGGTGAGAAGCCGAGCATCGTAAGAGCACCCACAGCCTCGTCGCGTACCTCGTTCTGCTCAGCAGAGAGAACAGGCATTCCCATAGCCGCAGCACTTGACTGCAAGTCTGCAATCAATCCGCTTGCCGCCATCTTATCACGAAGATCCACTATGATGCGTTGTGCTGTACGAAGACCTATACCCTTAACCGATTTCAGCATCTTCTCATTGCCAGAGGAAATGACGTTCACCAATTCCGTAGGAGTAGTGGCAGAGAGAATCATACGAGCTGTATTGCTACCCACACCACTCACGGTTATGAGCATACGATACAGTTCACGTTCCTGTTTATTCACAAAGCCATAGAGGGTATATGAATCATCACGTCCACCAGTCATAATAGCCTCATGGATGTAAAGTTTCACTTCCTTCTTCGTCTGGATAGCCGTATAAGTGTTAAGGGAGATATTGATGCCATACCCTACCCCAGCAGCCTCAACAACCGCAAGTGTAGGAGTCACCTCCGTCAGTTCGCCTTTTATGTATTCAATCATTGTTCTTTTACTGTTTTTTAGGCTAAAGTCAATAGTCTAAGGTCTAAAGATTATCGCCTTTTGTCCTTTGTCTTTTGCCTTTTTTATTATAAATAATAACGTGCGCGTAATACTATTATTGTATGGTGTGCCCAAATGAAATATAAATTAACGTCAGTTCCACGGAATTTCTTTTGATATGGAATTCCCTTCAGATAATTTTGATTTCACAATTTCCCCTTACAATTTTGCTGAACTCACATAAAAAAATTAACCCTTATCCGACGATTTGCCTATATAGCAAACAGCAAGCTGTTTTTAACTGACAATAATTAACGTGAATTCGACGAATTTACTAAAAAAGTTTTTTCGCGATTTTCCTGTCACCTGCAACACTCGCTGAGTATCAGGTTGTTAGGTAATGACAGGTGTTTCCGCACCTGTCACCCACCTGTCACCAGAACTTGCAACGAATGT
>CAMKEM010000070.1 GCA_946411565.1 uncultured Prevotellaceae bacterium | reverse complement strand
TGCCTTCTATGATACCACAGGCATTCCTTGATTTCGGAAAGATTGGAAGTCTTGTATTCTTCTTTATCGTTTTCTATATTATAGAGGACAGGGCTATGGCATGCATGAAAAAACTTACGACAAAGAACATGCTGGTAATTATTCTGCTTTGCCAGATTACATATCAAACTGTAAGTTCAAGTTTTTTTGACGGTTTACGAGCATTTATTGTAGGATATATTGCCTTGGTATTGTTTGTGCAGATGACTCAGTTGAAAGTCGTCAAGAATCCAGATTATTTTTAATCCTCTGGGGATGATAATATAATTTCAGACTGATAATGTTCAATTCTATATTCATTCATAACATTATAAAGATTATATATGTTAATTTCCATTTCTTGCCATTTAAGCAAGCGATAAAGTTTCCTATTGACGTTTATGGCAAACTACGTATTGTAGGTAATAGTGGAAAACTATGTATAAATGGAACGATTAGACCTGGAATGATAAAACTTGGGTCACAAGGACGTGATATGTTTCCTCTTGATCCTGTTATTCTTGATCTCAGAGGGACTCTTTGTTTCAACGGCTCTTTTTATATAGGTTGTGGAAGTACAATAAGGATTGAGCCTAGAGCAAATATGTCGATAGGTACAAAGTCGAGATTTGGTGCTCAATCTATTTTGTTCTGTGAGGACAATATAAAAATCGGTTCACAAGTCGGAGGTTCATGGAGGTGTCAGTTGATGGATACAGACAGACATGAAATTAGGGACGTGGATACTGGAATTGTCTATACTTCGCATAAGCCAATAGTGATAGGTGACAATGTATGGATTGGGAATAATGTTTGTATTAACAAAGGAACCGTAATACCAGACAATACAATCGTAGCCTCCAATTCCTTCTGTAATAAGAATTATTCAGAAGTGGCACCTTATTCCGTTCTTGGAGGTATTCCTGCTAAAGTTGTATCATCTGGCAAACAAAGAGTATGGTGACATTAGCAGTCCTCATAACCTGTCATAATCGTAAAGGCACTACTTTGTCGTGTCTTGGCAGATTATTCTCCATAAGGAAGGATATTGATGTCTATTGTGTAGATGACAATTCAACAGACGGTACTGCTGATGCTATCCTCGAAGAGTATCCTCAAGTGAATCTCATTCATGGAGATGGCAATCTTTTTTGGAGCAGAGGAATGAGGAAAGCATGGATTGAAGCATCAAGAAGTAAGGACTACGATTTCTATTTCTGGCTTAATGATGACCTCGTTCTCTATGATTATTGTTTCGATGAGATGCTTGAAAGTAGTAGAATAATGGATCATAAGGCTGTAATTGCAGGATTGGTACAGGAAACAACGACCAAGCGTGTCATATATGGCGGTTTTGACAAATCCCTGCATCTTATATCGGCTAATGGTGAATTGAATGAGGTTTATCGTCTGAATGGAAATTTCGTTCTTGTGCCCAAATATGTGTTTGAAAAGGTTGGTTTCTTAGATCCTGTATATCATCATGATTTGGGTGATGTGGCATACGGTAAAGAGGCTCAAAGGAACGGACTACATGCCTGTACGTCAAGAAGGTATATAGGGTGTACTGATGCTGCCTTACAAAGTAAGAATGTAAGAAAACGCCTTAATGGAGTGTCGGTTGTAAAAAGATTCAAGAAACTGTATTCTCCTTTAGGGAGCAATCCCTTTATCACATTCCATTTTCTAAGTAAGTATGAAGGCTTTCTTAAGGCTGTAGTATTTTTTATCTATGTTCATACAATAAATCTCTTGCCTGATTGCATTTGGTCAAGAATATCTCGATAATGAAAGTCCTAACGTTTGTATCTTCAATAGACTTGTCTTCTGGTGGTCCTTCCCGTAGCGTGCCAATGCTTGTCAAAGGACTTGCTGAGCTTGGAGTGGATATCACTCTCATGACAATCCGTTCAGAGAATATGAATGTTCATGCTCTTGAAGGTACGACAGCCAAGTTGAAGGTACTTGAGCCTTCTTTCACCCGAAAGAAAATCGCTCAATATCTCAAAGAAGAGAAATTCCATTTGATCCAGATTCAGAGCATGTGGGATTGGCCATACCATAAGGTGATGGTTGAGGCTCGCAAGCAGGGCATTCCTTATATCGTTACTCCTCGTGGAATGCTTGAGCCTTGGAGCCTTTCACAAAAGAAATGGAAGAAGAAACTTGCTTGGTGGCTTTACCAGCGTAATGATGTTCAGAAATCAGTTTGCGTTTTCACAACGGCTAAGATGGAGGCTGATCATGTAAGTGATCTCGGTATTACGACATGTAAGTCGGTTATTCCTAATGGAATAGAAACAGATGGCTATCCTTGTAAAACAGCTATTGAGGGCGTTAAGAAGCAAGTGCTGTTTCTTAGTAGAGTGCATGTTAAGAAGGGAATAGAATTACTCTTTGAGGCTTGGAAGCGTATTCATCCAGAAAATACCGACTGGCAGTTGCTTGTTATTGGTAATGGCGAGGCTGAATATATACATAGTTTGGAGAATAGGGTGGAGAGTTTAGGATTGAAGGATTGTATCAAAATTCTTCCTCCTGTATTTGGAGACGCAAAGATAAAGGTTTATCAGGAGTCTGCTTTGTTCTGTCTGCCTTCATTTAGCGAGAACTTCGGAATGGTTATAGCTGAGGCTATGTCGTGTGGAACTCCTGTTATAACGACCACAAACTGTCCTTGGAATATTCTTAATGATACAAAGACTGGTTGGTGTATTGACCTTAGTGTGGATAATCTTGAACATGCTCTCCGTGAGGCTATGACAATGAGTTCTGTTGATTTGTATGCAATGGGACAGAAGGCGAGCAAACTCATTTATGAAAACTTCGACTACCGAAGTGTTACTCTTAAGATTTTGCGTTTGTACGAATGGCTGCTGAATGGCGGAGAGAAACCGGAATTTATATATGAGTGAAATAAAGAATACTGGAAGAATTCAAGAGATTGACATGGCCAAAGGAGTGTTAATCCTTCTTATGGTGGCTTTTCATCTTGGATTGTTTAATACAAAATATCCTCATGCGTGTCAAATAGTATATACATTTCACATGTCAGGCTTTTTATTGATTAGTGGTTATTTGTTTTCTGTTAATAAAGAGCCTAAGAAGTTCTTAAAGAGTATATATGGTATTGTGGTGCCATATATTGTCTTTGAAATCGTATATCTGCTGGGAGTTGGTATGCTTGGAAAATTCATAGGAGCCTCCAACACCTTTGATGGTGGAGCGCTTACTTTGTTGAGTAATATCGCATTTTCGCCTACTGGAACTTACTGGTATTTGCATACAATGGCTATCTGTCTGACGGTCTATTATATAGTTAATCGTTATGTAATGAAAGGACTGTCGGGCATTCTGATTTCATCAGTCATCCTTTTTGCTTTGTCAATAGGGATAGTAGGTCTTAAATGGGAAAACATTATTTATTTTATAATAGGGATTCTATTCAGAAACGCCAATTTTGTAATTAATGAGAGATTAAAGTCGTCAATATCAATATTGTGTTTTGTCTTGATAATTGTATTCTCCAATGAATTTTCAAGAGATTCCATTACAGGCATTGGACTTACTCTTACATTTCTAGGCTTTATTTTTGACTTGAAAGACAGAATACCGAAGCTGATATCCAATTTTATTTCATATATAGGAAGGAATTCTCTTGCTATAGTGCTTTTCTCTCCCTTGTTTACTGTTGTTACAAAAATTTACGCTCCATTCTTTGCCTTTGATGACTCTACTATTCTTTGGACGCTATTCAGTTTGTTTTTGATAGTTTCACTATGTTTGTCTTGTGCAATATTGTTTGACAAATTGTCGTTGTCTCGCATTATTGGTGGGAAGAATATATACGCTAAGTTATAAGGATTGAAATTGAATATGGCTGAAACAAGGATTGATCTATCAAAATACGAGAACCACTTGGGACGTAAGCATCAGATGATTCGTCTTCTGTGGGACATAACATGGACTTTGTTTGCAAGTTGGTTGCCAAGAAGCATAGGCAGGGAATGGAAGAATTTTCTTCTTCGTGTTTTTGGGGCAAATATTGCAAAAACGGCTCATGTGTATAGCTCGGCAAAGGTTTATTATCCTCCTTTCCTTACGATGGGCGAGTATTCGTGTCTTGCGAGTGATGTAGATTGCTATAATGTTGCTCCTATCACAATCGGAGCTAACACTACGGTATCTCAGGGTGCGTATCTCTGTACTGCCAGTCATGATGTCACAAGTCCGCTAAATCCGCTAATAACCGCTCCTATCGTTATCGAGGATCAGTCATGGATAGGTGCAAGGGCATATATAGGTATGGGAGTCACCATCGGTCAAGGTGCCGTTGTAGGTGCTACTGCCAGCGTATATAAGGATGTTGAGCCATGGACGATAGTAGGCGGTAATCCTGCAAAGTTCATTAAGAAGAGAGAGGTCAAATCATAAACGGTTATGCTTGACATTACAACCATAATCCTCACCTATAATGAGGAAATACATATAGCCCGATGTCTGGAGAATGTATGCCAGTTCTCCAAGAAGGTGATTATTGTTGATAGTCCTTCAACCGACCGCACACGAGAAATTGCTGGGAGTTTCAATCTGCAGGATCATGTTGTGGAGATTGTTGAGCATAAATATCCTGGTAATCAGGCAGAACAGTTCAACTGGGCTATTGATAACCTGAAAATTGACACGGAATGGGTGCTCAGAATTGATGCAGATGAGTATCTTTTGCCCGAATTGGTGGAGGAATTGAAGCAGAAATTGCCAGAAATGCCTAAGGATGTGACTGGTATTGAGTTCAAACGTAGGCATATTTTCATGGGAAAATGGGTGAAACATGGCATATATCCAGTCTTTATGATGCGTATGTTCCGTACTGGCTATGGACGTTATGATGCCCGATTGATGGATGAACATATCACTTTGAAGGAAGGACGTTCGCTTGTTCTTGATAATGATTTCTGTGATCATTCGTTGATTAATATCTCAGAATATTGCAAAAAACACATAAATTATGCTCATCGTGAGGCTACCGAGATTCTGAATGAGATGCATAATCTTATGGGATGTGCCTCTGAAAATGTAACACATCTGGGTAAACAAGCAGAAGAAAAGCATAGGACGAAGAGCAAATATAACAGGCTTCCACTCTTCTGGCGCTCGTTTGCATACTTCGTTTACCGCTACTTCCTGCGATGCGGATTCCTTGATGGCAAGGAAGGCTTTGTCTTCGCTTTCATTCAAGGCTGGTGGTATCGCACACTCGTTGATGCAAAGATTCTTGAGGTAAGGAAGTGGTTGAAAAACAATAACTTGAATGCTGATTCGCAAGAAGGCAGACAGGCATTGAAAACATATATAAAGGATAATTGGGGAATAGCCTTGTAGAAAAAATGTAGAAATGTGCGAAACGTGAAACGCGAAACTTGGAACTTACGAGAAATTGTTTACTGCTAAAACGTAATCTAGGATTTTGTATATATAGCCTTTTATAGAAATAATAATTATTATAATATTATTATTAATAAATATATAACTTAATATAATAAGGTTCGTGTAGACGATGTTGATTCTGGAAAATGTTTTGCGTTTCGAGTTTCAGGTTTCGCGTTTCACTTATTTCTATGAAGCAAGAAAGTTTATGTCAAACTTCGGGAAGGTTATTGTAAGTATGGATTTTTTTATGTACCTTTGCATCAAGAAAAGGAAAGTCCTATGTAACTCCCTTGTAACTCCCTTGTAAGTCCCATTTCTATTAGGCGTAAAAAGGGCGGTTGATATAGTGTAAAAGAAGATTGAAAAGAATGACCAAGGTCGCACGATATTTCATCGAACTCATGCAAGTGGCGCTCGGAAGAACTGAGCGACTGAGCGGAATGCCGACAGAGAAGCAGTGGTATGGATTGCTGCAGATGTCCATAGACCACTCGATGCAAGGAATAATCTTTGCTGGTATTCAGCGGTTGCCACAGGATCAGTTTCCACCACTGAGGGTGAAAATGCAGTTCCACGGTCAGTCGGAGGCTGTCAAACTGCGTAACGAGACCATGAACGAGCAATGTGTGGTGGTTTCTGAGCATTTCAGAAAGGCTGGCTTCCGCACGGCTATAATGAAGGGACAAGGCAATGCCCGACTCTACGGAGAACTGTCTGATGCAAGAAGTAGTGGTGATATTGACCTATGGGTTGAAGGTGGCTTTGAGAAGGTGAACGACTTCGTGCAGAAGACATGCCCTACTAAGGAGGTCAACGAACTTGAGATTCAGTATGGGGCATTTCCTGGTATCGTGGTAGAAGTTCATTATCGTCCGTTCATCATTCGCAACTTCGTCTTTAATGCTCGATTACAGCGGTTTTTCGACAACGAGGCTGAGGCTTGTTTCGGGCAGAACGAACCAGTAAACTGGGTGACGATGCGCTTCAATATCATTCATCAGTTGGCGCATATCCGTCTGCATCTCTTTACCGAAGGAATAGGTATGCGACAGCTTATGGACTATTACTTCGTGCTTCTGAATAGCAAGGAGGATCGTGGAGAGATGATGGGAATTATCCGAAGTCTTGGAATGGAGAGTTTCGCCTCTGCCTTGATGTGGATAATGAGCAACATATTCCGTCTGGATGATGAAAAACTGCTCTGCGAACCAAATGAGAAGAACGGTAGATTCTTGTTTGATGAGGTTGTCAAGAGTGGCAATTTCGGCCGTAATGACAAGGAGCTTAAGGAGAAGAAAAAGGAGGCTTACGGGCATTTCTGGCTATTGTTCATAAGAAACCTGCGCTATTGGCGCTTTGACAAGTGGGACTGGATATCTGGCCCGATATGGAGAGTATATTACAGGTTCTGGAAGAGGAAACGCGGATTTGAGTGATGCGCATATCAATTATAACTGCGACATATAATAGCGAGGCTACAGTTCGAGATACGCTTGAGAGTGTTCTGAGACAGGACTATGCAGACTATGAACTCGTAATTAAGGATGGAGGCTCAACGGATGGAACCTTAGCTATCTGCCGTGAGTATGAACCGAGATTCGAGGGAAGGATGAAGATCAAATCTGCTCCCGACAAAGGCCTGTACGACGCTATGAACATAGGCATAGCTTCTGCAAGTGGCGAGGTGGTAGGCATTCTTAATTCTGACGATTTCTACACTTCGGATGATATCCTCTGCACGGTAGCAAGGCAGTTTGAGCAGACTCCCGATGTTGATGCTATCTATGGTGATGTGCATTATGTCAAGGCAGAAGATACAAGCAAGCTGGTGAGGTATTACTCAAGTAAGGTGTTCCGCAGATGGATGATGCGTTTCGGTTTCATGCCTGCCCATCCTTCATTCTATTGCAGGAAATCCACCTATGAGCGTTTCAAACTTGATGGCACAAAGATAGAGGGCTTTAAGGGCGATACGTCTTGTGCATACTTCAATACCTCATTCAAGATTGCAGCCGACTTTGATTTCCTTGTCCGTACCATATTTGTCGGACGTATAAAGACACGCTACATTCAGAAGGATTTTGTCACTATGCGCTCTGGTGGGGCAAGCAATAGCGGGGCAAGTAGTCATAGGCAGATAAACCGTGATCATCAGCGTACGCTAAGAGAATGCCATGTTTATTCTAATATATTCTTTCTCGCCCTGAGATATGTGTATAAGGTTGGCGAACTGGCATTAGGAAAGATATCGTGAATATAATAAAATGAATTGTTTATATACCCATTATCAAAACTCTATTATTCTATAAAATTATGAAGACTTCTTTAAGAAAATTAGGATTGTTGTTTGTTTTCGTGGCTTGTGGAAGTATTGCTATGGCTCAGTTGCCTAACGAGAAATTCGGTAAACCCTCGAACCTTGAGTGGGATTACAAAGGCTGGGGCGATGCTATTGATGCAGATGCCATTATTCTGTGTAAGAGCATGAAGGTGACATACGAGCTTACGGATCAGTTTGGCTCTATGACGGAAAATGTTACGGAACTCAATATGGATAATATGCAGTTTCTTGGCAATAATCGTATTGACGAGAGCGGTATCTTGGTAAACTATGATTGCAAGCTCCGCACTAAGATTATGAAGCCTGAAGGTGCTAAACATGCTAATATTGATATTATTTACTATGACGGCTCTCTCACGGAGAGTAGTACCTTTGACGAGTTGAAGGAACTGAAGGTTAGAGTATTCACCAAGAACGAGAAGGGAAAGGTGGAGAAGAAAAATATCAATACTGATAATTTTGTAAAAGAGAGCATAAACGACAAGTACAAGGTTATACATGTTGTGGTTCCTGATGTTCAGCCTGGCAGCATCGTAGAGTATCAGTACAAGATAGTCAGTCCGAGGGCATCATTCCTCTATGATTGGTCTTTTCAGGAGTGCATACCAACGGTTCGCTCAAAATGCGACATCGAGATTCCTGCTTTCTTGAAATTTGATATGAATGTTCCTATCAACAAACTCGTAAAGTCGAATGTTGTGGCTGGTTCTCTTGCCTATGACCAGAATAGAGCCGACCTCAAAGCTGCCAAGCGTTGTAGAACCAACCATTATACCATAGTGGGTGACTATATCCTTCCTGAAGGACTGGCAATCAAGCATAATCAGGGTGCTGGTAAGGAGAAAGCGGAAATGAAGGTTGCTAACTTCACGAGCAAGATTAATAATAAGGAGCTTCCTGTTTATATGCCCGATGGTGCTACGCATCTGAAGATTCAGTAAACAGACAATAGATATAAAACGTAAAGGCGCAAAGTCACGGAGTATTTTCTCTGCGATTTTGCGTCTTTTCTTTTTTCCAGTTTCTATCTTGATACTTGCTATATTCGCAATTGGCTTTTACTTTGGTCGTCGAGCTAAGCCTTCATCGAACTTACGTTCTTTTACGAAAACAAATCCAATTGAATTGGAGTGTCGGGTTTAGACTCTGTTCCACCAATCATTTTCAGGAATTCATCTTCGCTAACTATCTGTACTCCGAGCTTTTCTGCCTTCTGGAGTTTTGAAGGGCCCATATTATCGCCTGCAAGGATGAATGATGTCTTTCCGCTTATACTGCCAACGTTTTTTCCTCCATGCTGCTCAATAAGGGCTTTGTATTCGTCTCGGCTATGATGCGTGAAGACACCACTAATAACGATGGATTTTCCCTCAAGGATATTGGTGCGACCAGCGGTTTGTTCTTCCGAAAGCGACATCTGCAATCCATAGTCGCGAAGACGCTGGATAATGGCGAGGTTCTCTTCGTTGTGGAAGTAGGATATGATACTCTCGGCAATCACGTTTCCGACCATCTCCACGTCAAGAAGGTCTTGAAGTGAAGCGTTCATCAAAGAGTCGATATCCTTGAAATGACGTGCAAGGAGCTTTGCCGTGGTTACGCCTACAAAGCGTATTCCGAGGGCGAAGATTACACGCTCGAATGGCACTTTGCGCGATTCCTCAATAGCCTTTACCACGTTGAGGGCGGATTTCGATTTATTGCCTGATGGATCAATTTGCTGAACGGTAAGGTCGTAGAGATCGGCAATATTGTGGATAAGTCCTCGCTGGAAATATTCGTCAACGGTCTCAGGACCGAGTGACATTATGTTCATAGCCTTTCGGGCGATGAAATGCTCAATTCTTCCTTTTATCTGTGGAGGGCAACCAGTATCGTTCGGACAGTAATGTGCAGCCTCTCCTTCATAGCGTATGAGCTGAGCACCACATTCAGGACAATGCGTTATGAACCTTACAGGTTCGGCATCAGCCTTGCGCTTCTCCACATCCACACCAACGATCTTAGGAATAATCTCACCACCTTTCTCCACATAAACATAATCTCCTATGTGGAGGTCGAAAGAGTGGATGAAATCCTCATTGTTTAGCGTTGCGCGACGAACCGTAGTACCAGCCAACTGAACAGGTTCCATATTGGCAACAGGGGTTATAGCACCTGTTCTTCCCACTTGATATGTGACCTCAACGAGAGGGGTACAAGCACGTTCTGCCTTGAACTTATATGCTATTGCCCAACGAGGGGATTTTGCCGTAAAGCCAAGGTGGTGTTGCTGACGTAGGGAGTTGACCTTGAGCACGATACCATCCGTGGCAACTGGTAGGTTTTTGCGTTCCTTATCCCAATAGTCGATGTAATCAAGAATGCCTTGAAGCGAATCTACCTTTTTCATTCCCTCAGAAATCTTGAAACCCCATGAACGGGCAGCATCAAGATTCTCTATATGTCCATCAGCAGGGAGCTCATCGCCGAGGAGGTAGTAAAGATATGCGTCAAGTCCGCGTTCTGCTACTACACGCGAGTTCTGGCTCTTGAGCGTACCAGAAGCCGCATTACGAGGGTTAGCGAATGGTGTCTCGCCAATCTCTTCACGTTCAGCGTTTAGTCGGTTGAAGTTATCCCATGGAAGAAGTATTTCACCACGAATCTCGAAGTTGCGAGGGTAGGGGAGAGCCCCATTCATTGGGGAGAGCTGAAGCGGAATACAACGGATCGTGCGCACATTGTTCGTGACATCATCACCCTGTACGCCATCACCACGTGTTACTGCCTGAACGAGCTTTCCGTCCTCGTATGTGAGTGATATTGATAGACCGTCATACTTCATCTCACAGCATACCTCGAATGGCTCGCCTTCAAGTCCTCGTGAAACCTGCTCGTACCATTCACGTACATCATCTGCGTTGTATGTGTTGGTAAGAGATAGCATAGGATAGCGATGAACCACCTGTCGGAAGTTTTGGTTTATGTCACTTCCCACACGGACGGAAGGAGAGTTCGGATCAGCCATCTCTGGGTGTCGAGCTTCGAGTTCCTGCAATTCGTGCATAAGGAAGTCGAAGTCCTGATCGGAGATGACAGGCTGATTAAGAACGTAATAACGATGATTATGTTCGTGCAACTCATTTCTGAGCTGGAGTATGCGTGATTGTTCAGACATTTACTTTTCGGTAATTTACTATGTAAATATTCTTTGCAAAGTTAATAAAAATAATGTAATAAGGAGAGTTTTTTCTTGAAAACTGAATAAAAAACGTGAAAAACATAATAATCTCACGAATTTATAGTATCTTTGCAGAAAAATAACATCTATGGACAGATTGACTATAAATGAACTTCGTGAAGTTGCGAAGAAATCATTACCTGCTGGTAGTACCTTGTGGCTTTATGGCTCAAGGGCAAGAGGTGAGGCACATGCTGATTCTGACTGGGATTTGCTTGTGCTTGTGAATAAGTCTGCCATAGAGACAGATGATTTTAAGAATATATGCTATCCTCTCGTTCTTGCAGGATGGCAGCATGGGGCAGATGTGAATCCTCAGCTTTATACTAAAGGAGAATGGAATAAGAGGCGGTTCACTCCTTATTTCGATAATGTGGAACATGATAAGCTGGTGATTTATGAGTCATAGTGAAGAGCAACGAAATGACCTTGTCAATCTGTATTGGGAGAAATATCAGGAGACTTGGACGGAATTGGAACTATCTGTTGAGGCTGGTAAGTGGAATATGGCTGCAAACAGATTATATTATGCGCTATTCCATGCAATAACAGCCTTGTTTGTAAAGGATGGTCATAAGGTTGGAACTCATAGGGGAACAAAGGCTGCAATAGGCGAACATTATGTTCTCACAGGAAAGATGTCCCCAGAGCATGGAAGATTGTTTGCCCAGCTTTCTTCTTTGAGAGACAAAGCTGATTATGATGTCATTTTCAAGGCTTCAGAAAAAGAAATACGATTGTTTAAGGAACAAGCAGAGGACTTTATTTTAAGAGTTAAGGAACTATTATGCGAATAGATATTATTACTGTCCTTCCTGAGATGTTGCAAGGATTCATAAACGAATCTATCATGGGACGTGCTCAGAAGAAGGGACTTGCGGAGATTCATATTCATAATCTGCGTGACTATACTGCGGATAAGTGGAAGCGTGTGGATGATTACCCATACGGAGGCAAGGCGGGTATGGTTATCCAATGCCAGCCGCTCGATGCGTGTATCTCTGCCTTGAAGAAGGAACGCCATTATGACGAGATTATCTTTACCGCTCCTGATGGCGAGACTTTCAATCAGTCGGTTGCTAATGATCTTTCGCTTAAGGAGAATATCATTATAATATGTGGTCACTACAAGGGCATAGACTATCGTATTCGTGAACATCTCATCACTCGTGAGATTTCCATTGGCGATTATGTATTGACAGGAGGCGAGCTTGCTGCTGCTGTTATTGCTGATAGTGTGGTGAGAATTATCCCTGGCGTTATAGGTGATGTGGAGTCTGCTTTGAGTGATTCTTTCCAAGATAATCTTCTTGAGCCTCCTTGCTATACCCGTCCTGCCGAATATCATCCAGTTGATAATCCAGAAGAGACATGGGGAATACCCGAAATTCTGCTTTCTGGTCATGAGGCAAAGATAAAGGATTGGGAAATGGAACAGGCGTTGGCTCGTACAAAAGCCTTACGTCCCGACCTTTTGAAGAAATAATGGTAAAAAACGAATAGAAAATGCACTTTTTGTTGGTTGTTTTTGCCAGTAAAGAGTGCATTTTTTCTATATTTTATGTGTAAAATCATAAAATTGTGTACGGAAACAATTAATTTTTCGTAAAATATTTTGCCAAATGAAAATAAAGATGTTATTTTGCACACCAAATCAAAATATAAAAGTATGAAGAGATTCTCTATGATTATGGCTGCTGTTGCTATTTCTGCATCAGTATTTGCTCAGGGAACTGCGAAAACAGCAGTTGTTTCAAGTAGTGCAGGTGACAACATCTATGTTGGTGCTAACTTGGGTGCTTCAGCTCCACTCAAGGGATATAGGTTTTTTGATAATCTCTCTCCAGAGTTTGGTGTTCGTGTAGGAAAGAACTTTGGAACTGTGTTCGGTCTTGCCATTGATGCAAATATGCACTTTGCAAGTGCACCTGATCATTATGATCTTGACGGTAAGACATATAGTCTCAACACAAAGACTTTCGTAGATAATACTAATATATCTCTCCTCGGTAATTTCAATCTGTCAAATCTGTTTGGCACTTACAAGGGTGAGCCACGTTGCTTTGAGGTCTTCGGCTTTGGTGGCTTTGGCTGGGGACATAGATATGGTTATATGGAACTTGATGCCCTCACTTCTAAGATAGGTCTTGATTTTGCTGTAAATCTCGGTGAGGATAAGGCTGTTCAGGTTTATGCGGAACCAGCTATTACATGGGATCTTCTTGGTAGTGAGGAAGTTCTCAACACATTGGACTATCATAATAATCGTGGTCGCTTCAGCTTTAAGGTTGGTGTGAACTATAAGTTCAGGAATTCTAACGGCAAGCATAACTTCTCTATTGAGCAGCTTCGTGATCAGGCAGAGGTAGATGCTCTCAATGCTAAGATTAACGACCTCCGCAAAACAATTGCCGCTAATGAGTCTCGTACTAATCGTGCTCTCACAGATAAGGATACAGAGATTAGCAGATTGAATAGAGCGCTTGTGGAGTGCCAGAACAAGCCTACAACCGTTGTTGAGCAGGTTGTTAAGCAGACCGCTAACCTCCAGCCAACAGTTGTATTTGGTCAGGGTAAGAGTGCTGTAGAAAAGAGCCAGGAGGCTAATATTTCTCTTATCGCTAACTATATGAGAAAGCATCCAGAGGCAAAGGTTAAGATTTCTGGTTATGCTTCTCCAGAGGGAAATCCAGAGGTTAACCAGAGACTTTCTGAGGCTCGTGCTAATGCCGTTAAGGATGTCCTCGTTAGAAAGTATAGAATTTCTGCTGCTCGTCTTGAGACTGAAGGTCTTGGCGCAACAGATAAGCTTTTCGATGAAGTAGAATTCAACCGCGTTGCTACATTCACCGATCTCAACAAGTAATTTGTTCTCTTCGTATATATTTATACCTTTGGTCCCGGCAAGTTCGCTTGTCGGGACTTTTTTTGTTTCTTGTTTGTTACATGAACAAGGCGTTTTCCCTGCAAGCTGTACCGTTATTTGTCCGTTCTTCTTCCATAGATACTCCATCGTTACTCCATCGTTACTCCATCGCAAGTCCATCGTTTCGATGGAGTAACTATGGAGATACGATGGACAAGCGATGGAGAAACTACTGAGGGATGAATGTGGAGTAAAGAAACATAAGTTACCCATGATTGTTCTTTCATTCTCTCAATCACTATAGTTTAGGATTATAAGCATTTCCCTTGATTTGATTGACAAAAAGTAAGGAATTTCCTCAAATTTAACAAAAAATATAAGTAAATTGTTGGATTTTAGTCAAAAAATCAGTAATTTTGTAGCCAATTTGGGATTTTTCTCGATTATCATTAAGTAAATATACAAAAACGACAATATGAAACATCAGTTGAGAAGTAGCGTCTGCACAGAAGGCAGACGTATGGCTGGCGCCCGTGCCCTATGGGTTGCCAATGGTATGAAGCGTGAGCAGTTTGGAAAGCCAATAATTGCTATCGTAAATTCATTCACACAGTTCGTTCCTGGTCACACACACCTCCACGAGATTGGTCAGATTGTGAAGAAGGAGATTGAGGCTATGGGATGCTATGCAGCAGAGTTCAATACTATCGCTGTGGATGACGGTATTGCAATGGGACACGACGGAATGCTCTATTCATTGCCTTCTCGTGATGTTATTGCTGACTCTGTAGAGTACATGATTAATGCTCACAAGGCTGATGCTATGATCTGTATCTCTAACTGCGACAAGGTTACTCCAGGTATGCTTATGGCTTCTATGCGCCTTAACATCCCTACCGTATTCGTTTCTGGTGGTCCTATGGAGTCACATAAGCTCAATGGTGAGAATGCCGACCTTATCACAGCTATGATTAAGGGTGGTGATCCAACCGTAAGCGACGAGGAACTTGCTCAGGTAGAGCAGATGGCTTGTCCTGGTTGTGGCGCTTGCTCTGGTATGTTCACAGCCAACTCTATGAACTCACTCACAGAGGCTCTCGGTCTCTCACTTCCAGGCAACGGCTCTATCCTTGCTACTCACAAGAATCGTATCCAGCTCTTCAAGGATGCTGCAAAGCAGATTGTGAAGAACGCATTCGCATATTATGAGGATGGTGATGACTCTGTCCTCCCACGTTCAATAGCTACCCGTCAGGCATTCCTCAACGCGATGACTCTTGACATTGCTATGGGCGCTTCTACAAATACCGTACTCCACCTCCTTGCTGTTGCTCAGGAGGCAGAGGTTGATTTCACAATGCCTGATATTGATGCACTTTCTCGTAAGGTGCCATTCCTCTGTAAGCTCGCTCCAAACTGGCAGAAATACTCAATTCAGGAAGAGAATCGTGCAGGTGGTATTCTTGGTATCATGGGCGAGTTGGCTAAGGGAAATCTCCTTGACCTCTCTTGCAAGCGCGTGAATGGTGCTACTCTTGGTGAGGATA
>CAMKEM010000069.1 GCA_946411565.1 uncultured Prevotellaceae bacterium | reverse complement strand
CCACATGATAGTCAACAATATACAACTGAATAAATTCGTCGAACTCACGTTAAATATCATTATTCTGCGTCTAAGCCCTAAGTTCTTAGGCACTCTTACCCGTAACAGCATACTCAGCCTCTACCTTTGCTACGTTTGCATCAAATTCATCAAGACACTCATTGACGAAGCCTTCATCCTCAAATGCCGTAATGTCATATTTTTCTGGGTTCTTCTCCATAACACATGAATTTAAACACAATTAGTATTGCTGAGTGCAAAATTACACAATCTTTCAGAAATCGCCAAACTTCTTCCTATAATTCTTGAATTTTATTTGGTCGTTTGCGAAATAATCATTACTTTTGCAAATGCGTTGCGATTCCTTCGGGATGAAGCGATGCAAGACATATTGAAAATTAAGCATTAACTATTATTTTGCGTTCACCGGAAAAGCCTCGGAAACTTTATCACGGAATACAAACGCCAGAAATAATGGTTGGTAACCTCGTATGGGGAGTACCTAACACGTATTGTTTGTTGTTAATGCTCACATGATAAGTGTGGGTATTCTTCGCAACAATACGTGTCAGGTTCCGTTTCCGAGGCTACCTGGGTGAACGCATAGAAGGGGCTCACACTCTTTTTGTGCCTATACCTAAGACCACGAAAAAAACATTTGTAAATAATAGCGTGAAAGATATAGTTATGCCAGAAATCTAATAACTATATCTATGGCTAAGAAAATCCAACTAAGCTATAAAGAGATAGAGGATAGATTGTCGTCTCTGAAGCATGAGTCTGTATCTGCTGAAGAGATAGGCTATCGTATTCTATCTGCCTTTGGAAAAGGTGAAAGCGAGATAAGGCGCTACAAGGAAGGTAAGGGCATTATCAGTACGTTTAAGGGCTTGCTAATTAAGGGTTTGCTGTGTTATCGCGGCACAACCACACTCCGTCTGACTTCTGAACTTGAAGAAATGAAACAAGACGCACGAGTGCTGAAGGCTGCACCTAAGATTATTGCCGTGAGCGATGGCAAGACCGTGCGTGCATTCGACTTGCGCCTGCAAGAGACCTTTGAGCAACAGGTTTCACGACTATACTGCGACTTTGAGTTCTTCTACCCTCTTGCAGGTGTGGAGAGAATTGAGTATGTGCATGAATCGCCAGCTGATATAAAGGCAGCAGAGAAACTTGCAAAGCTGCACGACGAGATACGAGCCTATAATGAGTTTACATCGGATTCCGACCTTCACGACCTCAACACGTTCATAGCCCGACTGCTCTTCTGCTATTTTGCCGAAGATACGGGTATCTTTGCCGACAATGTGTTTTCGGGGGCGATAAAGAGGTTCACCAAAGATGCCCTCAACCTAAAGGAAACCCTTGAACAGATATTCCGTTTCATGGGTGGGAAGCCGATACCGGCAGGAATGCTCCAGACCTATTGCCAGAGCAATTTCGGAATTGTAGGCGGTGGATTGTTTGAAAGGAACATCTACATACCAGAGCTATCAAACAAGGCAAGGCAGATAATAATAGAGTGTGGCGAACTGGATTGGCAGAATATCAATCCTGACATCTTCGGCTCTATGATTCAGGCTGTGGTAAACCCTGATGTGCGTGCAAACCAAGGTATGCACTATACGAGTGTGCCTAATATTATGAAGGTTATCAATCCGCTCTTCCTTGACGAACTGCGAGAGGCGTATAATGCACTTATGACGGAATATGATATTCTGAGGAAGAGCAAGGATATTGGTGAGATTGGCGAGAAACAGTTCTATGACAAGTGTAAGACGATAGAGAAGAAAAGCAGGCAGTTGCTTTTGAGAATGTCGAAGATGAAGTTCTTCGATCCTGCCTGTGGCAGTGGTAACTTCCTGATTATCACCTACAAGATGCTTCGTTTGTTGGAAATGGATATTTGGTCGTTGATATCCAAATGCAATCCTTTCGGAGCCTTGCAGTTTGTTGACGGTAGCGTTATTTCCATTGAGCAATTCTATGGTATAGAGCTTCTTGACTTCCCTCACGAGGTTGCGATGCTTTCGCTATGGCTTGCCGAGCATCAGATGAACAAGAAGATGCGTGAGGACTTCGGAGTAAACACTAACGCTCTTCCATTGAGGGACATTCACAATATCCGATGTGGCAATGCCTGTCGCTTGGATTGGAATGAGGTTTGTCCGCATACAAAAGACGAGGAAGTGTTTGTGTTTGGAAATCCGCCGTATCTGGGTGGCAAATTGCAAGAAAAAAAACAAAAAGAAGATCAAATTATAGTATTAGGTCATTTAGACAGTTTTAAAAATCTTGATTATATCTCTAATTGGTTTTACAAAGCTGCTTTATATAATAAAAATACCTCGTCAAGAAGTGCCTTTGTAAGTACAAATTCGATTGTACAAGGTGAACAAGTTGGTATGCTATGGCCATATATATACGAGCTTAATAATGAAATTATTTTTGCTTATAAAAGCTTTAAATGGACCAATAACGCAAAAAATCAAGCTGCCGTTATATGTGTAATAATAGGTTTATCTGATAAAGTGAATCGATATAAAAAAAGAATATATAACAATACTGAGTTTATTGAAACTAATACTATATCACCATACCTAACATTAGGTTGTAATATTGCCGTTAAATCATCAAATCAACCTATATCAGATTTTCCTGTTATGGAATATGGCAATATGCCCTTAGAAGGTGGATTTCTTAAACTTAGTGATGAAGAAAGAAAAGAGCTAATTGCTAAGGATGAAAGGTGTGTGAAATTCATACGCCCAACAATAGGAGGTGAAGAACTAATAAATTGTATTGATAGATTTTGTTTGTGGATAGAAGATAATGAAAGAGATTATGCCGAAACCATTCTTCCGATAAAAGAAAGAATAGAAGGTGTATATCAGTTTAGAATTAATGGAGGTGATGTTGCTCGTTCCTTAATTAATAGACCACATCAATTCAGATATAGAAAAATTGCCAATTCTCATCAAATTTTAGTTCCCTGTACATCATCAGAAAATAGAATGTATTTACAATGCGGATTTACCGATAATACATATATTACTATGAACTCTGTAGAGGTGATTTACGATGGTGATTTATGGTTGTTTGGAGTTATATCATCTGCAATACATATGATTTGGGTAAAAATTATAGGTGGAAGATTGAAGAATGACTACCGTTATTCTGCGCAACTCTGCTACAACACCTTCCCATTCCCTTCAATCTCAGACGCGAAGAAAGCAGAGATAGAAGAGGCTGCGACGAATGTTCTTGTGGCTCGTGAACCATATCTGACGGTAGGGAAAACGCTTGCGGACTTGTATGACCCGGATAAGATGCCTGATGATTTGCGTGAGGCTCATCATAAACTTGATGATATTGTGGAATCATGCTATCCCGGCTATCCGTTCTCGTCAGATGAAGCCCGATTGGAATGCCTCTTCAAGATGTATGAGAAAATGACAAAGAAATAAACTCTCGCAGGCTCGAAAAAAGGGCTGAAAGCCCGACACCTAACAGGGCAGTCCGTAAGGGCTGTTATATTTGTCGATATTTAGGGAATGAGGGCTGAAAGTCCGACACCTAAAGTCGATGTTTCCAGGTGCCGCACCTACGGCGCTCTGCAAATCACACATCTATATAATAACAGCCCTTACGGACTGCCCTATTAGGTGTCGGGCTTTCAGCCCTCTTAGCCTTAAAATGTATGAGAAAATGACAAGTAAATAGTCAAACTAAAACCGAAATAGATATGACAGCAAAGAATGATTTTGTAGATATCCATTATCAACAGAGCGGACAATCGACTAATACTGATAGCCTCGGAATGCGTGAGATGCAAGCCAAGGCTTATGAGGCACGAAACAAGAAATACCTATTGATTAAAGCTCCACCAGCAAGCGGAAAATCGAGGGCGCTGATGTTTATCGCCCTTGACAAACTTGAGAATCAAGGCATAAGGAAAGTGGTGGTGGCTGTACCAGAGAAGAGCATCGGCAGGTCGTTTGCTGATACAAACCTTGTGAACAATGGTTTCTTCAAGAACTGGCACGTTTCGCAGATGTATAACCTTTGTGATGCGGAAAGCAACGAGGCAGACAAGGCAGGCAGATTCGTGCAGTTCTTCCGCAAGAGTGAGGACAAGATTCTTCTGTGTGCCCATGCCACCTTGCGCAATGGCATGAAACAACTGAATGACGAGGAGTTTAACGACTGCCTACTTGCCATTGACGAGTTTCACCATACAAGTGCAGATGCAGACTCAGGACTGGGTGACATAGTACGAAGAGTGATGAATAACTCCACAGGGCATATAGTGGCTATGACAGGAAGCTATTTCAGAGGTGACGGTGTGCCTGTGCTGAGGGTTGAGGATGAGGCGAAGTTTTTTCCTGTGACCTATAACTATTATCAGCAGTTGAATGGCTACAAGTATCTCAAGAATCTTGTACTTGGCTATCATTTCTATCATGGCTCGTACATAGAGCACATAAATGAGGTTCTTGACACGACGAAGAAAACAATTATCCATATACCGAGCGTGAACTCCCGTGCTTCTTCAGGAAACAAATATGAAGAGGTTGACCAAATTATGAGATGTATAGGCGTGGAAGTGGCGAAAGATTATAATAACTGCGTATATACATTGAAAACAAAGGATGGACGCTTATTGAAGGTGGCAGACCTTGTGGAGGATGACCCAAAGGCGCGTAATCGCATTCAGGCTTATCTTCAGAAAATGAAGAAGGCGGAAGATATGGATATAATCATAGCATTGGGCACGGCAAAGGAAGGGTTTGACTGGGCATGGTGTGAGATGTGCCTGACCATAGGCGTGCGTGGCTCTCTGACGGAGGTAATACAGATTATTGGTCGTTGCACTCGTGACTGCGAAGGGAAGGAAACGGCGAAATTCGTCAATATGATTGCTA
Source organism: uncultured Prevotellaceae bacterium (assembly GCA_946411565.1). GTDB lineage: Bacteria > Bacteroidota > Bacteroidia > Bacteroidales > Bacteroidaceae > Prevotella. Next base: position 10,583 of record CAMKEM010000069.1, on the reverse strand, counting down.
TGCCCGATGCAGAACAGGATGAGGTGAAGGTGGCTGTGAATGATTTTCTGAAGGCTATCACGGCTTCATTGCTCATGGAGCAGGTTATGGCTCCAAGCTGGAATTTCAAGACATCAAAGGACGAGGATGATGATAATCCGCTTGTTAATACTATCGTTGTGGAGGGATTGAAGCCTCTGTCATCGGTAAAGACGAAGATGATTATAGAACAGCAGCTTGATGATCTTCAGGCTGCCGTGCTTCAGGATGACTTGATTATTCGCGCCATTAGCGGAAGTACTTCTGCTGAGAATATCACGCAGAACCTTATTCCGAAGGTGATAATGAAGCGTTATCCAGACCTTTCGCCAGAAGAGGTGGAAGAGGTTCGTCAGCATTTCCTTCTGAACACTTTGGTAAAGGGGAATAACATTACGGACGATAAGGGAAATCCTGTGGATGTGAGTCCGGGAATGATTAAGCCGAAGGATGATGACGAGACATCAACCGACGGAAACAGACTGATAAGGCTTGCCAATAAGTTTATCAATATTGACAAGCTGAGCATCAATCTTATTGATACCATCAACCCGTATCAGAAAGCATACGAGGTGATATCAAAGAACGTGGATTCGGCAACCTTGAAGGTGATTCAGGACACTATTGCCGAACAGAAATTTGATATGCCCGTGGATGAGGCGATAGTGCTTTTCAAAGGTCCTTTGAAACAATGGATAAAGGAGCATGACGGGCAGTTGCCTTCACTTGAATCAACAAACATGAAAGAAAAGGAACTTGCCCAGGCATACATCGTTATCAAGAATCTGAAGATAAGGAAAATGATGGGCTTAAACTATGAGGAATAGCGATATGGAGAACGAGAAGAAAGAATGGCCAGCGGAACTGCTTGAACTATTCGACGACCCTCTGCTTGAAGGCGTGAAGCCTAAGGCGCCTCCTATTACTGCCGATGAGAGAACGCAGAAGAAGATTGAGGAACTGCGAGAATGGATTGAGGCTAACGGGCATGAGCCAGATGTGAACAGCAAGAGCATCAGGGAGAAACTCATGGCTGTTGCTCTGAAAACACTTAAAGAAAAGGGATTATGGATATAGATAAGGAACTGGAGGATTTGTTTGATGATCCATTGCTGGATTTATCAGAACAAGAGGCAGGTTTGTTCGACTTTCCTGAAGAGATGAAGCGCGTAATGGCAACAAAAAGGGTTCAGCCTGATTATTACGCGCAGAAAAAGCCGTGCGAGGACTTTGAGCTTTACCGCGGGATGTTCCAACAGGTGCAAAAGGAACTGAAAGAGGGTAAGCGCAGCCTTATGCGCTCTACAAAGACTTCGAGCATTGATGCTGGATTTTTCTACGTTGTTAACGGGATATTGGTTTATCTTGCAGAGGTTAAGGATACCAAGAAGAACCGTAACGGCATGGTGGATGGCAGAACGCGATGTATATATGAGAATGGTACGGAGTCGGATATTTTGTTGCAGACATTACGCGCTAATATAGTGAGTGATGGTTTCTGCATTACAGAGCCTAACGAGAAGGAGCGTGAGGATTTTGCACAGTCGATGTCGGAAGGAGATAGGGCAACAGGCTTTGTGTATGTGTTGCGTTCCTTGTCATCTGCACCAGAGATTGCAGGGGTGAAGGATCTGTATAAGATAGGCTTTACGGTGAATAGCGTTGAGGAACGCATAGCAAATGCGGTGCATGAGCCTACGTATCTAATGGCTCCTGTGGAGATAAAACTGACGGCACAGATAGTGAACATGAATTCTCATATCTTCGAGTCGTTGGTGCATCAGTTCTTTCATGCCGTGCAGTTTCAGGTCAAGGTGTATGATGATGAAGGAGTGGAACACGTTCCTTCGGAATGGTATGTGGCTCCGCTTGAGATAATAGAAACGGTTATCGGTAAGATTGCGGATGGGAGCATTACCCGATATTCCTATAATGCGGAATTGAAGAGCCTTGAGAAGCGTGTATTCAAGAATACCTCCACTTTTAACACGAAAGGACTGAAGGTGCTGAAAATGCCCGTGAATGATTCTGAGATAAGCAGCATTGCAGAGGGGAGGACTAAGGAGTTTTCACGGGAACTGAAGCAGAATGTGTTGAATAAGTTCACGTATATAGACGAGGCTGACAGCAAGCGGTATTTACGAAGATATGACGTGATTAATTTCGTATCGGGGAAAGGGAGCGGACAGAAGTCGGTGCTCGTAAAAGTGGAGGATATCAGCTTTAAGGAAGGTGTGGTGAATTTCAGGTTAGGGTTGGTGCTGGAAAGTATATTATAGCCGAACTCGGCTGAAGGAAGGACGAACTCGGCTGAGGAAAGGCCGAACTCGGCAGGAGGATGGACGAACTCAGCTGAGGGAAGGACGAACTCGGCTGAGGGAAGGACGAACTCGGCAGGAATAGGGACGATAAAGGCAGGAAGAGGGACGATAAAGGCAGGAGGATGGACGATAAAGGCAGAAATCGACTGTTTTATTTGGTTGTTTGAGATAGAATCATTACTTTTGCAAAAACAAACGTTCGTTTCCTAATAATAACCCGAACAATGTAGCTTATGATAAACCAAATTATTGAATATAACAAGACTTTCGTAGAGAATAAGGGCTACGAGAAGTATATCACCGATAAGTACCCCGACAAGAAACTTGCAGTATTGTCATGTATGGATACCCGATTGACAGAATTGCTACCTGCTGCCTTGGGACTGAAAAATGGTGATGCAAAGATTATAAAGAATGCTGGCGGTCTGGTGATTTCAGCCTTCGACTCTGCAATGAGAAGTTTGATAGTTGCAATATATGAACTGGGTGTTAAGGAAATCATGGTGGTGGCACACTCACATTGCGGTGCTTGTCACATGAGCTACGACCACTTTTACCATGAGATGATTGCCCGTGGAGTTACTGATGAAACTCTTGAAACAATACAGAAATGCGGCATCGACCTGCATCATTGGCTGGAGGGATTCAAGGACACACACGAATCTGTCCGCAAGACAGTAGAGACTATCAAGACGCATCCCCTTGTGCCAAAGGATATCGTGGTTCGTGGGTTTATCATTGACTCTGAAACTGGCGGATTGGAAGAAGTGATATAGAGATTTTATGAGATTGTTTGATAAAACATTTGGAAAATCCAGCCATTTATCGATACTCTTTCTGCTATGCTCCGTGGCTGTCTTTGCTGAGGAGGAAGGACAGGATGTGCCTGTGGCAAAGGGCGAATGTATTTCACCATTCGGTTTGTGTATGCCTTTAGCGGAATTAGCGTTTTTCTTGTTTATTGCAGGGTTGGTGTATATTCTTGCGGAGATAACAGGGAAACGGGATGAGGATAATAAGGAGTGGTGGATAATCATTAGTATTGTGGCAAGTCTTGTGATTATCGCAGCATTAAGATGGATACTTAATTAAAATAGGCAATAGGATATGTTTTACATTCTCGACTTCATATATTACAGGGCTGCGGAAATATATGCGCACTTTGGTCTTGGACCAGTAGGACCGAAGAAATTCTACACGGGAGCGACTCCGGATTGCTTGGTTAGCTTTCCTATTGCTGGGGTTACTTCGTTCATTCCGTTGAACATATACAAATTCATCTTTATAGGTGTTCTTGATATAAAAGCGTTCGTGATTGGGATGCTTATAGTATTTGCGCTATATTTCATTTTGATTAATGTTGTTTTTGAGCGGAGATATGAGCGGATTCCGTTTGAGAGGCTTAGAAAGGAATATAGATGCAGTAGGCTGGATAAATACGTGCCTAATTTCGCGATAATACTTGTGCCAGTAGTGCTGTGGATTGGGGGAATGTTCTTCGCGCTATACACAGCGATTTGGATTTAGGAAGAGAGAGCCGAACACGGCTGAGGTAAAAGCCGAACACGGCTGAGATAAAAGCCGAACACGGCTGAGGGAAGGCCGAACTCGGCAAGAGAGAAGAAGCCGAACACAGCTAAATACGATAAAGAAAAAGCCCCCAAAAAGCCCCCCAAAAAGCCGAACTCGGCTTTTTGGGGGGCATTTTTTGGGGGGGCGGTTAGGGCGCGGCGGTTCTATTTGCGCTTGATAACGGCGGGGCCGTTGAAGGTGCAGATTTCGGATGCGATCTTGTTGAGATTATGGAAGATGCTGTAGTCGGTGTCTGTAGGGATGCCGTTGACATCGCCGATGGTTTCAGGAGACCATGGAGCGAGGATGAGGAGCGTGCCGTTCTCGCAGGCTTGGAAACGGGAGGCTTCGGGTTTCCAATAACGGCCGATGGGCTCTTTCTGGATATGGATTAAAGGATAGCCGCTCTCTATGCAGCGGTTCTTGATAAGGCGCTCTCCATTGGAGATGCCTGGGGTGACGATGACGGTAGCGCCTTGCATGACTTGTGCCTTCCACTCAGCACACTCGCGGCGGTAGGCTTCTGTCTGCTCGTATGGGGTGCGACCGTCGGGGGCTTTGCGATGACAGAACACCTGCACCTTCCTTGCCCAACGAAGGAGGAAGAGATTGCCGAAGGCGGCATAGTCACGACCGCCGATGACGACATGGAGGCAACGCTGCATGAAGGTGGGATTGAGACGGAGGATGACAGCACGGCGTGGGTTATCGGTGACGTAGTTGAGCATGGCGGAGAGGTGACGGCGGTCGTAGCTGCCGTCAGGGTTGGTGAGGCAGATGGTGTCGTCGTAGTTATCATCGAAGAGAGGGCGCTCTATGCGAGGGCGGGAGGAATAGTAGGCGGAGCGCTGGGCAGCAGAGGCATGACGGATGAACGCTGCCGTGCCCGGCTGCTGTACATAGCCGGTAATATCACGCCAGCGACTGGTGCAGGCGCCCTTGAAGAAGAGGATGATATTGCCGAGGCTTACATCCATTCTCTCCACAACCTCTATCACACCGTGGAAGTGATCGGGCATACAGATGGCAGCATGGAGGATGATATTACGGCCTTTGGAAGCCTGAATAGTGGCGGTATTATGCCATTCCTCCATTACTGCATTGCCAAGAGGCGAAAGGCTTACAGAGGGATTATGGACATCTATATTAAGATTGCCAAGGAGATTATCACGATTACCCACCACAAGGGTGATGAGGTATATGCCTTTGTCGTAATAATCGTGGCCAGGGTTATGGGGACGGTAGCTCATGGAGATCGTGATAGATTTACGGGGACAAAGGTAATGAAAATCTATGATATCTACAATTATTTCTTGTGAAAAAACACAGGGGAATAGCCCATTATACACAAGGAATTTGGAGAAAAATGGCACAAAAGAGAGGTGGAGTTGTAGTTTTTATGTTTTTTCTTTGGTGAATCGGAAAATATTAGTAACTTTGCACCGCGTTTTTACCACTACATTTCGAGGTAATTACGTATTTCTCGCCTGTGAAGGCCAGTAGTTTTACATAAGTTAAAATCGATGGAAATTTTTTTGTGCCTGTGAAGGTAGGATTAAATGAAGTCCCCAGTGCTTTGCACCGGGGACTTTTATTTCTTTAATTGAAAAATGAGAATTGAAAATGGAAAATTAATTTCCACCTATTTCAACTTACAATAAGCTATACAATCTCCACTATACCAACAATAAAACCTATTCCCAATAGAGAATTTCGGGGTTGATATCCCATTTGTGATCCTTTGGGAAATCATCGCCTTCCCATGCTTTCTTGGAGGTCCATTTCTCGTAGGGGGCGGTCCAGAAGGAATCGGTTGGAGGGAGACCGAGAGCCATGAAAGCGAGGGAGGTCATGTAGAGCGAGCCGTTGTTGGTGTACCAGTCGGCTACGTTGGGATGTGAGCCTACAAAACCGATGGTGAGGAATCCGCCTGAGTTATAGTTCTTGGAAAGAGGGGATGCGTTCTTGGCAGGGTTCTCTACCTGTCCGTAGAACATACGGTTGGCTACGGCTGTGAGGGCGGAGCGCACCTGTCCTTCGGAGAGTTCTTTTGGGAGGTTCTTTTGCCATGCAAGCATAGCGAGAGGCTGGAGCGTTGCCATGCGGTAAGGGATGCTTCGTCCTACAACAGGGAATGTGCCTTCTGGAGAGATAAAACGCTCAAGGATGACACTCCACTTCTGCATACGCTTACGAACCTCGTTGAGACGGTTCTTTGAGCCACGACGCTTACCGTTCTTGTCGAAGATGAGATAGCCACCGCTTCCCCCACTCTTCTCTATCATCTCAAGACACTCGCAGTACATTGGCTGGATGACGTATGAGTTATAGTAATCGAAGGCGAAGGAAGGACCATCGCTATAGACGCCATCACCGATATACCATTCCTCGACCTTTGAGAGGGAGAGCTTGATGCGGTATGGGTCGTAGTCGGCACCTACGAGCTTGAGGAAACACTCCTCCATGCCCACGAAGAGAAGCCAGTTGGTATAAGGAGGGTCATAGCGACGAAGGCCTTTTATCTCCTTTATGTAGAGGTCCTTGGTTGCCTTTGGAAGAGGCACCCAGAGGGAATCGTAGCCACGGAAAAGACCTTCCACGACGTAAGCGCCATCGACGAGAGTCTGACCGCCATTCTCCCATCCGAGACGGTCGGGAGAGTTAGGATCAACAGCATTGATGATAGCCTTGCGCGTCCACTCACGGAGCTGCTTACGTTTGGCAGACTCAGGGGTGTCATCATCAGGGAGATTGAGCCAAGGAGCGAGTCCGGCAAGCAAGCGTCCGAAAGCCTCCATATAGGCAACCTTCTTGTCGCGGTTATCCCATGTGGGAGATAGTTCGAGGTTCTTACAGCCATTGGCGGTATCCATGACCTGCTGAAGCTTCCCCTCAGCCATATTCTTCATCACGGGTTCAGCCATCTGGTACATGATATCCACCCACACCTCACGGTCGGTTTTCTGAGGCTGTGGTTTCTTTGCTACGGAGAGCATTGGCACGAGTGCCAGGAATAAAAGAAGTCTTTTCATAATTTATGGTTATTTTATTAGTTTCAAATCTTTACAACCTTCTTACCAATGAGTACACGCTTGCCATTCACCATTTTATAGGTGGAAACGACCTTAGAACCCATTGGTACATTTAAGGTGCCTTTATTCTTCTTTCTATAGGTAAGAACCTTTTTCTCTGCCTCTGCTCTGACACGAGCATATTCCTGTTCTCTCTTGGCATTACGGAGTTCATCCTGTTGCTTCGTGTAGTCGGCATAGGTCTGCATGGTGGTATCAGTAACCATCTGTATTCTCGGATTGCATTCGTCGAAGATGGCATGGTTTTCTACATTGTCGATAAACTTCTGCATAAGGAGAATTGGCGAATCGCTACATACTGTTATCTTCTCAAGACTCTGGCAATATGAGAATGATTTTGGTCCTAAGTGATTGACACCTGAAGGAAGCGTGATTTCCTCCAATGAGCTACAACCAGAGAAGGCACGCAGACAGATACGATAGGTGTTCTTAGGAAGGATGATTTGCCTTAGATTATGGCATTCCTCGAACATATACAGACCAATCTGTCCTTCTATGGTCTTTGGAAGGGCGTAGTAGATAGAGTCTTCCTTGATGATTCGTAATTCCCTACTGTCATTGGCCTTGGTTTCACAGAAGGCGTTCCACTCGCTGTCCGTCATTCTGGCTAAATCATAGACCTTGCCATTCACAGTTCTTCTGAAATTGACGTAACTGGCATTTATGACGGCATAAGGAACGGAATCGGTGACGATGGTAGCCTCGGAGAGATCAATCGAAGAGAGTATGCCTTTCCATGAGAAATAATCATTAGGCTCATAACTGCCAGCCATTCGTCGGATGAGACGGATATCAGCGCCATTGATTTTTCCTATTACCTTCAGGGAGGAGATATTGGGGTATTCCTTCTCGCTGAGGAGGGTGGAAAGGGTGCCTGGAGTCTCGATGGTAACAGTACGGCTAATATGCGTGGCTACATCATCGGGGAAGACATTCAAGAGGGCTGTTGTGATGAATGAGTATTCGTTTATTTCCTTTCTAACCACAGGGAAACGATACCAGCCATCGAAGGAACCGCCCCACCCCATATTGAGGTGGAGGAAATCGGCAAACATTCCGTCGCAAACAAACACATGGTGACCACCTGTAAGGATGCAAGGACAACCTTGACTAAGGTCGGCGCGGATAAGGTTCACCATTGTGTATTCATTTACGAAACTACTATTGACAAGGAACATGGCTGGAGAATAGCCGAAATTACGAACCAAAGCACGCTTGAAATTGCGGGTGTTGCTTGAGGTTCCATTATGGCCATATTGAGAACAGATGGCATGACCTACACGCTTCATCAACGTGTCGAGCGCGGCATTGCGGGTGTTGTAAACGTTATAGATGTTGTTGATATTACCCCATGTGGTGGTTGCGCCCTGAAGATTGATGCTACGGAGTTTCTTCACAGCATAATCCATATAGCAGAAACTGCCTTGAGCTTTCTCTGGCCATTCGTAATACTTCATGAGTTGTCCTACGGCAACAGCACCGCATCCGTAGAGACAAGGACGATTCTGATCATCGAGAAGATCATTGAATTTTGCCTGATACCAGCGTATGGTATTGAGCATTGGACGGATGTAGATATTCGGACGCTCTGCGGGCTGTTCCTTTGGTATTCTGCCTTCATGCATATCCTTTATGAGATTGTCGTAATATCCGAACATATGCATGAAGGTTTCGTTCTCGCGCACCTTGGAATGCCATACTCCTATGGAAAAGGCAAGCACCTGATCGTTGAGCAGAGAGGCATAGTCATCGCGAGCCATCAACAGGAACGTATGCGTGTTCTTATCGTTGAAGAAGAACAAGCGCTCGGTATATTCCTCAAGTTGAAGGCTCATCTGCATGGTAGCACCTCTGTCATAAAGAAAAGCCTCTGCGGATTGTCGGGCAAAGCCAACCTCCCTTGTAGATGGCTTTTCAATAGCGTAACAGAGAGTGCTGAATATGATTAATACGAGAGTTTGGACGAATCGTTTCATTTAGCCTTTAGGGTGATGATAGAGATCTCTGGTGTTGCACCGATACGCATTGGCATAGTGCCGCCGAGACCGATGTTCACGTAGAGGTTGTGGTCGCCGTCGGTGTATAGACCATCGTATTCATCATAGATGAAACGGGCAACAGACCAACCGAGGACACGGAACTGTCCTGCATGGGTATGACCAGACAATGTGAGGGAAGGACGGCCTTTAACGATCTCTCCACGCCAATGGGTTGGGTCGTGGGTAAGGATGATAGGATAATGGTTCTCCGTGCCTTCAGAGGCTTTTTTCAGGTCGCCACGAGAGATGACGTTATGGATGCCCATGGACTGGTTCTCGCAGCCGATGAAAGACACGAAATAAGGGGAAGGGGTGGTGCTGCCGAACTCGGCTGCACTTGGAGCGATGACAGGGGTAGTTTCGGCGGTATTCTTGGTGATAGAGCCGAACTCGGCCCTGTTGGGATGGGAGCGATGAGGGAAGACTGGGCAGTTATCGTTAAGGAGAAGCTTCCAACCGAGGTCTTCTCTTTGCATACGCTGGAGATCGGAGATCTTATAGGCACGCTCCTTATCAGAAAGGGAACGGTTATATGGGATATAATCATGGTTGCCCATGATGCTAACCACTCCATTAGGAGACTTCAGCTTACTGAGGATTGGGATGAAAGGCTTGAGCTCGCTTTCATCAAGAGAGACGAGATCACCCGTAAAGACAATGGCATCAGGATTGAGGGCGTTAATCTCATTGACGATGCCGAGAAGCTCGTCCTCATGGCCTTTCCAGCCATCAAGATGGAGATCTGATATCTGAACGATGCGGAAGCCGTCATACGCCTTTGGAAGCCCCTTACAAGCTATTGTTACAGGCTTTACCTCATGGAAGTATCTGCCGAAGAAATAACCCCAACAGAAGAGGATTAGCCATGCAGCCATCATGCCGAGAGCGGTATATCCGAACGGCTTATAGGCAATGTGGAAATGAGCCATGAGGGATATGACCTTGGCTATAAGATAAACCAAGTGTGGGAGTAACGCTACCCCCACACAGATTAAAAGGAATGAGATTATTATAATCATATAAAATGTATTAAATGAAAAATGAAAAATAATAAAATACAAATTACTATTTCTCATTTTTCACTTTTCATTTTTTCATTTACTTACCAACTGGCTTGATTACAAATGAGAAGCTCTTCTTGCCCTTGAGCATAACACGATACTGCTGAAGAGCCTGTCCTTCCTTGCTCCATGAGTTTACACCGCCTACGCCTGCCATTTCTCCGTCGATGTAGAGATTAACGAATGGTGACTTCTTAACATCGCACTGGTGGCGCTGTTTCTTGTCAATACCTTCATCCATATCATAGACAGAATAACGGATTGCAGACATAGCACCGAGGTTCTTTCCATCGAGAGCATAAATCATAAAGCCGTCGCCTGTACGATCTGCCTGCTTCCACCAACGGATATCGGTCTTTGTTCCTGTTTCCTGTGGACGGATGTATGGGAAATACTGCTCGTCAGCATTCTGAACATATACGCCTACGTTCTGGGCATCGTTACGGTCATTGTAGTTCTCAATAGGACCACGACCATAGA
>CAMKEM010000068.1 GCA_946411565.1 uncultured Prevotellaceae bacterium | reverse complement strand
GAATGGTTCTGTACCAACGACCCTGTTGGTGCAAAGCTCGGTTCTGGCGGTGGCACTACATGGCTCATGCAGGAGTATGAGAAGTCGGAATACTATGATAATCAGGCAACCGACGGAAAGGCGGAAAAGCGTCTTATCCTTCATGCCGGAGGTCAGAGCCGTCGCCTTCCTGCCTATGCTCCTTCGGGAAAAATCCTTACTCCAATACCTGTTTTCCGTTGGGAGAGAGGGCAACGCTTGTCTCAGGATCTCCTTTCGCTTCAGTTGCCTTTGTATGAGAAGATAATGTCGGCGGCTCCTGAAGGACTAAGGACGATGATTGTGAGCGGAGACGTGTATATCCGTGCTACTCAGCCTATTGGCGAGATTCCAGATGCGGATGTGGTGTGCTATGGTCTTTGGCTTGGTCCTGAGATTGCTTGCGATCACGGCATCTTCGTTTCTTCGCACGAGAAGCCTGGAATCCTGAAGTGCATGATGCAGAAGCCATCTGTTCAGACACTCACGCAGCTCCTTGAGAATCATTACTACCTTACAGACATCGGCATCTGGTTGCTTTCAGATAAGGCGATGCAAGTGCTTAGGAATAAGTCGCTTAATGCTGACGGAAGCATCAAGGAATACGACCTTTATTCTGAGTTCGGTTGTGGCTTGGGTACTGATCCTACCACTCCCGATGATGAGGTTAGCCAGCTCTCGGTTGCAATCCTTCCGTTGCCTGGTGGTGAGTTCTATCATTATGGCACAACGCACGAGATCCTGTCCTCAACCCTTGCCGTTCAGAATATCGTAAATGATCAGCGAGAGATAATGCATCATTCCAGAAGACCGCATCCTTCCATGTTTGTGCAGAATTCTGAGATGAAGATAAAACTGACGGACAAGAACCAGAATATCTGGATAGAAAACTCATGGATAGGTGAGAAATGGACGCTTACAAGGGATAATGTCATTACTGGTGTGCCTGAGAATGACTGGGAGATAAGTCTTCTGCCGGGGCAATGCGTTGATATTGTGCCGATAGGTGAAAAGGGCTATGCCGTCAGAACATACGGATTTAATGATAAGTTCGCAGGGAAATTACAATTCACGCCACTTTTCCCTGTTGTAGAGGATGTTGAGGAAATGGGATGTGTTCTTAGAGAGATGTTACGGCCTCTCCCCCCGCCCTCTCCCGTAGAGAGGGAGCCGGAGTGCTCAAAGGGTTACAATAATGGAGACCTTGCAGCGAAAAATGGTAACTACTCCCCCTGTGGGGGTGAGGGGGGCAGCTCCCTCCCTACGGGGGAGGGCGGGGGGAGAGGCCACAGATGTATGTCTGCTGACCAAATCTCTTCTCAAGCTAACCTCCGTCGCTTGACAGCTCAGAGAAACCGTTTCCGTGCACTCAACTGGCCTGCGCTTGCTGAGAATCATCGTCATAGCGTATTCTTCCAGACGGATCTGGGCGATGCGGCACAGGACTTTGCTGCTAATAATATTGCGATTCCACAGCCTATTAGTGAGGATAATCCGCTACTCACACGAGTGCACGATAATATGTTCCGTGCGGAGGTGAAGCGACTTCGTGGCGAGGACGATACGGCAGAGGCTCAGGAGGCATTCCGACTTCTGCGTCAAGGACTTACCGAGACCGTTAAGGCTGAAATTGAGAATCAGAAATCACCTCGTATGTCGGTTTATGGCGATCAGATAGTGTGGGGTAGGTCGCCTGTTCGTATCGACATAGCCGGTGGCTGGACGGACACCCCTCCTTATTGTCTTATGGAGGGTGGAAATGTTATCAATCTTGCCATTGAACTGAACGGTCAGCCACCTCTTCAGGCATACGTTAAGCCTTGTAAGGAGCATCACATCATTCTCCGAAGCATTGACCTTGGCGCGTCAGAGGTCGTTAAGACCTACGAGGAACTTGCTGATTTCTACCACGTTGGCTCTCCGTTCTCAATTCCGAAGGCTGCCCTCGTACTTGCAGGTTTCCAGCCGGGCTTCTGCATAGAGAAGTTCGAGTCATTGGAAAAGCAGTTAGAGGCATTCGGCTGTGGCATTGAACTCACCATGCTGTCGGCTATCCCAGCAGGTTCTGGACTTGGCACGAGTAGCATCCTTGCAAGTACCGTTCTTGGCGCGTTGAATGATTTCTGCGGCTTGGCATGGGATAAGCAGGAGATAGGTCGTCGCACGCTTGTTCTCGAACAACTCCTTACCACGGGTGGTGGCTGGCAGGATCAGTTTGGCGGTTTGCTGCAAGGCATAAAGCTCCTCCAGACAAAGCGAGGCTTCGACCAGAGTCCAACGGTTCATTGGTTGCCTTCCGAGCTTTACACTCAGCCAGAATATCGTCAATGCCACCTTCTCTATTACACAGGCATCACTCGCACGGCAAAGACATTGTTGGCAGAAATTGTCCGTAGGATGTTCCTGAACAACCACGATGAGATAGCCCTTCTGCGTGATATGAAGGAGCATACGCTTAATCTCTATGAGACGATTCAAAGGAACGATTTCGTGGGCTTGGGTAAGGCTATCCGCAAGACTTGGGCGCAGAATCAGGCTATCGACGGAGGTACGAATCCCGCAGGTGTCAAGGCCATAAGTGATATGGTGGACGATCTTTGTCTCGGCTATAAGCTCCCTGGTGCAGGAGGTGGCGGCTATCTCTACATGGTTGCAAAAGATCCCGATGCTGCGGCACGTATCAAGCAGATTCTCAACGCCAATCCTCAGAATGCCAATGCGCGTTTCGTGGAAATGACGTTGAGTGAGAAGGGATTGCAAGTTAGTAGGAGTTAAAAGAAGAAATAATGAAAAAACTTCTTTTTGCGCTTCCTGCATTGCTATTCATTGCGTGCAAGAATCAAGAGATAAAGGAATACGTTCCAAAGGAAGATCAATATGTTACTGTTCATAATAATGGCGGTTCATATTTCTTCCCTGATGATGGAATGTATAATCTTACTTCGCAGTATATTTCTAAAGAGCAATATGATAGTCTTAGGTCATTCTCCTACGAAATGGAGAAGGAGAATATAGACTTGAAATCTGCAAAGGCGAAAGAACTTATGGCCTTAACTCGTGATACGACCACGCTAATCGGTAAGTTGCTACGCGAATATCTATATGATGAGAATGATGTAGATGATGTTTGGGGACCTAATGGCTTGGGAGCAATACATCGCATAAGCTATTATAAGCAAACTGACCAATATGAACTTAATATCCCTCAGCCTATTGAAACAATATCGTTTATGTTGAACGGAGAAAAGGCTGATACCACATTCCTGAAATCAGAGGATTCTTCGTATGCAAAGAATGGACTGTATGCTGGAAGGGTAGGGCAAGACAGCGATTTCTGTTGCGATATTTGTTTCTATCTTTATGACGAGTCAAATCGTAGAATGGTACCTGTAGGACAGTATCAAAATCTACATTGGGATTTTTGTGAGTATAGTGGCGAGAATGATTCTGGCGAAATGAAATGGATTGCTCCCGGAAAGTTACTATGTAAGGGATTTCGCGATATCTATGACAAAACATGGGAGTGGAACGATAGTATTTCCAAATCCAAGGGCGAAGTGGATTCTGAAGCCTATGATTGTAGATTGGGCTATCCAGTTTATTCGCTTATCACTCTTACTAAAAAGCATTAAATTTCTTGTGGACTTATGGAGTTACAGACCAAAGTAAATATTCCAAAATCATCTTTCAAGATTAATCCGACGGACAAACTTCTGTTCGCTGGCTCTTGCTTTGCGGAGAATATCGGACGACGATTCGTTGATAATCAGTTTGATGCAATCGTCAATCCGTATGGAACGATGTATAATCCTGCGAGTGTAGGACATACGGTAGAGAGGTGGCTTCTCTCTTCGTTGGAGTGTTCAAAGGGAAATGTTGGAAAGAATCGTGGTAACTACTCCCCCTGTGGGGGTGAGGGGGGCAGCTCCCTCCCTATGGGGGAGGGCGGGGGGAGAGGCCGCTTTTCCGTCGTCGTTATCACCCTCGGCACGAATCACGTCTATATCCTGAAGGAGACGGATGAGATAGTGGATAACTGTATGAAACGTCCGCAGAAACTGTTCCGTGAGGAGAAGCTGTCGGTGGATGAGTGTGCGGAATATCTGTCAAGGGCGGTGGCAATTCTGAAGGAGAGAAACCCTGAAGTGAAGGTGATATTCACGGTGAGCCCGATAAGATATGCGAAGTACGGTTTCCACGGTTCTCAACTATCCAAGGCAACGCTCTTGCTGGCTGTTGACAAACTCGTATCCGCATCGCCTGAGAGCATCGGTTATTTCCCTGCCTACGAGATTATGAACGATGAGCTTCGCGATTACCGTTTCTATCAGCCCGATATGCTTCACCCTTCGGAGCAAGCGGTGGATTACATCTACGAGCGGTTTGCCGAAACGTATTTCTCGGAAGAGGCAAATGCAATGGTTGCTGAATGGGAACCCATCAAGGCGGCACTCGCACATCGTCCGTTCAATCCCGATAGCGAAGAGCATAAAGCCTTTCTCGCCAAGGTCACAGCCAAGAAGGAAGCCTTTCTTGCGAAGTGGAAATGTTCAATTAACAATTAACATGTGTCCTCGCGGATAGTACTATCAAGTTCCCTTCTCTGGGATGGGATTTGGAACGGATTTACAACGGACTTGCAAGGGAATTGCAGATAAGTTAAGAGTGAAGAGATAAGAGTTAAGAATTTGAGTTTGTATCTTTGGCGATGGGCCGTACGCCGAATGGCATTCTTCACTATTTTTCCGCTTGTGGCCTTTGATTGGAAAACGTGCCTTAAATTCTTCACTCTTCACTCTTCGTTCTTCACTTATCTGCCTGCAAACTTTGGCTCGCACGAAGTCAAAAGTGCGTGTCAGCCCAAAGGCTGGCGCACGTCCTTCGGTTTGACGAGTGCAAAGTTACAACAATTTCCTCCGAAAACCACACAAGTAACATATTTTTTTATGTTATTTGCCAAGAAATTGTATTTCGCGCTCGTAACGCGTTGATACACAGGGAGAAATTTTCAGAAGGCAATTCTCGGTAACATATATCAGTTACCGAGATAAGGGAGAGGGGGTGTGAGTGTATTTTTGCTCTAAATATAATAATATAATTATATATTATATTATTATATTTAGAATTTTTTAGAGATATTTGGGTACCCTGGTAGGGTGTCCCTTTTCGGTAACTGATATATGTTACCAGCCTTGTTACTTCTCAATACTCGGTATTTGATTTATTTATGTAAATGCCAGTATATCAATAAGATGCTCTTTGGATTTGTCGCATAAATAATGGCGTTTCCTTTGCTTGATGGTATCAAATCGCGGTAACATATATCTGTTACCGAAAAGGGTGACTGGGGGTAACTAATTCACCGAACTCATGTTGTTTCAGGCTCCGCAACAATGCCGTTTGAGCCAGTATAATCGTAGGTTGGATATAAGCCCTTTTCCTTGATCAGCATATCATAATTGTACGAAGGACTTTGGATATAAAGCTCCGTCTCCTCATCCTGAAGAAGTTCAAGAGTCTTCGAAGTATATACTTCATTCAAGGCTTTCTCAAGAGAATATCCATAATCCTCCATAAGAAACCTTGCCATTTCGCTGATAATATCATCTATCAGCAACTCAGCTATTTGATGTCGTGTAGGTGTCATTTTAGTTTGCATACGGATATTTTCTTTAAGAAATTAAGTGAATGCGATGTTCCAAAATATATCTGTTGGTCGAGATATTTATCTTGTAAGTCAGCAGCTATTGCCTCGGCTGATTCTGCGTGTACTCTCAGCTTACTCAGTTGCAGGGCTACCCCATCATCTGCTATCGGTCCTTTGACAATATCATAGCTATGTGGCTGATACGTATTGCTGCGATTACGATTTCTGTCAATAAAACGTATCCATTCTTCTGTGGCTTTCTCTGGGAAAACCAACGTGTTCAGCTCATTTGACGCAAGTATCGTATCGTCAAATTCGTAGGAAATAACAGTAGGAGCACCACCAAACAGACTTGCTTTCTTTATTGCCATGCGATTAGCAGTCTCTATGTCAGGAGTAACATAGAAACCCTGTCCGAAATCCTTAAAACGACTACTTTTCGTCAAGTCGATTTCTTCAATATCGCAATTAGAACCATGATACACTAACATGATAAAGTACCTCCCTGTTGCTGACATTTAACTATCAGATCATCAACTGTTTCCTCTACATCTTGCAGGTGCTCCACATCATAGAACTCAATGAGGAAAGAGAGCCCATGATATTTCTTCAGGTATGCGTATGCAGCCTGTCGAGTCATCTTAAATCGCGTGGCGAATGTCCTGATAACCAAATTGATGAAAGGAATCTCAAATTCACTCATAGACAATCTGATAAATAATTATATCGTTTCTTCTGCTTGCAAAAATACAACTTTCTTTCCATATTTGCAAGAAAACGTGACGGAATGTTTATGTCGTTCACTTAAAATACGATACGGTTCCGATTGTTTCGCGATTCACACACAACGATTTTGAGGAGTCCGTGAAACACGGAGTCATAAACCACTCCCCTAAATCAGGGTAATGGTTTTGCGTAGTAAAGAGCAAGGGGGGGTGAATCGCGCCCCCATCGAGGGTAGCTTCAATCCCAAACCAGTCGGACGTTTTGTCCGAGTGGTTCATTATGGATATTGGGCATAACGACAGAACTAAGGGAGGTGGAGACAAAATGACTACCCCTTTGATGTTATTGGAAGACGGATAAGATAGCATCGCGTTTCGCGATGTTATCTCTATTTTATTGGGGGGCAGTTGAAGGGGATGGGGTAACGAAACGTGACTCCATTGAGGACTCCCTGTTTTGGGGACTCGTCAAGGACGCCCTGATTTAGGGCCTCCTCTAAGTTAAACTGCATTGACGGTGTGGTTTCAACCCACACCGTTTGTTGTATTCTGCAAATAAAAGAAAGAGGCTGATACGACAAATTGTCGTGTCAGGTAAGGAATACTGTGTTGCCCAAATGGAAGCACCTACATGAATGCAAACTAACGAAACCACCGTGTTGAATCAGCACCGTGGTTTTCGTTATCAAAAGCAAAGGGGGTAGCAAATCGCGACCCCCTCAAACCTATGCACCGAATTATTGTCAGTTAAAAGCAACTCGTTGCTAATTAATCTCTTAATAACACTCCGCCCATTGGCTGAATTGTGACCTTATAGTTGCCGTTCTTGTCTGCCTTGATTTTCTTCATAACAGAAGAAGCGACGGTTTCGCCCTTTTTCTTCACGTTGTCGGTGTAGATTGTGATTTCCTTACCGCCAAACTGAGGCAAAGAGAGGGTGGTGGTGATTGGTTTGTCGGTGGCGTTAAGACCTGCAACATACCATTTGTCGCCACTTCTGCGGGCAAGTATTACCTCCTTTGTTGGGTAGCCCTCAATAAACTTTGTCTCGTCCCAAGTGGTTGGGATAGACTTCAGAATGTCAAGCTCGAACTGTGGAAGCTCGGTGAGGTTGTTTGGCTGAATGGCAATACACTGAACGCTTGTCTGGTTGATGATGGCAGAGGCAATCTCGAACACATCGGTAGTATAGCGCTGATGACGGCTCTTGTTATCCTTACTTATATAGCGATTCATGATAGTACCGCCCCAGTCCATTGATGCAACGGCATTTCTACAGAAAGGATGAAGCGTAAGCTCGAAGCCCTCCTGCTTTGCGTGATGCTCAGAGAAGAAGACGTTTTCAGAGGCGAGAACGGCTTCAGAAGCCACGAAGTTAGGGTACATACGTTCCCAGCCACGAGGGAGGGTACAGCCGTGGAATACCACCTGAAGACCGTGACGGTTGGCATCTGAAAGCAGATCCTCGTATTGCTGCATGGTCTCTTGCTTGTCGCCTGCGAAGAAATCAACTTTGATACCCTTAACGCCGATGCTCTCAAGCCAAGACATTTCCTTCTCGCGCTGAACGCTTGTCTTCATGCAGTCGCGTGGACCTTGTGGAGCATCATTGGCATAACCATTACTATTGTACCAGAGAAGCAGCTTCACGTTCTTGCTCTGTGCATACTTGCTGAGTTCGGCAATACGCTCACGACCGATGTTAGTGTCCCAGTAATTATCAACAAGGCAATACTCATAGCCCATTTCGGAAGCAGTATCAATAAACTTCACCTGATCGTCATAATTGATAGAATTATCCTGCCAAACGAGCCAGCTCCAAGTGTAGCGTCCTGGCTTATAGTCAATCTTTGGCTCATAGAGAGGCTTTACCACGTCGTAGCTAACGGTTGTCTCAACGATAGGCTTGAGGTCAGCGCCGATAGTGATAGTTCTCCAAGGGGTCTCGTTAGGAAGACTCATAGCAGGAACGGCAGAGCCTAATCCGTGAAATTCCTCTGGAGAAGGATAAGCCACAGTATAGCCTGTCTGAGGGTTGTAGTCGCTCAGATGACTACCGCAGTAGTTACTTCCAACGCCTGTTTCTGATACGAGTACCCAACCGTCTTCACCTACATGAAAGAGGCAAGGGAAGGTGTAGCCGTGTCCGAAAGCCGATTTCTCAGCCATTGGAGCATCAGCCTTGTATTCTTCCTCATAGCTTGGCTTTGTGCTCATCCAACCGAAGTGATTACCACCTGTCTGCGGACAGATGAACGTGGTGGTCTTGTCTGGGAAACGGAAAGAGGAAGCTTCGTTGAGGATCGTTACACGACGAGGTTCGTCCTTATCGGTGGTGTGAGAGCCACCGAGAGCGTATTTGTATGCAATATCATTATTGCTCACCTGCATGGTGAAGGTCATAGGGTAGGGCGCTTTCTCTGCCGTCATTTCTATTGAAATGGTATTGGCGATGTAATGTGCAGAAGAAGCCTTTGTGCGGCTCATGGTGTATTTCTCATCCACCTTGCCCTCTGTATGGTTCTTTAGGGTGAGATTCTGGGTGTAGTCGCCCATGTCCGTGTTAAGACCGAGTGCAGAAGGTTCGAGCATTTTCTTGCCGTCGTAAGTCACCTCGTAAGTGAGCTTTCCGCCGTCAGTAGAGATATTTACGAGCATACGACCGTCAGGAGACGATACTTTGAATACATCTGCGTGCGCTCCGAGGGAGGCAAGCAGGAGAGATACCGTTAGAAATTTAAAGTTTGCCATTTTTTTATTATGTGGCCCCTCACCCGTCCTGCGGACACCCTCTCCCCAAGGGGCGAGGGAAAAGTTACTTTTTTTCGCTTTAAAGAACTTTCTGAGGGATTATTACTAACTTCCTCCTCGCCCCTTGGGGAGAGGATGCCCGTAGGGCAGGTGAGGGGCTGTGGTTTTTGTTTTTGGGTGTTATTTATAGAATTCACTAAATGCCTTAATACAATATTCCTGATCAATGGCTGCGCCTGTCTCGCGAACGCTGTGCATGCCGAGGATAGGGTTGCCCATGTCCACGCCCTTGAGAGGAAGAGATGATGTGAGGATGTTGCCGAGGGTACTGCCTCCAGCCACATCGCTATGGTTTACGAACGTCTGGCAAGGAACGCCTGCTTTCTCGCAGATTCCGGCAAAGATAGCGGCAGAGACAGCGTCAGAGGCATATTTCTGGGCAGCATTGAACTTTATCACAGGACCGCCACCAAGCACAGGATGGTTGGTAGGGTCATATTTCTCAGAATAGTTAGGATGCCATGCGTGGGCATTGTCGGCACTTATCATAAATGCCTTCTCAATGGCTCTGTGATAGTCCTCGATAGTCTCGCCTTGCGCAAGGACAATTCGCTGGATGATAGAGGCAAGGAAAGGAGATCCTGCGCCCTGCTTTGTCTGTGAACCAGTCTCTTCGTTGTCGAAGATTCCGAGAACCTTTGTGACTTCTGGAATAGTCTCTGTATCAGCGAGTAAGGCAGAGAGACCAGCGTGAACCATACTGAGGTCGTCAATCCTTCCGGCAGATATGAACTCGTTATGAGCACCAACGTGACAAGCAGGTGTGGTGTCGTAGAGATAGAGGTCGAAATCGAGAATGTCGGTACTTTTTATGCCAAGTTCCTCGGTGATGAGATTGACAAGGAGATTACCCCTTTCAAGTTCGCTATTCACGATGCCGAGAATAGGCAGCATATCCTTCTGCTTGCTAAGAGCCACACCATCATTAACCTGACGGTTGAAGTGGATAGCAAGATTAGGGATGATGAGGATAGGACGCTTAATACACAGGAGTTTAGTTTCTGGATTCATAACATCATTGCTCCTTACGATCACCCTTCCGGCAATGCTCAGAGGACGGTCGAACCATGTGCTGAGAATAGCTCCACCATAGACCTCGGTGTTGAGTTTCGTGATACCTCCCTCGCATATCATTTCCGCATTAGGCTTGATGCGGAAAGTAGGGGAGTCGGAATGAGCGCAGATGACATGAAAACCACCCTCGCCGAGAGATTTCTTGCCGATATGGAAAGCGTAGATGGAAGAATCGTTCTTGGTGACAAAAATCTTGTCGCCAGCCTTTATATCGGTGATTCTATCCTCTGCATTAATGCGCTTATAGCCCTTAGCCTCCAGTCGTCGTGCAGTTTCCTTAACCGCAAAGAAATTGACGGGAGAGGCATTGAGAAAGTCTAATAAGTCCGTAGAATATTTATTCATTTGGAGTTTAGAGTTTTGCGTTTAGTGATTAGCGTAAATTCATTTTCGACGTACAAAGGTAACAATTTATTCGAAAACAACAAAGAAAAACTTCAAAATCTTTGGTTATTTGGGATTTTTGCTTTAATTTTGCAAGCAATAAAAGTAAATAGAACCATGGCTCATAAATTAGACGCATTAGATAGAAAAATCCTTGAGCTCGTCATTGCTGATGCACGAGTTCCGTTTCTTGAGGTGGCTCGCGCATGTAATGTCAGTGGAGCTGCGATTCATCAGCGCATACAGAAACTTACTACTCTCGGCATCCTGAAAGGAAGTCAGTTTAATATCGATCCTGAGAAAATCGGGTATGAGACTTGTGCCTATATCGGTCTTTTCCTCAAGGATCCAGAGAGGTTTGACGAGGTTGTTGAGGAGCTTCGTAAGATTCCTGAGGTTGTGGAGTGTCATTATACCACAGGTGGTTTTGATATGTTCATCAAGATCTATGCCTATAACAACCATCATCTTCTCAACGTAATCCATGATAAGCTTCAGCCATTGGGCTTGTCTCGTAGCGAGACTATCATTTCCTTCAATGAGGCTATTCATCGTCCTATCGCAATCATTGAACCAGAAGAAGATGATGAGGAGGAGGAAGAATAAATGAAACAATATCTTGATTTGCTTGATAGAATCCTGACAGAGGGAACTGTGAAAACAGATCGTACTGGCACAGGAACAAAGAGTGTGTTTGGACATCAGATGCGCTTCAATATGGCCGACGGCTTTCCTTTGCTCACAACAAAGAAACTGCACCTCAAGTCTATCATTTATGAACTTCTGTGGTTCCTGAAGGGTGATACAAACGTAAAGTATCTTCAGGAACATGGTGTTCGTATCTGGAATGAATGGGCTGATGAGAATGGTGAGCTCGGTCCTGTCTATGGCAAGCAATGGCGTGCCTTTGAGACACTTGACAAGGATGGGAATCGTGTCGTTGTTGATCAGATAAAGGATGTCCTTAATCAGATAAAGACAAATCCTGATAGCCGAAGAATGCTTGTATGTGCTTGGCATCCAGGGCAAACCGATTATATGGCTCTGCCTCCTTGCCACACTATGTTCCAGTTCTATGTGGCTGATGGAAAGCTCTCGCTCCAGCTCTACCAGCGTTCGGCTGATACATTCCTCGGAGTGCCTTTCAATATTGCGAGCTATGCCCTTCTGCTTCAGATGATGGCTCAGGTAACAGGACTCCAATGTGGGGAGTTCATCCACACAACTGGCGATACTCATCTCTATCTCAACCATATAGAGCAGGCACAGTTGCAGTTGACACGCACACCTCGTCCATTGCCTAAGATGAAGATAAATCCAGACGTAAAGGATCTGTTCTCTTTCGAGTATGAGGACTTTGAATTGGTTGATTATGATCCTTGGCCACACATAAAAGCGGAGGTGAGCGTATGATAAATGTGATAGCTGCTGTCGCAAGAAATCGTGCCATTGGTAATGAGAATAAGCTTCTCTATTGGTTGCCTAATGACCTGAAGCGTTTCAAGGCTCTTACCACGGGGCATACAATCATCATGGGGCGAAATACTTTTGACTCTCTTCCTAAGGGCGCACTTCCAAATCGTAGGAATGTGGTTCTCTCTCGCTCGGTAAAGGAACTTCCTGGTTGTGATGTCTATCCTTCTCTTGATGAGGCACTTGCTAATTGTGCTCCTGATGAGGATGTCTATATAATAGGTGGTGCTTCTGTCTATAATCAATGTATGGATAAAGCAGATCGCCTTTGTCTTACCGAGATTGACGACACTCCATCTTCAGCCGATGCTTTCTTCCCTGAGTATGAAGGTTGGAAGGAAGTTTCTCGTGAAGATCACGAAACTGATGAGAAGCACGCATTTAGGTATTCTTTTGTGGATTATGTAAGGTAAACGTGCTGCGAAACAAAGATAAAATATCGAAAAAGGAGAGCATCTCGCAATGAGGTGTTCTCCTTTTTTTACGTTAATCTTTCGCTTTTCCTCCGTACCAAACTCGATGATCCTTCGCTCCTTCACCGACTTTGCACCGACTTTGCACCGACTTTGGTACGGAGGAAGAGCGAAGGAACAGCGAACTTACATGGGAGGTACTTTGAGGAAAAATCGTAGAATTTATGTTGGATTATCTCTTTCCCTTCTTGTAAAGTTGGTAGGAATTTACGAGATTATGCCAGATGCTATAGAATCCGCCGACAACGGAGGTGACTGGATTGAGGAATACAAGTCCCATCCAGATGATGAAGACGGTGTTTTTCTGTCCGAATGCCTGACCTGCCGTTATTGCTGATCGCTCTATTGGGTCAATATACTCGCCCTTGTTCTTGCATTCCGACTGTGGTTTGGTTGGTTGTTGCCAACGCTTTCCGATAGCCCTTCCGAGAGTGAACTGAATCACACAGCATACGGCACTTATGGCTGCAAGTCCGAGGAGAATGCTAAGTGCAATGTCGCTCTCAACGATGGTTCTTACCGTAACAGTGATGGCAAGGGGAAGGGCTACGAGCCATAGATAGAAGGCGAGATCCTTTATCTGGAGCATCTTTTCCTTTAATTTTGGGGCGTAGTGTCTTATGATGAGCGCAACAAACAGAGGGCAGAGCAAGAGAGGGAATACCTTACCCATTATCATGAAGAACTCGGTGAGGAAATCCATGCCTGAGTGTGGCTCTACGAGGGTGAGGAAACAAGGCGCAAGGGTAGAGACGAGGAGATTGCAAAGCACGATGTATGTAACAGCTCCGCTGAGAGAACCGCCTAATTTCTGTACGATTACAGCAGAAGCTGTGGCTGTTGGGCAGATAAAGCAAAGCATCGCACCTTCCCAGAGAATTTTTCCGTTAAGGGTTTCTGGGAGATACAGGGCTGCAAGTGAGCATAAAACGAAGAGGCTTCCTTGCGTCAGAAGCAATATTCCATGCCAACGGTGGGGCTTCAGGTTCTTCGGCTCAACCTTCAGGAAAGAGAGGAAAAGCATACTGAAGATGAGCGTTGGCTGGAGGATGTGCGAGATGGTGTAATAGAAATCGCTCTCGCTTTCTTCTGGAACAATCGCATCAAAGACAAAATAAAGCAACCCTCCGATGAGCATTGCTATTGGGAGTTTCCAGTTTCTGATGAATGTGAAAATCTTGTTCATTATCTTCTTTTTACCTTGTTTTAGGGTGCAAAATTAGTAAAAATATTGCGTTTGAGGCAATTATTTACGTTTTATTTACCTTTCTGACCGTTTTTCTTGCTCATAAGGTTTGGTTCATTGAGAATAAATAAGTACTTTTGCATCGGAAAATGAATAAGATGAAAAATATAAAAACATATATTTGTGCCGTCTCTCTGTTGGTGGCACTATCTTGTGGTGATGCTTTTGCTCAGCAGAAGGGTGGGGAGGATGCTCCTGCTAAGGTTGAGGCTAAGGCTGATACGACTGTTTCAGTTGCCGATTCTGTCAAGGGAGAGGTGATTGATGATGCCTTGCTCGGTGATGCAGAGGAGTCTGTATTGGATTCTGCTCTTGTGGCTGATGCCAATGCCGGGACATATACTCAGTTGAAGAAGAAGTTCATAGAGGGGGGTGCCGGCTTTATGTCGCTTGTGGCTCTTGCCCTTGTTCTCGGACTTGCCATCTGCATAGAGCGTATCATTTATCTCTCAATGTCGGAGATTGATGCAAAGAAGTTCATGGCAGAGCTTGAGAAGATGCTAAAGGAAGAGGGCGTTGAGGCAGCCAAGTCACTTTGCCGTGATACTCGTGGACCTGTTGCGAGCATTTGCTATCAGGGACTTCTCCGTATTCGTGAGACTAAGGCTGCAATAGAGCGTAGCGTTGAGTCATATGCTCAGGTGCAGATTGGAAATATGGAAAAGGGCTGTTCCTGGATTACCCTTCTCATTGCTATGGCACCTTCACTCGGTTTCCTCGGAACTGTGATAGGTATGGTTATGGCATTCGACAGAATCCAGATGGCAGGAGATATCCGTCCTGATGTGGTGGCTTCTGGTATGAAGGTGGCACTTATCACCACTATCTTTGGTATCATAACAGCTCTTATCCTTCAGTTGTTCTATAACTATGTGCTCTCGAAGATAGATCATCTTACGGCACAGATGGAGGAGTCGGCTATTACTCTCATGGATATCCTCACTTCGTTGGATGAAGAAAAATCGAAGGTAGATGAGTAGGTTCTCTTTGAAAATAGGGAAATTGTCGGACATGAGGAAGTGGTCTTCTGAACGTATCTCGCATGTGGTGCTGTATTCGCTTACGGCAATCATCGCCCTTGTGTTCCTGCTGTTCTATTTCGTAGGATATGATATGCCTGCCATGTGGGATGAGCGTTATATCTCGCCACTTCTCACAGACCTCGTTATG
The DNA here is from genome assembly GCA_946411565.1 of uncultured Prevotellaceae bacterium. GTDB lineage: Bacteria > Bacteroidota > Bacteroidia > Bacteroidales > Bacteroidaceae > Prevotella. Next base: position 1,471 of record CAMKEM010000068.1, on the reverse strand, counting down.
TGGCTTATGCTGCTTTTGCTTGTTGGCACTTTTGCGGTGGCATGTCTTTCAAAGTGGCATTCTGTTCATACTAATCACACTCCGGCAGTAGTGAATGGCATTCACGGAAAGCGAATCACGCTTGGCGTAACCGTTGGAACTATTGCCTTGATGGCAGTTCTTTTCGCGCTCCCATCTTCAAGTATCTATGTGAATGGTGAGTTGTTTGAGGAAAAGTTATGGCTTCGTGCTGCAAATATGTTTGTTGTTGCGAGTGTTCTCCTTATTATAATAGGTATAGGCGCAATTTTGTTCGGAATAATCAGAAATCGCAGGAAATGATCTTTAGAAGGAAGCGTCGTGAGGTTCCGGGATTGAACACGACCTCAACGGCTGACATATCGTTCATGCTCTTGGTTTTCTTCCTTGTCACCACGTCAATGGATGTTGACAAGGGAATGAATCGTCAGCTTCCTCCCAAGCAGGATGAGAAACAGGAGATGATGGATGTGGACAGGTCGAAGGTTATGTCGCTTGCGCTTTCTGAGGAAGGTTTGCTTACCATAGATGAGAAACCTGCGAATATTGATAAGATTCGTCGTCAGCTCAAGGAGTTTATTGTCAGTACGGGTCCTTCTCATATCATAGAACTGAAGACGGACAGGAAATGTGACTATGACACATACTTTCATCTTCAGAATGAGATTGTCAGAAGTTATCGTGAGATTCGAGATGCCGCAGCCAAGCAACAGTTCGGCAAGCCATATTCCAAGTGTAGTGTAGAGCAACGTGAACAACTGATGGAGAAATATCCGCAGAGGGTTCAGGAAGTGTATTGATATCAATCCCTAATATCCGCAAATTCGAAAGTGCAGATTCGTAGAAAGAAACATCGTTCAGTTCCGGGTCTTAATATGGCGAGTATGCCTGACCTTATTTTTACAGTTTTGTTTTTTTTCATGATTGTAACTCACATGAGAAACGAAACCGTAAAGGTGAAGTTGCAGGTTCCGCAAGGCACGGAGGTTTCGAAGGCCTCAAATAAATTCTCTACTATTAATATATATATAGGTAGGAATAATTATGGAGATACCCAGATACAGGTGAACGATCGTATGTGCTCTTTGGAACAGGTCGGGGCATTGGTTCAGAACTTCAAGGCTAATCTTTCAGAGGAAAGTCAGGAGAATCTTATCATCAATCTTCGTGCTGATCGCAACACCGATATGGGGATAGTGAATGATCTTAAGAAAGAACTCCGCAATGTCGGTGCCCTCACTATTCGTTATTCCGCAACCGAAAAAATGCAAGGCGAGTAAATAGCCCCCTCCCAATCCATATTCGAGCCGGGTTCGGCTCGCATGTTATAAATTGCGAATCCCCCGCATCCCCCGATTCCCGCCATTTTCGCAATATCATGCTCATGTTGTCTGTGTTTTGCCAATTTGCCTTGATTTTAGTCATCCAAACCCTGAAAAAGCAACTTTTTCTA
>CAMKEM010000067.1 GCA_946411565.1 uncultured Prevotellaceae bacterium | reverse complement strand
TATCTGGAATGACGTGGAATCACACAAGACTAACTTGGCAGGACTCCATGAACAGTTAAACAAGTTTGCAGAAGACACCAATAATGCAAATGCAAAACTTCATGAGAAAATCGACAACCTAACAAAATTGCAAGAAATTAAAAATCAGTATATTGATAAAAAAATCAAAATCGCTTACGGTATTGCCGGAGGATCAATTGTGTTCTCGTTAATTCAATTTGTTTTACAGATATTAGGCATCTTATGAAAAATTCTGATTACGAGCAAATATTACACCATTGTGCATCTGAATTGGACGATGCATTGCAAAGTAATGGTCAAATTACGCAGTATGCAATAAATGTTATTAATAGCAAAGATAATAAGTATGCGAAATATCTTTGTTCTGCCATCAATATAGCAGCAGATAAAGGTAATCAGAATATTAGGCTGAAAGCAAAAGCGGTCAAAGATGCATTAGTATGTCTTTATGGTTATCGTCAATTGACAACTATATGTAAAGCAACGCAAGATAAATACAATGAAGAAGAAAAAAATCTAGAGCAACTTTTAAATGATCTAAATAATCTTGTTGGCTTGACTGAAGTAAAATCCAAAGTAAACGACTTGATTGCATACCAAAAAATTCAGCTCCTACGTAAGAAAATGGGGCTCTCTGTCCCCAAAAACACACTACATCTTGCATTTGCAGGAAATCCAGGAACTGGCAAAACAACAGTTGCCAGAATCGTAGGACGTATTTATAAGCAAATAGGTCTATTATCAAAAGGACATTTCTTAGAAGTATCCAGAACTGATTTAATAGCTGGTTACCAAGGACAAACCGCTTTAAAAGTCAAAGAGATAATAAACAAGGCAAAAGGTGGTGTTTTGTTTATTGACGAAGCATACAGTATTACGGAAAATGATCATTCTGATTCTTATGGTAGAGAATGTTTGACAGAATTGACAAAAGCGTTAGAAGATTATCGAGACGATTTGGTAGTAATTGTTGCTGGCTATACAGAACCAATGAAAAAATTTTTCGAGTCAAATCCTGGCCTTAAATCTCGATTTAACACGTTTATAGAGTTTAATGATTATAAATCAGATGAACTCATGAACATATTGGAAGTCATGTGTAATAAAGAAGATTACATACTTACTTCGGAAATTAAACCATTAATAAAAAAAGCATTTGATAAAATAGTTATGTCTAAAGGTGATCAATTTGCAAACGGTCGTTTTATACGCAATTTGTTTGAAGACATGATGATGAACCATGCTAGAAGACTGTCAAACATTTCCAGTCCATCCAAAAATGATCTACAGATCTTTATGGAAGCAGATTTGCCTATAAATATTAAATCTGTAGTCAACAAAGAATGATTTCAAACGAATAACCAATAAATCTAACACATACAAAGGACGCTCTTTCTGAGCTAATTCGTTGAACTCATGTCAAAATAAGAATTAATTAATAAGGAGGACATCTCGTAATGAGATGCCTTCCTTTATATTTATTCCTATATCTTATACGGATTTTGTTTACACTTCACTCTGAAAAAAAAATTTTACATAACTCTGCAACTCGTCACCCTCAACGCTGCAAGTCATTGTGGCTCTTATCGTTACAGCGGTGATTCATTTTAAAGCACTCGTCACCCACTCATCACCAAAATCTTTGTATCTTGCTGAGAATGTGGATGTTCTGCGGTTGATTCACTCGTCACCCACTCGTCACCATTTTTAAGGTGACGAGTAAAATTTCTCCGTATATTGCTCAATATCAAATCAATACAAGCGCGAGGGTGATGAGTGGGTGACGAGTGCTTTAAAATGAATCACCGCTACAACTCTTTGAAACATAAAGTTTTACAACGCTATGGGTGACGAGTTGCAGAGTTATGTAAAAATTCTTTTTTCTGAGTTTTTTGCTGAGGTCAGAGTTACGACGAAAAAAGGGAAACGGATTTTTCTGTTTTATCTGAAAAGACGCGAAAATATAACTGCGCCAGCTATCAGATACATCTGAAAAATCCGTTTCCCTTATTATATTTTCAGTATATTTTTTACTAAATCAGCTAAGATGGTAATTTGCGGTAAATTTGCGTAGCACCACACAATAGGTTATAAGTCCGTTATAATACCGTTATAAGTCCGTTCCTAAGAATGGGCGAAAAATGGGATTTGCAAGGGATTTGGTAGGGAATTACATAGGCCTTGCAAATTCCATGTTTTTGACGGATTATTACAGAACTCCGATAATCTCCTGTACGGATTTGCAGCCGTGAGCATCAAGCCATGAGTCTATTCCGTCCTTCACCTTCTTCGTAACGGCAGGATCAAGGAAATTGGCTGTACCAATCTCAATGGCAGTAGCACCAGCCATAAGGAACTCGATAGCATCGGTTGCTGTAGAGATACCGCCAAGTCCGATAACAGGGATATTAACCGACTTAGCCACCTGATAAACCATGCGGAGAGCCACAGGCTTAACGGCAGGACCACTCAAACCACCAGTACCGATAGAGAGGTTGAAACAACGCTTTTCTATGTCAATACTTGTGCCCATAAGAGTATTTATGAGAGAAACGGCATCTGCACCTTCTGCTTCAACCGCGCGCGCTATCTCCGTGATATCCGTTACGTTAGGTGACAACTTCACGATGAGAGTCTTGTTGTATGCCTTGCGAACTTCACGAACAACGCTTGCTGCACCATGAGCAGTTACGCCGAACGCCATTCCGCCAGTCTTTACGTTAGGACAAGAGATGTTAAGCTCAATGGCAGGAATCTTATCCAACGCATCAACACGAGCTGCACATTCAGCATAGTTCTCAGGAGAATTACCGCTTACGTTGACTATCATATTTGTATCAATATCCTTGATCTGAGGATAGATGTTCTTGCAGAAATAATCCACGCCCTTGTTCTGGAGTCCTACACAGTTGAGCATTCCCTGCGCGGTTTCTGCCATACGAGGATAAGCATTTCCTTCACGAGCCTGAAGAGTAGTGCCCTTGACAATGATACCACCGATTTCTTCCAGAGGAACGAAATCCTGAAACTCTATGCCGTAACCGAAAGTACCCGATGCTGTCATCACCGGATTCTTCATCTTCAAGTTACCTATATTTACTTTTAAATCTGCCATTTCAGTTTCTTGATGTTAATTACAGGTCCTTCCTTACATACACACACATGACCGTTAAGGGTGTCCTCTACACAGCAGAGACAAGCTCCTACGCCACATGCCATCTTATTTTCAAGACTAACCTCGCACTCTACGCCTGCCTTTGCAGCAAAGCGTGCCACAGCCATCATCATAGGCTTAGGACCACAAGTGCTTATCATGTCGAAAGTCTCGTTTGAGAGTACTGAATGATTGGTAACAAAGCCCTTCTCGCCTTCCGTACCGTCTTCCGTTGTGATGAACACACGACCGATTTCCTTGAATTCATCGATAAGCAACAGGTCTTTCTTACTACGTGCACCAAGCAGGAAAGTAGGTTCACCACCCATCTCCTTGATCTTACGACCAAGATACATAAGTGGAGCCACACCAACGCCACCACCTACGAGAAGGTGCTTCTTGTCCGATGATTCCGGCATTGTGAAGCCATTGCCCAGAGGCAACATGATATTCACCTTTGCACCAACAGAGAGAGTGCCGAGCTGACGAGTGCCATCGCCGATGCAAGCAATAAGCAAGTGCAGGGTATTGTCCTCACGGTCAACGTCATTGATGGAAATAGGACGACGCAGGAAGGTTGTCTTTGATCCATCAACCTGAATTTCAACGAATTGTCCAGGAAGCATCTCTGGAAGTGGATTCTCATCAGTGAGCTTCAGCAGAACATACTTCTCGTTTATATGTTCTACCGATTTCACCGTAAGGTCTAAACAGTATTTCTTCATTTTGATGTTTTTGTACTTATTAATTTGGCTACAAAGTTACTTATTTCTCCCCAAAATAACGAATGAAACCATATAAAATAGGTGTAAAACACGACTTTTTGCGATTTCATCGAATCTTTCAACCTTTTTTAGTAACTTTGCAGTAGAAAATCAGAGATAATCAATGAAAGGTCGTTTTGCACCATCACCGTCTGGCCGTATGCACTTAGGCAATGTGTATGCAGCCTTGATTTCTTGGCTCTCCGTCAAGAAGAAAGATGGCGTATGGGTACTTAGAATTGAAGATCTCGACCCTCAGAGATGCAAACTTGAATATGCCTTGCAACTCGAAGACGACCTTCGATGGCTTGGGCTTGACTGGGATGAAGGAGGCACGGAGAACAGAGGCAACTGCGGTCCTTATCTCCAGAGTCAGCGTTCAGAGATATACGAGGAATATCTGCAAAGGCTAAACAAAACAGGTCTCACCTACCCTTGCACCTGTACCCGTGCCGACATTATGGCGACACAGGCACCTCACGAATCTGACGGAAGAATCGTATATAAAGGAACTTGCCGACCTCAAGGAATGCCCAATGGTACTCCTACCATATTTTCGAAAGATCAGCAAGCAGCAACAAGACTCTATGTACCCGACAAGCAGATTGCATTCACCGATGGACATTACGGAGCGCAAAGCGTGAATCTTGCCACTCATTGCGGTGATTTCGTGCTTAGGAGAAAAGATGGTGCCTGGGCTTATCAGCTTGCCGTTGTGGTGGATGATGCGCTGATGGGCATAACAGAGGTGGTAAGAGGTCGTGATCTATTACTTTCAGCATCGCAACAGCTTTATCTCTATGATATTCTCTCGCTGAAAGCTCCAGAATTCTTTCATTTCCCATTGCTTTGCAACGAGACTGGTCAAAGGCTCAGCAAGCGTGATAAAAGCTTGGATATGGGTGTTTTACGTTCACAATACACGCCAGAGCAGATAATCGGTGAAATCGCGCATTTTGCAGGACAGACAGATCGTCCAGAACCGATGACTTCGGCAGAATTGCTCAAGATATTCGATTGGGGGAAAATGCCTACAAATGATATAATTGTCAATTATTAAAAAATAAATTATTTAACGCAGTTCATGGTTTCCGTAGATGGATTAGCAGTAGAGTTCGGTGGTGATACTCTCTTCAGTAATATCAGTTTTTCAATCAACGACAACGACCGTATTGCCCTTATGGGAAAGAACGGTGCGGGCAAATCTACCCTTTTGAAGATTCTTGCAGGCGTAAGAAAGCCAACTCGTGGTAGTGTGTCTGCTCCAAAGGATACGGTCATAGCATATCTTCCTCAGCATCTTATGACAGAAGACGGCAGAACCGTTTTTGAGGAAACATCTCTCGCCTTCTCGCATCTCAGGGAGATGGAGGCAGAGATTGAGGCTATCAACAACCAACTCGCAACACGTACCGACTATGAGAGTGAGGAATATCTCGGTCTCATCGACAAAGTGGCGGCTATGAGCGAGAAGTTCTATGCCATTGATATGACTCATTTTGAGGAGGATGTTGAGAAGACTCTGCTCGGTCTTGGCTTTGAGCGTAGTGATTTCCATCGTCAGACTTCTGAATTCTCTGGAGGCTGGCGTATGCGTATCGAACTTGCAAAGCTCCTTCTGAAGAATCCAGATGTACTGCTTCTTGACGAGCCTACGAACCACCTTGACATAGAATCTATTGGATGGCTTGAGGATTTCCTCATTCAGAATGGCAAGGCAGTAGTAGTTATTTCGCACGACCGTAAGTTTGTTGACAATATCACCACACGCACCATTGAGGTGACTATGGGCAGGATATACGACTATAAAGTGCCTTATACTCAGTATCTAGAACTGCGTGCCGAGCGTCGTGCACAGCAGCAGAAGCAATATGAGGAACAGCAGAAGATGATAGCCGAAACCAAGGAATTCATCGAGCGTTTCAAGGGTACATACTCTAAGACTTATCAGGTGCAGAGTAAGGTAAAAATGCTTGAAAAGCTCGAACTTGTGGAGGTTGACGAAGAGGACACCTCTCGTCTGCGTCTGAAGTTTCCACCAGCTCCACGCTCTGGTGCATATCCTGTCATTATGGATGGTGTTGGCAAGACATTCCCTTCACGCATTGATCCTTCCGTTACAAAGACTATCTTTGAGAACTGCTCGCTGACTATTGAGCGTGGCGACAAGGTGGCATTCGTAGGAAGAAACGGTGAGGGTAAGTCAACTCTCGTGAAATGTATCATGGGACAGCTTGAGCATACTGGCTCTATACAACTCGGACACAACGTACAGATTGGCTATTTCGCTCAGAATCAGGCTTCCTTGCTCGATGAGGAACTTACCGTTTTCGAGACTATTGATGAAATCGCGAAAGGTGAGATTCGTAAGAAGATAACAGACCTGTTAGGCGCGTTCATGTTCGGTGGTGATGCTTCTACGAAGAAGGTAAAAGTGCTTAGTGGCGGTGAAAAGACTCGCCTCGCTATCCTCAAACTGCTTCTTGAACCAGTAAACCTTCTCATCCTTGACGAGCCTACCAATCACCTTGACATCAAGACGAAGGATGTACTCAAACAGGCATTACAGGACTTTGACGGCACGCTTATCTGCGTATCACATGACCGTGACTTCCTTGACGGTCTCTGCACAAAGGTGTATGAGTTCGGTAATAAGAGAGTTCGTGAACACCTCTGTGGAGTATATGAATTCCTTGAGACTAAGAAAATGGAGAGTCTTCAGGAGCTTGAGAGAAAGAACGCATAGACATAATTTCGCGTTTACAGAAAATAATTAATGCGACATTAATGTGTTGTTGATGATAATTAATGTTTCCTCACGGAGTGAGACATATAATGCCCATTAATACCACATTAATTTCGCATTAATGTCTTAGAACACGGAAATCACAGAATTAACAAAACATTTTCGTTTCTTTCGTGTTTTCCGTGTTCACTAAAATAACCTGAGTTCGATGAATTTGAAATAAACGCATCTTTAATACTTAATCCCAACTCACATTAAATAGAAAAACGCATCCAATCGTAATGATTAGGATGCGTTTCATATTTCTGTTCTCTGTACTCTTAGTTTATAACACTACAACTTGATTTTCTTACAGCATACGTAGCATTCTTTCTTTTCCTGCTTGAGTGCTTCCTCCAAAGTTGTAGCTACCACATGTCCAGTATGTGAACATGAGTTCTTACAATCCTTCATGGCTGCTGGCTGATGTTCGTGTCTGCACTTCATAAGTTTTGTGCAGTACATGGTTGAGTGATAAGTTTTTTCTTTACAGCCGTTACTTATATAAACGATTGAATCCTTGGCTGCTGTTTGCGCAAATAACGTGGTGCTTGTCAAGCACATAATAGCGCATAAAATAAAATTTCTCATTTCCCGACTTATTATCCGAATACGCTTTATTTCTTAGCATGGTGTCACCAACATGGAGAGCGTATGTGCTCCATGTTGGTGTATTGGATATCCCCCCTTTTCCTAAACTTATTTCAATGGAGATAGCCAGAGAGATAGATGGATCAGTTCTTATTCGTACATTGCAGCCTTCTGTTCCTTGATGGCCTCATCGTAGATGTAGTCATCATAGGTCATGAGCTTGTCAATAGTACCCTTTGGTGTAAGCTCAATGATACGGTCAGCAACGGTGTTGATGAACTCGTGGTCATGTGAGCTAAAGAGAATATTACCCTTGAAACCTACAAGGTTATTGTTGAATGCCTGAATTGACTCAAGGTCGAGGTGGTTGGTTGGTGTATCGAGGATGAGACAGTTAGCGTTCTGGAGCTGCATACGAGCAATCATACAACGCATCTTCTCACCACCAGAGAGTACGTTCACCTTCTTCTCAACCTCTTCCTGCTTGAAGAGCATACGTCCAAGGAAGCCCTTCATTGCAACCTCATTACCAGGACCATACTGTGAGAGCCATTCTACGAGGTTCTTGTCTGTCAGGAAGAACTCTGTATTATCGAGTGGCAGATAAGCAGTAGTAATAGTAATACCCCACTTGTATGTACCGCCATCAGCCTCACGATTACCGTTGATAATCTCAAAGAGGGCAGTCATAGCCTTTGGATTATGTGAAAGGAATACAGTCTTCTGGCCCTTCTCAATGTTGAATGAAACGTTATCGAAGAGAACAGTTCCATCAGCATCAACAGCCTTGAGGTTCTCAACTTCGAGAATCTGATTACCAGGCTCACGCTCCATAGTGAAGATGATGCCAGGGTACTTACGTGTAGAAGGAGTGATTTCGTCAACGTTAAGCTTCTCAAGCATCTTCTTACGAGATGTTGTCTGCTTTGACTTAGCCACGTTGGCAGAGAAACGACGAATGAACTCCTCAAGTTCCTTACGCTTTTCCTCAGCCTTTGCCTTCTGGTTCTGAGCCTGCTTGAGAGCAAGCTGTGAAGACTGATACCAGAATGAATAGTTGCCAGCGAATACTGTTACCTTACCGAAGTCAATATCTACGGTCTGAGTAGATACTGCATCAAGGAAGTGACGGTCGTGACTTACTACGAGTACGGTCTGCTCTACGTTAGAGAGATATTCCTCAAGCCACTGCACGGTGTCGAGGTCGAGGTCGTTGGTAGGCTCGTCGAGGAGGAGGTTATCAGGGTTTCCGAAGAGAGCCTTAGCCATCATAACGCGCACCTTCTCATTGTTTGAAAGCTCAGACATCATCTTGTAGTGAGAATCCTCCTTGATGCCAAGACCAGAAAGAAGCTGTGCTGCATCGCTCTCTGCGTTCCAACCGTCCATTTCAGCGAAAGCCTCCTCAAGTTCTGCAGCACGGTTTCCATCTTCCTCGGTCATCTCTGCCTTTGAATAGAGAGCCTCACGCTCCTGCATATTCTCCCATAGAGGCTGGTGCCCCATAAGTACGGTATTGATGACAGTATAGTTATCGTACTTGAAGTGGTCCTGCTCAAGTACTGAGAGACGCTCACCTGGACCAAGCTCAATAGTTCCCTTATTAGCCTCCAGTTCGCCGCTGATTGCACGAAGGAGAGTTGACTTTCCGGCACCGTTGGCACCGATAACACCATAGATGTTTCCTGCTGTAAACTTAAGATTTACGTCCTTGTAGAGGACGCGCTTGCCAAACTGAATGGCGAGATTGGTAATTGTTATCATTATTTGTTCTTTATACGAAGTACTAAGAAGTACATTTTCCTGAATTCGGGTGCAAAGTTACTAATTTTTTTTCAAATCCACAACTCTACAGAGCCTAATTCCTATCTGAGAGGGATGTTTCTTCATATAATTTTGCAAAAGCATGGGTTCAATCACCACTTTTTTATGAATTGAAGATGCATTCATGAGGTGAAGACCATCTTTTTTCCAAACAGCAATTCCGATGTGCGAAGTATCAAGTCCTTTCTTTTTTGTCAAGATTGCGATGATATCACCGTTCTTGATTGTCTGACGGAGTAGCTTACTGTTACCAATCTCCGTCTTCGGAATATAGCGAAAATCGTTGCCAGTGATTGTCTGCTCCATCTCCTTGATTCCCTCCATCCACTCTGGATGTGCGGCAAGCATGGCATAGTCCTTGGCATGAGTTGACATATAGTTGACATTCAGATGCTGAATGGCGGTGAAAGGCTTGCGGTCACTCTCCACCTTAGTGACATAGCCCATGTGCACATTGTCCTCTATCCAACTCGTAAAATAGTGCAGACGACGTGTGTATTCCATCTTCCCATTACGATAGCGGATTTTCTGAAGCTGGAGTTCAAAATCGCCGAACTTGGTCTCGCCTCGCTGTGCGCAAAGTGTGAGTGCAAGCACGTTCTCAACAAACGTGGTGCAATCAAGTTCGCGAGTATTGACCACAAGTTTTTCCTCTTTCAAGTTACGGTCAAGAGTATGGGCAACGTATGGTATATTGAGGAATTGCTTTCCAAAATGAAGCATGAGATTTGAATCCTTTGGTAGCTTCTGTGCATCGGCGAGCAGTTGCTCAATGCGCTCCATGTCCTTCTTTGACTGATATGCAGATGCTCCCATAGAGCAAATCATACATAACAGCAGAATAAAAAATGCTTTTGTTTTCATAATTAGTGTTATTGATGACCGTTTTTATTTCTTTCTCCAGAAATTATAACCGACATACACATTAAGCTGTCCGAATATGTTATCCGCACGGAGCTTATCCTGATGATAGTGGTAGGTATGGTAAATAGCACTTGCTCCAGCAAACCACTTGGCATTATTCCAAACAAGTCCGAGACGTAACGTACCGTCAAAGGTGAAGTTATTGATCTTGAAATCCTTAACCATATCCTTAAGTGACGGACTATAAGTATCTCCGTGTGACCACATATAAGAGAGAGAGCCTAACATCTGTGCTCCGAAGAGCCAGTTCTTGGCAAACACCCAGTTGTATCCGTAACCAACGGATAGAGGGACGCTTCGATAGCTCATCTTATTGAACACCAAGGCTGAGTCGTTTATCATATATCGCTCATCGCCTTTGGTCTTTTTCTTTACCTGCTTCTTGAATGCCTCCCAGTCCATAGACACGCTGCATCTGTTGTAGCCAGTTCCGAATATCCAAGAACCTGCATTCTGAAGCTGTCGGTTGGTTTGGTTAAAAGCAGCCTGATGCGAGTATTTCTTCTTGTTAACGACATAGTACGCATTAACCGACATGATGTCGATATTCAGACCATCTATCTCCATGCCTTCGAGCATATCGGTGGCATCATGTTCACCATTCTGCATAGACCTTAGTGTATAGCCATCGCCAAGCTTTCGATAAACGAGGTCAACGGCTATTGCAGGCGTATATAACGTTGTATTAACGTCAATATGCTTGGAACTCAGATTAATAGTATTCACATTGAATACATATCCAAAGAAAAGCCATCTCCAGCCAAAGAAAGGCCCCAACTTAAGCTTTCTGGAAGGAGCAAACGAAACCACATGCTCATCCTCACCTTCTATCGTGAAATAGTCATCGGTAAGGGTTGTCTGTGCCATAACCGTGAAGTTATATCGCTGTGGCTCTATATAAGATGTGTCTGGATCAGCTGTAAAGAATCCGAATATATTCTTGCAAGTCCTTCCAAACCAACATCCTTTATCCACATACGGTGTGGCAACATCATACACAGGCGTTGCCGAATCATCAGCTTTCGTCTCTGAAGTCGTAGTATCATAAACGGAAACGCTATCTGTCTGCGCACAAACACCAAGTGTCATACACATTATTATATATATAGCAAATAATCGTTTCTTCATTTATAATAGAGATAGCCCCTCACCTACCCTATGGGCATTCTATACCCAAAGGACGAGGGGAAAATTAGTTATAATATCTTCATGTATAATCCCGAGTGAGGGTATGATCTTAGAATTTTCCAAGAATCCTATCCATAACCCAGTTAGTTGGCGTTGCCGATATACTTGTACACTTACAATGAGCTGTACCCTGTAATGTCTCTACCACATTCTGGATAAGAGGCAACTGCACGCATTTAGGATTTGGAACCGTTATCCTTTGATTTCCGTTAGAGGTAATGAGTTCTATCGGCTGATAGTCGAATACAGAGAATGCCACCATACCCTTATCACCGATAACCTCAATACGATCCTCTCTTGCAGACTCATGTCCTACAAAGCACCAAGATCCACTACCAGGAAGTCCGCTCTCGAAACGGAAACAGGCACTTACAGTATCCTCGGCTGTATAGAGTCGTCCTCTGTTAGCGGAATATCCTTCCGCATGGGTAATGACACCAAACACATACTGGAGCATATCCAACTGATGGGGTGCAAGATCGTAGAAATATCCACCACCTCCTGCAATATCTGACTGCAATCGCCATGGACGCTTTTCCTTTGAGTTATAGTCAAGTTCGCGTGGTGGTACGGAGAATCGTATCTGAACATTGATAACCTCCCCTATCCTACCAGAATCGACTATATCCTTAACCTCAAGAAAATAAGGAAGATAGCGACGATAGTATGCTACAAAGCATGGTACGCCAGTAACCTGACTAACATGGTTTACGCGAGCACAGTCATCATAGGAAGCCGCAAGCGGTTTCTCTACATAGACAGGCTTGCCTGCGTTCATAGCCATGATGGCATAAGTAGCATGTGATGATGGAGGAGTTGCGATATAGATGGCATTCACGTTAGGATCGTCAACAAGAGCCTGGGCATCGGTGTACCACTTGGCTATGTCATGACGCTCAGCATACGAGCGTGCCTTCTGCGCATTACGGCTCATCACCGCTACTACACGCGAGCCCGGCACTTCATTAAATGCCGGGCCGCTTTTTATTTCTGTCACCTCACCGCACCCGATGAAGCCCCAGTTTATCTGTTTCATTACTTTTTCTTCTCGTCCTTAGAAGCAGACTTTGTGAGATCAGTCTTCTTGTAAGCCTTGTTAAGACCAGCAACTACCTGAGTAGTGATGTCGAGAGCCTTATCACCATAGAGGATGTTGTCACCCTGCTTTGTGAGAATGAGAGAATACTTCTTGTCCTTGTTATATACAGCGAGGAAGTGCTGGATAGAATCGCGGAGAGCCTTGTTGAACTTCTCAGTCTCGCCCTGGAACTCAGCACCAAGACGCTGCTGAAGACCTTCGAGGTCAGCCTGCTGCTTCTGGAGACCAGCCTGAATCTGACGTGCCTGCTGCTCTGTATATGCATTCTGCTGAAGCTTCTGCTGGAAATTAGCTGCTGCATTCTGGAGAGCAGCACCCTTCTGCTGAAGAGTTGACTGAATATTCTGGCTCTTCTTCTCGAGGATGAGAGTATAGTCCTTGCAGAACTGGTACTGGCTCATGATAGAGTCAACCTCAACATAACCTATCTTGAGTTCTACTGGAGCTGTCTGAGCAGGAGTTGCCTCTGGCTGCTGATTAGACTTGTCGCATGATGTGAATGATACGGCGAGAGCTGCTACAGCCATAGCCGATGTGAAAAACTTCTTATTCATTTCTTTTTTTGTATCTGATTTTTTCTGATTGCATTAATTTTACGTGAAAAAATGAGGTGATTTAGAAATATTTCACTACTTTTGCATACTGAAAATCCCTTTTACACTCATTTCGGGTGCTTTTTCGCGTCCGATTCATGTTTTCGGGTGCAAAGATAAGAAAAATATTCGTAAATCTATACATAAATAATATTAATAATGAATAAAAATAAATTAAATCCTACATGTGTGTTTGAGCAATTCGCGAAAATCAACACTATTCCACGCCCTTCAAAGCGTGAAGAGAAGATGATTGCTTTTCTGAAAGAATTCGGTGAGAGCCGTGGTCTTGAGACAATCGTTGACGAGACTGGCAATGTTCTTATCCGCAAGAATGCAACTCCAGGCTACGAGAATCGTGAGACAATAATCCTACAGAGTCACATGGATATGGTGTGCGAGAAATTGCCAGAATGCACAATAGACTTTGATAATGATCCTATCGAGACATACGTTGACGGTGAATGGCTTCGTGCAAAAGGCACAACCCTTGGTGCTGACGATGGTATAGGCATCGCTATGGAGCTTGCCCTACTCGACTCAAACGATATTGAGCATGGTCCTATCGAGTGCGTATTTACTCGTGACGAGGAAACAGGATTGACAGGTGCTGAGGGCATGAAGGCTGGTTTCATGACAGGTTCTATGCTCGTCAACCTCGATTCTGAGGACGAAGGACAGATTTTCGTTTCATGTGCCGGAGGTAAGCGTACTCAGGCTATTTTCCGTCAAAAATACGAGAAGGAAGTGAACGGAATGTTCTTCTTGAAGATTGGCGTAAACTCACTCACAGGCGGTCATTCTGGTGACGATATCAACAAGAAACGTGCTAATGCCGTTAAGTTGCTTGTTCGCTTCATCTATCAGGAAATGGAGAAGGTACAGGTACGTCTCGGAACTCTCAAGGCTGGTGGCCTTCACAACGCTATTCCTCGTGATGGCGAGATGATTATTGCCGTTCCATTCGCCCAGAAAGAGCAGGTTCGTGCTGATTTCAACATCTTTGTTTCTGATGTAGAAGAGGAGTTCCACGTTACGGAGAAAAACATTAACATGTACATGGAATCAACTGATGCAGAACCTCTTATGACTGAGGACGACAGTCGTAAGATTATCCTTGCACTTCAAGGTGTGGATAATGGAATCATGTCTATGTGTCAAGACGAGGCAATAGAATGGTTGGTTGAGACTTCAAGCAATCTGGCAAGCGTAAAGACTCAGGAGGACGGTTCTGTACTCGTTACCACTTCACAACGCTCAAACGTAATGTCTGCTTTGGATAATATGTGCGCTACTGTTCGTTCTGTATTCCAGTTGGCTGGTGCCGAAGTTGATACTGGCGAGGGCTATCCTGCTTGGAAGATGGACCCTAACAGTCGATTGACAAAGATCGTTGTTGATACATACAAGGAACTCTTCAATAAAGAGCCAAGGGTTCTCGGAATACATGCCGGACTTGAGTGCGGTCTCTTTGCCGAACGCTATCCGAACCTCGATATGGTCAGTATGGGTCCAACGCTCCGTGGAGTTCATTCACCAGACGAGCGTCTGCTCATCCCAACTGTTGATATGGTTTGGCGACATCTGCTTGAAATACTGAAAAAAGCATAGGCTTTTCCATTAGCATATCTGTCGTAAATGGAGTTGAAATTCAATGAAATAACTGAAGCTGATTACAATTCTTTAGATGCAAAAGAATTGATAAAAGCTGATAGTTTGATTCAATACAATCATTTTATAGAGATTGTTGTTTGCCAACAAAGTGTTAAGCTTTGTTGGCAAAGCGACTCTGTTTTTCCTGATATTTATAATATTGACGATCACATTTTCTTTATTGGGATAGATCTTGATTTTCTGATTTTTGATTTTTTCGATTCAAAAACGAAACTATCAGTAAAACTTGACAACTACTATATAGAGCATCATTTGTTTAATGAAATACTTCTTGTCATTACAGAACTTGATATCTATATGATAAACACCCAATCTATCGTTATAGATTCTGTAATTCATTTGCCAGATGCGTTTTCACACATAAAATTTGACAATGACAATGCAAGGGTAAGTTGTATGGATGGTTCTGAAATTGATATACGATTATCTGAGCAGACTAAATGAATAAAGAGTTCCCCCCACTCTCTCAAGCAATTCCTTGTGAATCCTTGACGGTGTGGGGATTTTCTTTTCCATTTCTTGTCGTTCTCCCCCAATAATAAAAGGCTTGTATCTCTAAAGGAAACAAGCTGTTTCTCCGCTCTTCCTCCGAAGATACTCCATAGATGCTCCATACATACTCCATAGATACTCCATAGTTTCGATGGACAATCGATGGAGTACTGATGGACAATCGATGGACTATCAGTGAAGGGATATCCTTACTTTTAAGTATTGTCTTAGCATTACAAATAGATTTACCTTCAAGCAATAAACAAGGCAACGAGAGCGTTATTGTTTATGTGATTATTCGTGAACATAACCGCCCTATGGTGCTAACGTAAGAGAGTTGCACGTGTAACAATCAAGTCAAAGTCAATAAAATGAAAGAACTCGCCAAATGAAAACTGTCGTAATTTTAATTTTGGGTTCACTTTTGATTTCTTGTACTATGCAGGAAACAATAACGATGGATGGAAGTTGCATCCTCAAAAATATGCAAACGTGGAATTATGTTTTTTCAGAAGCCGATGCTTCGTCCGAGAAAATAGACTCTTTAATGAATGACACGATAAGTGAAGAATATCAGATAGTAACAATTAGAGCCATCACAAATAATATGGCTCAAATAGAATATAACGCTGATACAATCAGGACTGGCTTGGGTTGGATTAATATGGAATGTTTAGCCGTTAATCCATCTACAACAGAAAGAATACCTTTGTATTCCTGGCCTGATACAAAATCTAAGGTGACTTTCTACATAGACAATCCATCATGGGGTGATTTATATACTGTTATTGGATGCAAAGGGAATTGGTTGGAAATCAGACATACAGAAAATGGGGTTGTCAAAAAGGGATGGCTGTCACCCGAATTCCAATGTGCTAATCCATATTCGGCATGTTGTATGTTTAAAAACCAAAACAAAATCAATAAAATGAAAGAACTAATCAAAGAATTAGAAACGGCTTTAATAGAAAGTGGGAATCCTATTTTGAGCAAAATGGATGTGGAAGCAAGCCATAAGACTGACCAAGAAATCATAAACTCATTCAAAGATGCAAAACTTGAATGTTGTCCGGAATTATTGGAACTATACAAGTGGAAATCTGGGTGTAATGAGAAAAATCTATTCGAAATTGAAGATGTTGAAAAGAGCCGAGCTTTGTGTAGTGTTGGAAATATAGCTGCATACCCTATTTCAGCAAAGATGTATAAGGAATATCAACAAATTGATGCCTATTGGTTTACAGACGAATGTATGTCTCCGTTCATATTCAATAGCATTTACGAAGATCCTGTTTTAATCAATCTGAATCCTAAGAGTAAGGATTACAAGGCTTTGTTTTTTTACAGTCCTGCACTCTTATATCCTGATCCAACAAAGATGTATGATTCTATCGAAAGTTGGATGGAGACAATAATTCAATGCTACAAAAAACACATCTATCATATTGATAAGGACGGATTTCTGATTACTGACCTTAATGCAGAGGTTAAATTGGCAAGAAAGCTTAATCCTAATTCAGAATACTGGTTTGACGATTGTTGTTCCACTTGGGGGGTAGATGAGTAGTTTGATCCTTTGCTGTTCCTCCTAACCAAACTCGATGAACCTCCGCTATTATAGCGAACATAGAGCGAACCTTCATCGAGTTTGGTACGGAGGCAGAGCTCTAAGTTTGCATCGTCTAAGAAAAAGATATGATAATCTTTG
>CAMKEM010000066.1 GCA_946411565.1 uncultured Prevotellaceae bacterium | reverse complement strand
TCAAAGGTCTTTTCGGAAAACACATAATGAGGAAACAGGATTCCGGTATCGCTGAAAGATTAAGTGATGTCGGGGTTCTTATTTTTTAGTCTGCAGACCGTCGACCTAAACATAATGGATGCAGCTAAATAGTAAATAGTAAATTATAAAAGTGTAAATAAATATGGCATACATGTCAAAAGAAGGCTACGAGGCACTCGTAGCAGAACTCCACCGTCTAGAGGCTGTGGAGAGTCCTAAGGCTTCGGCTGCAATAGCAGAGGCTCGTGATAAGGGAGATCTCTCTGAGAATGCTGAATATGATGCTGCCAAGGAGGCACAGGCAAAGCTCATGGAGAAAATCAATCAGATGAAGCTCACTCTTGCTGATGCAAAGATCATAGATAAGAGCCGTCTCTCTACAGATGCGGTTCAGCTATTGTCAAAGGTAGAGATGACCAACCTCACAACAAAGTCAAAGATGACATACACCATCGTGGCTGAGAATGAGGCTGACCTTCATGCCGGAAAGATTTCCGTCAAGACTCCTATCGCTCAGGGTCTTCTCAATCATAAGGTTGGCGACGAGGTTGAGATTACAATTCCTCGTGGCAAAATCAGACTCAGAATTGACAATATAACAATCGAGTAGAAAAAGTAGTCCCCTCCAACCCCTTCTCAAGGGGCTAGAGGGGGCATTATTATATTTTTTTCATGATGTGATTTGACTTTTTCGGATTTACATCGTCTAAGGTTATTATAGTAAATAGGAATTAGAAAATAAGTATGGATATCTTTTCAAAAATTGCAGCTGGCGAAATCCCAAGCTATAAATGTGCAGAGAACGATGAGTTCTACGCATTTCTTGACATCAATCCTCTTGTTGTAGGTCATACTCTTGTCATCCCACGTCGTGAGGTTGACTATATCTATGATATGGAAGACGACGAGATTGCTCGTTATCAGGTGTTTGCAAAGAAAGTTGCCAAGGCTATCAAGGAGGCTTTCCCTTGCGTAAAGGTTGCCCAGATTGTTCTCGGTCTTGAGGTTCCACACGCTCACATCCACCTCATCCCTATGCAGAGTGAGAAGGACGCTAACTTCGCAAACGAGAAGCTTAAGCTCACAGAGGATGAGTTCAAAGCTGCTGCAGAGAAGATATATAAGGCTTTTAAGAAGCAATAACAGACCCACCCCTACCCCCTCCCATAAAGGGAAGTCCGATGTTGATAACATCGGAGTATGTGTCAGGGGGAATAGATACATTCTTCTAATCAAAAGGGAAGGTCTATTTCTATAAAATCAACAAATACAATCCCACCTTCTACGGGGAGAAATACATACTACTCCCCTCCCTTTACGGGAGGGGTTCGGGGGTGGGTCTTTTAATCGTTTAAATGTAATTTCAGGTAATGACAAAAAGATTGTTTACGCTTTCTCTTATGATGTTTGCCGTGCTCACAATAATGGCTCAGGGCACAGTTAAGGGAAAGGTATTGGACAAGAGCAACGACGAGGCTCTTGGCTTTGTTAATGTTGCTGTATCACCAAAAGGAAGCAAGACTATCGCTGGTGGTGCAACAACCGATCTTGATGGTAAATTCACCATCAAGAACCTAAAGAATGGTGAGTACACGCTCACCCTTAGCTTTGTGGGTTACAAAACCGTAACCAAGGAGTTCCGAATTTCTGACACCAACAAGACTGTAAGCTATGCGGGTATCCACATGGCTGAGGATGCAAATATGCTCAACGAGGTCAAGGTCGTTGGTCAGAAATCAACAATGAAGCTCGAAGTTGACCGCAAGACATTCGACGTATCAAGTAACCTTGCAAACGTGGGCGAGTCTGCATCCGAGGTCCTCGACAACATCCCAAGCGTTGAGGTCGATAACGACGGTAATGTGTCACTTCGCGGAAACAGTTCCGTAGAGGTGTGGATCAACGGCCGTAGCGCCGGACTCACCTCCGACAACATGGGACAGATCCTTCAGCAGATTCCTGCCGAGAGCATCGACCGCATCGAGGTAATGGACAACCCTTCTGCCAAGTTCTCTGCCGAAGGTGGTGCCGGTATCATCAACATCATTCTGAAGAAAGACCGCAAGGCTGGCTACTACGGCTCTGTATCGGCTGGTGTCGATACTCGAAACGGAGCTCGCGGAGGCATCAACTTCAACTACAACTCCCGTTTTGTTGAATTCTTCGTGAACCTCGGCTTGCGTCATAACGAGAACGTAGGCAAGCAGAACGACGACCAGATATTCTTCTCCGACGCTACAAATACCACTCCTGTCAGATACGACCGACACAACACGCGCACAATGAACATGCGCAACAACCTCTTCTCACGTGCCGGAATAACATTCCACCTGACAGACAAAGACGACATCGCCCTCACTGGAATGATGATGCACGGAAAGAACAAGTCATGGAGCAACACTCCTTATTTCTATGGCGATATAATAAACGGAGTTGACACCCCGACAAAGGAAATGCTCCGCAGATCCACAGGCAAGGGTCCTATGGATATGGTCAACGGAATGTTCAACTACCGCCATAACTTCTCCGACACCCATTCCATCGACTTCACAGTAAGCGGAAACAAATGGGACAGCAAGAATACCAACATCCATCAGGACTCCATCACATATTTCAACGACGACCAGCATCCGGTAGAATACAGATATGAGCACCGTCCTTCTAACGGAAAGAACCGCCGCTTCGAGGTGAAACTCGACTATGAGAACAAGATATCCGACAACTTCAAGCTCGAAACCGGATACAACGGCTCTTTCTCCAAGGAGAACACCCCTAACCAGCTGAACAAGGACAACACATGGGCAGGAGACCATGCAAAGGCTGACACATCGTACTACAACCGCTTCATCTACAAGAACGAGATTCATGCCGGCTACATAACCGGAAACCTCACTCTTGGCAAGCTTGGCATCATGGCTGGTCTTCGCGGCGAATACTGGAAAGTGGATACCGAGAGCCATAGCTGGAGTCAGGAGTTCAAGGGCGAGAAGGCTAACCCCTTCAAGAAGGATTTCTTCGAGCTCTTCCCTTCACTCTTCATGTCATATCAACTCACAGAGTCACAGCAGTTGCAGCTCAACTATACGCGCCGTCTGCGTCGTCCTTGGGGTGGTCAGCTCAACTCCTTCCGCAACACGAGCGATGCCTCTATGGTTTCATTCGGTAATCCGAAGTTGACACCGGAGTTCTCTAACTCCTTCTCACTCAACTACCTCAAGACATGGGACCAGCACTCACTCCTTGTAAGTGCATACTACCGTCCAACCACCGATGTCATGCAGCGCATCAGCTATCAGGGCAAAGACGAGAAAACAATGTACTCCACCTCTCTGAACGTGGCAAAGAGCCAGTCATCAGGTCTTGAACTCACAGCAAAGAACAAGCTCTTCAAGATTGTTGACCTCAACACCAACATCAACGCCTACTACTACAAGCTCGATGCTTTCTCACACGAAATCGATATTGATGATAATGGCGAGCCTGTAGCAAGCGGAACTGGTACACACACACAGGTAGTGACAGGTAAATCCAACGATAACTTCACATGGAATGCCCGCATGACGGCTTCAATACGTCTGCCATACGACATCTCCATCCAGACCTCCGGTCGCTACAACTCACGCGCAGTAATCACCCAGGGTTACCGTCCTTCATCCTATCAGGTTGACTTCGGTATAAGGAAAAACTTCTTCAACCGCCTCTTCACCCTCTCAATCAACTGCCGCGACGTGCTCAACTCCCGTCATGGCGAGAACTACAGATCAGGCGATGGTTACGAGATTCACCAGCTCTTCCGTCGTGGCGGACGTAAGGTGAACTTCAACCTCACATGGAACTTCGGCAACGGTGGCAACAAGAAGAAGGGCCGTCCAGGCGAGGAAGATGATGACGACGACAACAACAATAATAACAATAATAACGCTATTGGTGGCGACGGTGGCGGCTTCGATATGTAAGCCCCACTCGCGAAATTTGTAAAAGATAAAGCCTTGCTTCCTACATAGGGGGCAAGGCTTCTTCTTTGGTCAAATTTTATAATCGCACCTTGCGATGCAGTTTTCGGAACAAGAATTAGCGTTGACAACCATAAAATATAATTTTAAAACGCTAAGACGCTAAGGCGCAGAGTGTTATTATTCATCCTCAACAGACAAAAAGAAATCGGTTTGCCAATGAAAGAGATAAAAATCGAGGGGATAGGGTGTCTGTATAAATAGGTTCACAATATACTGAACCTTTTTCTGTTCTTCTTGCTTTCCCGACATGGACCGAGGCTTGAATGTTAACGTTTTTGATATTTATACACGCATTTCGTCATCATGTTTGAATAAAGTCTGATTTTGCCTATTTCTCGACAGAAAAGGTATGATAACAGAAAATAGTGAACCAAGTTTTTGGTAAATCAAAACGTTGGCTTGTAAATTTAAGCATCTGATTATCAGCACTCTTTGTTATATGCTGATATACTTGCACCCCCAAAAAGGTTCAGTATATAGTGTACCAAAAAAATAGGCACCAACTACCTCCCCCACTCTGTTGACGTTACCCCTGAGATGAAGGAGAGCGTCATGAAGGGACAGCCGAAGTTTGCAATTTCGATTCCTAAAAACGAAGAGGAATATGACAAAAAAGAAACGGCTTGGCATACTGTTCTAAGAGAAACAGTCGTGACCAGACATGCCGAAGCACCCGATCGTTCCGTAGATGCCAAACCGTTAACTGCTGCAAAATTACAAAAAATCGAGAAAACAACCAAATCTTTTGACGAAATATTGCGGCAATTAACAAAAAAAGTCTTTCGAGGGACGAATTGCTTAATAGAATTCAGGTTCTCTTGGCTTGACCTCAATAATATATATATAATATAATTATATTATATATATATTATTGAAAAGAAGACTGGTAAAACGATAGGGTGTGTGTATAAAAGGTTCACTATATACTGAACCTTTTGGGACGTTACCCGATATGTTTTTACGTTATAGCTTATTTTATTGTCTTTCAGTACATTACACTGATTCACTTCTATTAACATAGTTCAATGTGTAAAAAGTTGCTCATGGATTTTTTTATACGGGGAAATCGTAGTAACTTTGCATTGTCATAGAAAAAGCCCACCCAGTCCCAGGTCCGTTCCACCTCCGTTTCAAATCCGTTTCAAGTCCGTTCCCTATATCGAAGATATTTGCCCCACGATAGGGAGTTTGCAAGATAGTTCTGCAGGCTATTGAGCAATCACGGGAATATATATACAAACCTCGACAAACATCATCTTCAACACTTGCGAGGCCTGTTGAGCTTTGCGAAAATTAAAACAATTTGGCATAGCAAATATGGGATCACAAAAGGGGTGCCCAATTCAGACTCCCCTTGGAGGAGAAAAGAATCATAGTGGGGGCGCGATTCACGACCTCAGCTCAAAAGAAGAGAAG
Source organism: uncultured Prevotellaceae bacterium (assembly GCA_946411565.1). Lineage (GTDB taxonomy): Bacteria > Bacteroidota > Bacteroidia > Bacteroidales > Bacteroidaceae > Prevotella. Next base: position 11,787 of record CAMKEM010000066.1, on the reverse strand, counting down.
AAGATGATAAGCAGATGCACCAAATCAGTGCATTAGGTCAAAAAAGAGATGAGCAGAGGGAACGAATCGTTCTGTCAGGGTATGGCGCATTGGGTATATGCAAAAGCAAAAAGGTTCAGTATATAGTGTACCAAAAATAAACACACCCTATATCGGATGGCGGGTGATGGGTGTTAGCCTTGCAGGCTGTATCAGCAATTTGGTCGAACTCACGTTATATATTTGGCAATGCCGAAATTAGTTACTACCTTTACCAACGGAAATCAGTCACAGGAATATAAGGATTTGCTTTACAGATACCTCCAGAAACATAAGGAAAAATAACTCGATAAACTGAGATTAAATCGCTTAAATTTAACGTGAGTTCGAGACATGCTTTATGTTAATTATATATAATCATTGGCAGATTTTTTTGCGAATTGGAAATATGATAGTACCTTTGCCAAAAATATAAACCTGTGTAGCTTTTAACAAACTCAAATATACAAATAACAAATCACACATAACTAAACAAATAGTTCAATTAAAACAAAATGAAACTAAGAAAACTACTTTTGCTGTTCGTATTTGCACTTACAGCAATGGCAAACGCACAGCAGTTGCCCCCTGTACCTGTTGACACAGGTGTTCGTATTGGTAAACTCCCCAATGGTCTTACCTATTACATCCGTCACAATGAATGGCCTGAGCATGTAGCTAATTTCTATATCGCCCAGCGTGTAGGTTCTCTTCAGGAAGAAGAAGACCAGCGTGGCCTTGCTCACTTCCTTGAGCACATGGCCTTTAATGGTTCTGAACACTTCAAGGAGAATGGCATTATTGAGTTCTGCCGTTCACTCGGTGTGGCTTTTGGTCGTGATCTCAATGCTTACACAAGTATCAATGAGACTGTCTATAACATAAACAACGTTCCAACGACACGCCAGTCTGCCCTCGACTCATGCCTCATTATCATCAAGGACTGGAGTAACGGTCTTCTGCTTGAGGATAAGGAGATAGACAAGGAGCGTGGCGTTATACACGGCGAATGGGCTATGCGCAACAATGCCAATATGCGATTGCTTGAGGCTAACCTTCCAAAGCTCTATCCTGGCTCAAAGTGGGGTGTTCGTCTTCCTATCGGACTTATGAGCGTGGTGGACAACTTTGAATACGATGCTTTGCGCAAGTACTATAAGAAATGGTATCGTCCAGACAATCAGGCTGTCATAGTAGTTGGTGATGTGGACGTGGACCATACAGAAAAGGTTATCAAGGAACTCTTCAGTTCTATCCCTCTTGACCCTAATGCTGCAAAGGTGGAGAAATATCCTGTGCCTGACAACTATGAGCCTATCTATTTTGTTGACAAGGACAAGGAGATGAGAAACAATCAGATTAACGTCTGCATGAAGATTGATGCCATGCCAGACAGTCTGAAGGGCACAATGATATACCTCGTTAACCATTATATAAAGATGATGCTGAGAGGTATGCTTGAGTCACGTTTCAACGAACTGGCACAGAAGCCGGAATGTAATTTCGTGGCAGCAAATGCCCAAGTGGGCAATTATGTGTATTCCGACACTAAGGATGCCTTCCAACTTTACGTCGTTCCAAAGGAGAACAAGGACCTTGAAGCCCTTCGTGATGCTGTGCGTGAGATAATGCGTGCAAAGCAGCATGGCTTCTCTGCTTCAGAGCTTATTCGCTCAAAGGATGGCTTCATGTCATGGATAGAGAAAGAGTTCCTCAACCGTGACAAGCGTGACAATGATATGTTCGGTAGTCAGTATAGCAGCCATTTCGTTCACAACGAGCCTATTCCAAGCATTGAGGACGAACATCAGTTCTGGAACATGATTTCGCAGATGGTGACACCTGAGATGGTGAATCAGTATGCTAATCAGGTAATCAGCGTTAGCGATACAAACCTTGTCATCTATGAGTTTGCTCAGGAAAAAGAGGGCCGTTTCGTACCTACTGCAGATGAGCTTCGCAAGACATACGAGGCAGCACGTGCAGAGAAGCAGGAGCCTTGGGTGGATAACACCAAGAACGAGCCTCTGATTGCAGAACTTCCAAAGAAGGGCAGCATAAAGAAGACCACTGAGAACGCAGCCCTTGGCTATAAGGAACTCACACTTAGCAATGGTGCTACCGTCATTCTGAAGAAGACCGACTACAAGACCGACGAGATTCAGCTTACCGCATTCTCAAAGGGAGGTACCTGCCTCTATGGAGAGAAAGACTATTCTAACCTGAAGGTTATGGATTATATTGGCCGTCTCTCTGGACTTGGCAACTTCAGCAATAACGAACTGCAGAAGGCTCTTGCAGGAAAGCAGTGTAACGTAAGCTTTAACATGAATGTTACACGCAGCAACGTGAGAGGTCAGACCACTCCAAAGGATATTGAGACTTTCTTGCAGCTGGTATATCTTAACTTCACTTCTGTAGCAAAGGATTCACCGGCATTTGAGTCATTCATGGGGCAACTGAAGCTCGTCCTGCCAAGTCAGGGACTTCAGCCTGAGTATGCCTTTGAGGACTCTCTCACCACTATTACTACCAGCGGAAATCCACGTTACAAGATGCTGTGCGAGGCTGACATTAATAAGATATCATACGACCGCTGTCTTGAGATTATCAAAGAGCGTACAGCCAATGCAGCAAACTACACATTCGTATTCGTAGGCAACTATGACGAGGCTACCCTACTTCCTCTTATCGAGCAGTATATTGCCTCTCTTCCTGCCAATAAGGCTGACAACGTGGCTCTGAAGGATGTAACTTCATTCTTCAAAGGTAAGAAGAAACTTGATTTCAAGCGCAAGATGGAAAGTCCGAAGCCACAGCTTGCAAACATGTACTATGCTCCGGCAGAGAATACACGCAAGAATGACGTGCTTATGAAATACACTGGTGAGGTGCTTTCAAATGAGATGCTGAAACAGGTTCGTGAGGATGCTTCTGCAGCCTACCATTGTAGTGCTTCCTGCAGAATCAATCTTACAGGTTCTACACCATTAGTAACTCTCAACACCTCTGCTCCTATCTCTGACCCTTCAAAGCTTGACATGGCAGCTGAGCTTATGAAGAAAATCGTGAATGACGCAGCAGATAAGGTAGATCCTGACAAGGTTACCAAGATAAGGGAAAATATGCTCAAGGAGGCTGAAATCTCATTCAAGAGCAATGGTTTCTGGGTAGGTGCTATCATAGAGTGGAAACTCTATGGCAAGGACAACTACACCGACTATAAGAAGCTTATTGAGAGCGTTACTCCAGAGGACATATCTTCTTATATCAAGAATGTAATTCTCAAGAGTGGCAATCATGCCGAGGTTATCATGCGTCCAGAATAATATATTCTGACGATATAAAAACGATGCAGGGGTGGCGAAATGCCACCCCTGATTGTTTTATGTCCTGTGATATTTAGGAACACAGATTAATAGGATTTAAGAGAGATTTTTGCAAGGCTCAACGAGCTATGCGAGTTTCCTGAAAAATTAATTTAAACGCAGAGACGCGGAGGTGCAAAGGATATTTAGGAACACAGAATACACGAAGAGAACGGAATGCGCACCTTCGGTGCTTGAACTGACACTTGCTTTAGCTTTTGTTGAGCCTTAGCGAGAAATAATTACCAATCTTACCAATCTTTATCCAATATGAATTTTAAGTGATGGTAAAAGATTGGGAACTTGCTTAAGTCTGTTGAGCCTTAGCGAAAAATTTTTGTCAGTTAAAAAGCAACTTGTTGTAAACTATATAAACTTTGCGACTTAGCGTTATAAATATAACCTGAGGTAAATTTTCTTGAAAGCCCCCAAGCACTGAAGTTGCATTTATTATGAAGAAAAACAAAAGAGCCGCACCCGATTATATCGGATACGGCTCTTTACTTATATTACTTTATATTTTTTCTTATGCCTTAACCTCTGCTGTTGCAGGTGCGTTCTCTTCCTCAACGATCTTCTTACCAAGTGTGAGGTAAGCTGTAGGAGCAGCGATGAAGATTGAAGAGAGAGTACCGAAGAATACACCGAGAATCATTGCGAATGAGAAGCTGCGGATTGAATCACCACCGAGGATGAAGATACAGAGCAGCACGATCAATGTAGATACTGATGTATTTATAGTACGTGCGAGAGTCTGATTTACAGAATCATTGAATGTGATCTGTGGATCCTGCTTAACGTGGATGCCGAGGTTCTCACGGATACGGTCGAATACAACCACCTTATCGTTGATTGAGTAACCAATCACAGTCAGGATAGCACCAATGAAGGTCTGGTCAATCTCAAGGCTCCAAGGAACGATGTCATAGAGTGCTGAGTAGAAACCGATTACCACTACTGTATCAACAGCAAGGGCAACGATTGAACCTACAGAGAATGCTACGTTGCGGAAACGGATGAGGATGTAGATAAAGATAGCTACGAGTGCAACCAATACAGAGATGATAGCGCCGTATGTGATATCCTTAGCTACTGAAGGACCTACCTTCTGAGAAGAGATGATTGAACCACCCTCACGAACGTCTGGGTTCTTGAATGCCTCAACGCTTGCCTGCTTTACGAAGCCACCCTTCTTCAAACATGTGTAGAGCTTATTCTCACACTCGTCGTCAACTGTTGAACTGTTAGACTCGATCTTGTAGTTGGTAGAAACACGGAGTGTCTTACCGTCAGTACCGATTGCGATAGCGTTGGTGTTAGAACCTGCGAACTCCTCACTGAGGATAGGACGAACCTGCTCAGGCTCAACAGCATTCTCGAATGCGATTACATAGTTACGACCACCAGTGAAGTCGATAGACTGAGAAAGACCGCGAACAGCGAAGCTTGCGATGAATGCAACAACTGCGATTCCATAGAATACGAAGCTCTTCTTATAAATAGACATGAACTTGTAATTTGTATTCTGGAGGAATGTGCGTCCGAATGTGAGGTTCAGCCACTTGTCCTTAGCCATACGGTTCTCATAAACGATACGTGTGAGGAATACGGCTGTGAAGAATGAACATACAATACCGATGATCCATGTTGTAGCGAAGCCCTTGATAGGACCTGTACCGATAGTCAGCAGAATGATACCTGTGATGAGAGATGTGAGGTTAGAGTCGAAGATTGCAGAGAATGCGTTGCTGTAACCTGCTGCGAGTGCCTGCTTCATGCCAAGACCTCTGCGGAGCTCTTCCTTGATACGCTCGTAGATAAGCACGTTGGCATCCACCGCCGTACCGAGCGTCAGCACTATACCCGCTATACCCGGCATGGTCAGAGCCGACTGGAACGATGCAAGAATACCGAGTGTGAAGAACAGGTTGACGATAAGTGCAGCGTCAGCCATGAGACCTGGGATTGCACCGTACATCACAATCATGTAGATGCAGAGGAGTACGAATGCGATAGCGAATGACCAGATACCCTGCTGGATAGACTGAGCACCGAGTGTAGGACCTACAACCTCTTCCTGTACGATACGTGCAGGTGCAGGCATACGACCAGACTTCAATGTGTTAGCCAAGTCCTTTGTATCCTCGATAGTGAAGTTACCTGAGATCTGAGAGTTACCACCAGCGATCTCACCATGCACCATAGGAGCTGAATAAACAGCATCATCAAGAACGATAGCGATAGCCTTACCAGTGTTAGCCTTTGTAAGAGCAGCCCAGAGACGAGCACCCTCTGTGTTCATTGACATACTTACAACTGGGCGACCTGTTGTGTGGTCGAACTCATCCTTTGCATCAACGATAACGTCACCCTCAAGTGGAGCACGACCGTTGGTAGAAGTAACCTTGAGAGCATAGAGCTCGAAGATGTTCTTGTTACCATCCATTGGCTTAGCACTCCAAAGGAGCTTGCAGTCAGTTGGGAGCACCTTCTTAGCCTCATCACCATAGATAATCTTGTTGATGGCAGCAGTATCACGAACATGAGCATAACCAACGAGGCTATAACCCTGATTGATAGGCTGGAAGATAGCGAGGAGCGGATGCTGCTTCTTCAACTGCTCGGTCTTAGCATCTGCCTTACCGGTTGCAGCTGTATTAGCGTCAGACTTCTTCAACTGGAAGTTTGCCTGTGCAGCTGGCTTTGCAGGCTCTGCCTTTGCAGAATCAGCAGCCTCAGCCTTAGTTGTATCTACAGTCTCAGAATTAGCATTAGCAACACGCTGGTCGAGCTGTGAGAGGTAAGGAACGATTTCCTGTGAGTTGTATGTCTCCCAGAACTCAAGGTTTGCAGAACCCTGGAGGAGCTTACGTACACGCTCAGGCTCACGTACACCAGGCATTTCAACCATGATACGACCATCCTGACCTTCGAGTTTCTGGATGTTAGGCTGAACAACACCGAACTTGTCAATACGGTTGCGGACAACGTTGTATGAGTTGTCAATAGCAGACTGAACCTCAGTACGGAGAGCCATCTCAACCTCAGCGTCGGTGCTCTGTGTGCTTACCTTGCCCTTGAGCTGCTGAGTAGCGAAAATCTCAGCGAGACGGCGGCCAGGAGCGTTCTTCTTGAATGATTTGATGAAGAGAGAGATGAAATCGCTCTGTGATGTCTCTTCTTCCTTCTTTGCCTCCTCCATTGACTTTACGAAGGCTGCGTCTGTCTTGTGGTCAGCGAGTACCTCAACTACGTCAGGTACACTGATCTCAAGGATTACGTTCATACCGCCCTTAAGGTCAAGACCCAAACCAATCTGAGTCTCAAGGCAGTTCTGATAAGAATAGATGCCAAGATACTTTACAGAATCCTTGTAATCCTGCTGGGCAATAGGATCCTTAATCTTAGCAGCCTGACCGTCATAGTAGCTTGTAGCCACTGAGAACGACAGATAGAAGATGCTTGCAAGCGTCAGAAGTACGGCGGTTACAAGTACAATTCCTTTGTTTTGCATTTTGATTAAATTGTTTTATTATTTTTGTTTTATTCTTGTCTTTTTAGGTTTTGAGGTTGTTAGGTTTTCTGGTTCCGAGGTATTCAGGTTATCAGGTTCTAAGGTTTTTCGGTTATCAGGTCATTCGCTTCATGACCTCAAAAACCTCTAACCTCGCTAACCTCATATTAGCCTCATAACCTCCCTAACCTCATCCTTATGTGCGCATACGACGTGCAAAGATACATAAATTTCTTCAATTTGCGAAATTTCAGAGCACAAATTACACTTTTAACCTTATAAAATGGCAAATAAAGCCTATCTTCCGTGCCATTTTACCCATCCGACTACAGGATAATGGTCGGAAAGATTGCATTTTTTATCCACATGGAAACTGTATGGCTCAAGATCATCGGTACACATAACATTGTCAATTCTGACATACATACCATTCCTGTGATAGGTGAAACCTGGTCCCATGGCTGTAGAGACATAGCAGTCCTCAAGCTCTTTAGCAACGGTTCTACGAGCATAGCTTATCGGTATATCGTTAAAGTCTCCGCAGACAATCATAGAACGCCCTTTATGCATTCTCACATAGCTTGCAACAGCTTCTGCCTGAGGAGCCCTGACAGCAGCCGCCGCACCAAGTTTCTTGAGTACAAACTTAGACTCTGTCTTTATACCACTACGCGCCATATCACCCTTTACCATATCGCCAAATTGCTCTTTCTCCTCTTTCGAGAATTTGTTTGTCTCAAGATGGTTGTTGAGGATTATCAGCTCCTTGCCGTTGACATCGAGATAGAATGCCGCACTCAAGTTTGCCTTTGACTCATATTTCAAAAGCTCGTGTTTCTTGATTGGATACTTGCTGAGTACCATCAACGTCGTTCCACCTTCGATCTTGCAAGTATCGAGGTATGGCATCTTAGGTCTTAGGATAGAATCAACATCATCCCTAACCGAGTAATGGAATGGAGCCTCCTGAAGACATACGACATGGCAATCCTCATCAGCGATATACTGAAGCATTTTCCTGCGTGTATCTTCCACCGAAAACTCCTTGCTATGATCATGCTGGTTACCGAATCCCCATGTATTGTATGTCATTATCTTCAAAGCGCCCAAAGGCACCTCTCCAGTTGCATGGACAGGACAGTACTGCATGACAGGCACATAACACACAACAAAACCAAGGAATGGAATGAGTATGTGTTTCTTGCTTATGAACATCCATATCACAATCATTCCGAGATTTGCCAGCGCAAACAGAGGAAAGGCATAGCCTCCCGTTGACATGATTGGCCATGAACGAGGGTCAAGCAAATCCGCAAACCCCGTCACCAACATCGCAAAAATGATGACGAGGTTTGCGGAAATAGTCATATTTAGAATGAACTTCTTCAATTACTATACCCTTTACACTTTTACTCTATGCTAATTCTTACTTGCATCAAAGAGTTTCTTCTTCTCTTCCGCAGAAAGGCTCGCATAGCCTGAACGGCGGATTTTATCAAGGATAGCATCTATCTCAGCCTCATCGCGCTTCTTCTGGGCATTATAGTCCCAATCTGCCTGATGAGTAGAAGTAGAGCGGAAATGCGGGTCTTTATTATATCCGCTATCCTCTCTATCCAAATGCATCCATTTCCTTATCTTGCCAAGGATTGTAGCAGCTTTTTGGTCGTTCTGCGTTCCCTGATATGAATCCCAGCCTGCAAACGAAGTCTGACGACGTTCCGACTTCCTCCAGTGACGTATAAGGAAGAATCCAAAGAGCATACCGCCAAGGTGTGCCATATGAGCTACACCATCACCGGAATTAGCCAACGCAAGACCTATCTCAAGTCCCGCATATCCTATAACAAGCCACTTTGCCTTGATCGGGAATGGAATAGGAATGATAAACATCCTCTCTTCCGGATATGTCATACCAAAAGCAAGAAGAATGCCATATATACTTCCAGAAGCTCCTACGGTACTCATCTCATTCAATATCATCTGAAGAGGATGCCCAGAAGGATAGTTTGCAATCTCTAAGAATTGAGAAAGAGTCTCATGAGTAGGAGAGAGTGCCGAATAAACATGAATCGTCTGCACAATTTCTTGCATCAATCCTGCACCTACGCCACAGACAAGGTAGTACACAAGGAAACGCTTAGGTCCCCATGTTCGCTCCATTACACATCCAAACATCCATAGCGCAAACATATTAAAAAAGAGATGCATAAAACTATTAGACAAGCCATCAATCACAGTACCATGAATAAATAGATATGTAATAAACTGGTACAAATGGAAATGGCTGGCCTGCCAATAGTGAAGCCCGCACCAGACTTTTATTTCTGGCACGAGTAGAGATGCTAAAAAAGCTATGCAGTTGATGATAAGCAACTGCTTGGTTATCGTAGGAATTGTCTGCATTAATAATTTTCTAAATATAGAAGAACGCCGAGATACAGATATGGCCGGATATCGTATTGCGGAACTTAAACTTATTCACGTCAAAACGATAGCTTGCTCCTATGCCGCCACTACCGATCTTTACACCGACTCTTGGCTCTGCCAAACAAGCTATATTGCCTGCACGATAGCCGGTTCCCCAGAAATACTCTGCTCCAATCTTTGCCTGGAACATAAAGTATTTTGCGAACCATACAGTCGGACGGACACCAAGTCCGATGCAATAGCGATCCAAATCATCGACACCCTTGTAGTTCTCGCCCCATGCGTAGTTGAAATCGAGGAAGAAATCCTTACCGACATCAAATCCGAGGAACTGATGATTGCCATCAATGATACCATAGTTTACGTAAATGGCATCAATATATTTATGATAGTCGAAACTTGAAGAGTTTGAGCCTCCGTAATACTGCGGAGCTGCCTCTGCAGCCATATTGTTTACAGCATCTGCTGTTGGAGCCTCTGCTTCCACGCTTTCCAACTCTTTATCAGTTTCGTTTTCCGTTGTCAAATCATTTTCTGCAAAAGCAATTGAACTGCAGAATAACATTGCTAAGAATAATATTTTCTTCATTTATAAACCTACACTGATTCGTGACGTGTGCAACATTTTTCGTTATTTTAATGTCGATGAACCCCTGGATACATCTATTTTGCGTACAAAATTAGTAAGAAATATCCAATTCACAAAATCTTTACTGCTAAAAAGACTTAGAACAGCATAAATTCATGACATAAAAAAAGGGAGACCGATTCACATCAGCCTCCTGAATACAATACTAAAACCTAATTTTTATACTACTAAAACCTAACTCTATTATTCTTAATATTGTACCGCGCTTTTAACGCAGATTGTTGTGTATGATGGATGCTATTCCACATGCTGTAGAGACAGCCACCATGAGCAACATAAATACTGTTGCATAATCAATAGTCATAATTCTTTTATCCTTCTTTTATACCCGATCTGTTAAGACCAAGTTGTTATCCTTATATGAATACAATCCTTTACCGCTTCTTACAAAGCTAATTGCCTGTATTTTCTTTCTGAGTGCTTCTTCGCACGAAGCTAACAGGGTTTATTGCTCGCAGAGCAGCACCCGTCTCTGATTTCTGGTGCAAAGGTACTAATTGTTATCGTACACAACAAATCTTTATGCAACTTTATTCCGTTTTTACCCATTCTTTTGACCTTAGTCAAGCAATTGATTTTTAGCAACAAACGGGTATTTTACCAAATGATAAACAAAAATGAGAAAAATAATTATCAGACATATGCGGAAATCACAACGAAAAATATAATAGCACATATAGCAAATGGCTAAACCACACAAAAAATGCCGCTTGAGCATTTCATAAAGAAACCACTCAAGCGGCAATTATAATCTAATCAATAATCCGAACTAATAATTATACATTATTAATTATGAATTATCAATTAATGAGAATCAGTTTAGAGCTTTGGACCAGCAGCAACGAGAGCCTTACCAGCCTCATTACCTGTGTACTTGCTGAAGTTCTTGATGAAACGAGCAGCGAGGTCCTTAGCCTTCTCCTCCCACTGTGAAGCATCAGCGTATGTATCACGTGGATCGAGGATAGCTGGGTTTACGTTTGGAAGAGCTGTAGGAACAACGAAGTCGAACATAGGGATCTTCTTTGTCTCAGCCTTGAGGATAGAACCATCGAGGATAGCGTCGATGATACCACGTGTATCAGGAATAGAGATACGCTTACCTGTACCGTTCCAACCTGTGTTTACGAGGTATGCCTTAGCACCAGACTTCTGCATCTTCTTAACGAGCTCCTGAGCGTACTTTGTTGGGTGAAGCTCAAGGAATGCCTGACCGAAGCAAGCAGAGAATGTTGGAGTTGGCTCTGTGATACCGCGCTCTGTACCAGCAAGCTTAGCTGTGAAACCAGAGAGGAAGTAGTACTGAGTCTGCTCAGGTGTAAGGATAGATACTGGAGGAAGTACACCGAATGCGTCAGCTGAAAGGAAGATAACGTTCTTAGCAGCAGGACCAGCAGACTTGCCGTTTACCTTCTTAACGATATTCTTGATGTGGTCGATTGGGTAAGACACACGAGTGTTCTCTGTTACGCTCTTGTCAGCGAAGTCGATCTTACCGTTAGCATCAACTGTTACGTTCTCGAGGAGAGCGTTACGCTTGATAGCACCGTAGATGTCTGGCTCATTCTCCTTAGAGAGGTTGATAACCTTTGCATAGCAACCACCCTCGAGGTTGAATACGCCCTCGTCGTCCCATCCGTGCTCGTCATCACCGATGAGGAGACGCTTTGGATCTGTAGAGAGAGTAGTCTTACCTGTACCAGAAAGACCGAAGAAGATAGCTGTGTTCTCACCCTTCATATCGCAGTTAGCAGAACAGTGCATAGAAGCGATACCCTGAAGTGGGAGGAAGTAGTTCTGCATAGAGA
>CAMKEM010000065.1 GCA_946411565.1 uncultured Prevotellaceae bacterium | reverse complement strand
CAAAGATTATCATATCTTTTTCTTAGACGATGCAAACTTAGAGTTCTGCCTCCGTTCCTGGTCCGTTCCTAAGAATAGGCGAAAAATGGGACTTACAAGGGACTTACATAGGAATTACTTGGGACTTGGAGGAAGCACCCAACCTGCGGTCATTTTGGTCATGGTCATTTTGGTCAAAATGATTTTGAGGAAGTCAAAAACCTCCACTATATATAAATATTCTATTTATATATAGCGAGCAATGACACATCCGAAAATGAAAATGACCATTTTGACCTTGACCATCTTGACCACATTTTGGCAATGTGTTCTGCAGAAAAAATAACTGGCTGAAATCTCAGCCGGTTGAATATCAAGCCCAATTGTTATAGGTCCGTTCCACCTCCGTTCCAGGTTCGTTTCAAGTCCGTTCCTTAGAATCGGCGAAAAATGAGAGTTACATAGGACTTACATGGGAGGAACATAGGACTTGCATAGCTTGCTGAGCCTTGCGAAAAATATCCGTTTTATCTGTGCTATTTGTAGTCAATAAAATAAAAGGGAAGCGGATTTAATCGATTTATCTGAAGAGAATTAATGCGAGATTAATGTGTCATTGGTTGAAATTAATGTTTCCTCACGAAGTGATAACGTGTAATGTCTCGTTAATCTCGCATTAATATCGCATTAATTTTCTGAACACGGAAATCACAAAAGAAACGAAAGTTCTGTCAGTTCCGTGCTTTCCGTGTTCAAAATCTCTGCGTCTTTGCGCCTTTGCGTTTGAAAAAAGGACTAAATAGGTATTTAGTAATTCGTAATTACATTAGAATATTTGCGATATTCGATTCTTCACCTACAATCCAGAGAATGTCGCCACGCTTGAAAGTATAGTATGGAGAAACGTTGCTGAGGCTTTCTTCACCAGATTCAAGACCGACCACCATGCAGTTGTATTTGTCGCGTATTCCACTCTCCATAAGAGTTTTGTCGAGGAACTTGCTCTTGCCGTCGATGACAATGCGCTCAAGCTTCATCTCCCTGCGCTCAATGTCGTAATCTTCTGGGATAACCTCTTTCTGAAGTGTAGCGTCGAGTGATGTGAGGTGCTCGTCGTCACCGATAACGCTGAGACGGTCACCTGGGAAGATAACATCGTTGGCAGAAGGGATGTTTATTCGCCTTGAGCCTCTCAGAATACTGCTCACGTTGATGCCAAAACGTTGGTTAAGACGCAGTTGCTTGAGCGTTTGTCCTGCCCAAAGACTGTCTTCTGGCACTACCACCTCTGAGATATGCAGATCGTGGTCGAGAAGATGTCCTTCGAAGAGAGGCTTACGCTTGCCAGATGCCTGAGCTGCAATATCGCGTGAGCGGAGATTCTGCACGAACATACGTTCCATGCGGATGCTACTGTGTTTCAGACTTCTTGACATCACCATCAGTATGATGGCAACAAGGGCAGCACAGAGCATCAAGGCATTGGAGAATGTGGTCATATATTTGAAGACATAGAACACGATGTTCATGGCTATTACAATTCTTACCAGTATGGTGAAGATGAGTGGTAGGCGGTTGTGATGGCTTTCCACCCACAAAGCCTTGAACTCGTCGCTATGGTTCTTCTTAACTATCATCGCTCGTAGGAATGGCGAGATGAGCAGTACGGTTAGAAGACTGCAAACCACCGAAGTCCATTCGCTTGGTATTACTCGGGTGCTGAACGGCAGGAAAAGGTTCTGCATCAGTATTATGATGGCTATGCTGAGCATACCATATACAGCTGTGTTGATACCCATTGAGCGTAATAGCAAGCGCCAGTTGGTCGTGGTGGATAGTGATGACGGCATCTTCATAGAAGCGCGGTTGATGCGCCTTACCCATACTCGTGGCAGTCTCGCTTCCAAGAACTGGTATGCGGGAGCGGCACCACGAATCATATATGGTGTGAGGAAGGTGGTAATCACGGAAACAGCTACCACAACAGGGTAGAGAAAATCGCCTATTACACCGAGTGATAAGCCGAGTGATGCGATGATGAAAGCGAACTCACCTATCTGCGCCATTGAGAATCCACAACGTAATGCCTGGCTGAGTGGCTGACCTGAAAGGACATAGCCGAAGGTGCCGAGCACACTTTGTCCGATGATGATAGCAAGTGTGATGACAAGTATTGGCAATGCGTAGTCGATAAGTATCTGTGGCTGTACGAGCATACCTACAGACACGAAGAACACAGCACCGAAGAGGTTCTTTACTGGTTCTACTATCTTGATAATCTTGTCTGCCTCTATGGTCTCTGCAAGAATACTACCCATGATGAAAGCACCAAAAGCACTTGAGAATCCCACCTGTGTGCTTATCACAGACATCAGGCAGCAGAGGCCTAATGAGACTATGAGCAGAGTTTCTGAGTTCATCAGCTTGCGCACCTTGCGAAGGAATATAGGTACTATGAAGATACCTACCACGAGCCATACGGTGAGGAAGAAGGCTATGCGTAGTATGGAGTTCACCATCTGACCGCCGTCGGGTGAGTTGCCACTTGCCACGGCACTCAGCATAACCATCATAACTATGGCGAGGATATCCTCAAGGATGAGTACGCTCATAACCGTACCTGCAAATTTCTGTTGACGAAGCCCGAGGTCATCGAAAGCCTTATAGATAATTGTGGTTGACGACATGGCAAGCATACCGCCGAGGAAGATACAGTTAATCTGGCTCCACGAGAACAGCTTGCCGACGCAGATTCCCATGAGCATCATGGAGAAGACAATGGTGAGCGCGGCTATGACGGGAGCACTTCCCATTTTGATTATCTTCTTGAATGAGAAGTCAAGACCGAGTGAGAAGAGCAGGAACATCACGCCAATGTCTGCCCACGACTGTATATTCTCCTTATCTACTGCAATAGGGAGTAGAGGCATGTGAGGAGATACGAGGAAGCCTGCCACTATGTAACCTAATACAAGTGGTTGCTTTAATTTCTTGAACAATAGAGTCACGATGCCAGCCACGATAAGGATGACAGCGAGATCTTGTACTAATGATGGGATTTCGGACATAAGAGTAAAAGACCACAACAGCCCCTCACCCGCCCTGCGGGCACCCTCTCCCCAAGGGGCGAGGGAGGAGTTACACTTGAATGCTATGGGATGCTGTTGCTTTTAACTTTTCAATTTTTAAATTTTACTTGTAGGGTTTTGCCCATGATTGGAAATACTAACTTTTCCCTTGCCCCTTTACGGGGAAAGGGTGCCCGTAGGGCGGGATAGGGGTCGGGGCTGTTAGTTTTGGTTTGTCGCTAACTTTACCACTACCTCCATCGCCTTTTCCATAACCTGAACGGAGATAAATTCGTAAGGACCGTGGAAATTCACGCCACCAGCGAAGATGTTAGGGCAAGGTAGTCCCATGAATGAGAGCTGGGCACCATCGGTACCTCCACGGATTGGCATCACCTTTGGCGTGACACCAGCATCCTTCATAGCCTTGAGCACATTATCGATGATATACATCTGAGGATCAATTTTTTCCTTCATATTATAGTACTGGTCGGTAATGATAGCCTCACAGACCTTGGCATTATAGCGGTCGTTGATCATCTCGGCAAACTTGCCCATCAATTCCTTGCGCTCCTCAAAGCGCTTGCGGTCGTGATCGCGTATGATATATGACAAACGAGCCTTTTCTACATTACCTTCCATGCCTGTGAGGTGGAAGAATCCCTCGTAGCCTTCGGTTGTCTCAGGAGTCTCGTTCTTTGGCAACAACTGCGCAAACTCAGTAGCGATACGTGCTGCATTAAGCATTTTACCCTTGGCATATCCAGGATGAACGCTCGTGCCTGTGATGTTAATCTTAGCAGAGGCTGCGTTGAAATTTTCGTATTCAAGTTCGCCGATGTCACCACCATCCATAGTGTAAGCCCAGTCGCAACCGAACTTCTCCACGTTGAAGTGGTGAGCGCCCATGCCTATCTCCTCATCAGGATTGAATGCAACGCGGATGTCGCCATGCTCTATTTCTGGATGCTCCTGCAGATATACCATTGCCTGAACGATTTCGGCTATGCCAGCCTTGTCGTCAGCACCGAGTAGGGTAGTGCCGTCGGTTATGATAAGGTCCTCGCCTATATGCTCAAGAAGTTCTGGGAACTTTTCTGGAGAAAGCTCCATGCCCTCAACTCTTCCTTGCGTGATGACCTTACCATCGTAGGACTTGACGATCTGCGCCTTGATATTTGCGCCGGAGCAATCGGGAGAAGTATCATAATGAGCTATGAAGCCGATAGTAGGCACTTGCTTAGAGGTATTGCCTTTGAGTGTGGCATAGATATAACCCATATCGTCCATTTCTACATCAGAGAGTCCTTCGGCTATGAGTTCGTCTCTGAGGTATCGGGCGAAAACGAGTTGCTTGGCAGTACTTGGAACCGTACTGCTATCTTCACTTGACTGAGTGTCAAATTGAGTATATTTAATAAAACGTTCGGTGATAGTCATAGAGTATAAAGTGGTATTTGAATATCGCTTACAAAGATAGCGATAAATTTTGAGAAATGATCTATTTTATGGAAAATATATTGTTTATTACGTTTATTTTTGGTTTTGTGGATAAAAATTGTTACCTTTGCTCTGTTTTAAGTGGAATTCTTCAGCTTTAATTAGGCTTTAGTTATGATAATAGGCATTGGTGAGACAATTCTCGATATAATCTTCAAGAACGACCAACCTATGGCTGCTGTGCCGGGTGGTAGTACTTTCAACGCGCTTATATCTCTTGGTAGGGTATTAGGCGGCTCAGTTTTATTTGTCACCGAGGTGGGAAATGACCACGTTGGTGATATCATCGTTAATTTCCTTGCGGATAATGGAGTTTCTACGGACTATGTTAACCGTAGGGATAATGCGAAGTCGCATATCTCACTCGCCTTCCTTGACGAGCACAATGATGCACAGTATCAGTTCTATAAGGATCATGCCAACGTATCTATTGAGAACAATTTCCCAGAGGTGAAGAAAGGAGATATCGTGATTTTCGGCTCTTTCTTTGCTGTTAATCCTGTGTTGCGTCCACTTGTGAAGACTTTCCTTGAAGATGCCCATAAGGTTGGTGCTTTTATCTATTATGATATAAACTTCCGTGCTTCCCACATTAATGATATACCTGTCATTCTCCCTGCTATTATCGAGAATATGAAGATGTCGTCTGTGGTGAGAGGTTCGCTCGAGGATTTCCAGTATCTCTATGCTTCGCCAGATGCTCCTATTTCTGCTGAGGAGGTTTATGAAAAATACATCAAACCACATTGTCCTTGCTTTATCTGTACTAACGGAGGCAAGCCTGTTGAATTGTTTACTCCCGCGGTTCGAGCAGAGTTCCCTACAACTCCTGTTGAAACGGTAAGTACTATCGGTGCAGGTGACAATTTTAATGCAGGCTTTATCTATGGTATTGAGAAGGTTAGCCAAGATGGAATGGCACTTGATATAGCCGATTTCAGCACAATGTCTGTAGAAATATGGCAAAAGCTTATTGCCTGTGGTCAGCGCTTCTCAAGTGCTGTGTGCCAGTCGTTTAACAATTATGTGGATAAAGATTTTCGCATATCATGATTAGATTGTCGATTACGTTAGTGTTTGCTGTTTCACTTTGTTTAGGCTTTGCTTCTTGTAAGGCTGAAAGTAATGGCTCTACCAATGAAACACAATCAGATAGCGTGAAAGTTAAGACTGATTCTCAATACGTTATCCAGTATGAGGATGATCCTTTCTATAAATTCCTGTGCTCTCTTCCCAGAAAGAAGAGAATGGAGGAGATAAAGAATTATAAGGGTGAGGATGCTGGGATGAGCTATTATAAATATTGTGTGATAGACTTCCCATTGCTTAGTCCTGTGGAACAATGTGCTGATATTTGTATGCACTTGCGTGCGGAGTATTTCTTCCGTCAGAAACAATATGATAAGATTCATTTTCATGATGTAGGTGGCAAGGACCACAAATATAGTGGTGGGGCATCTCGACAGGCTTTGAATGCCTATCTGAAAAAGATATACAACATATCCAATACGGCTTCTATGTATAACGAGATGCAGATTGTGCCATCGTTAGATCAGATTCGTCCAGGTGACGTACTTATATATCCAGCAAAAGGTAATAAGCTCGGTCATGTCGTTATGGTTAGTGAGGTGGCTAAGGATGCCAATGGAGATATTTATTTTCAAGTTATCCAGGGCTTTACCCCTGCTTGTGAATTGCATATTGTGAAGAACAATGATGTTTCTGGAAACACGCCTTGGTTCAAGCTTGATCCAAATGCTAATGTGATAAAGATTGATAACTTCACTTTCGGGAAAGACCAGTTGAGAAGGTGGAAGTAACGTTTCTGCCTATTTTATAAAACGCAAAGACGCTGAGACGCAAAGTTTTTATATGAACACGGAATGCACAAAAGAAACGGAAGTTCCGTTAGTTTTGTATTCAAAATATTTCAAGAACCTTTACATTTATGCGACATTAATGTTTCATTTGTGATAATTAATGTTTTCTCACGTCGTGATAACATAAATGCCCATTAATACCACATTAATTTCGCATAAATTTTTAATTTTCAGAACTAAATATTATATTCATCGTCGCTAATTTTTTGTTCCAAAGCTATGCGTTTATGATCTATTTTGAATTCCTCTAATTATGTGTAAAAATGCAAACTCGGAGTTTACAAAATCAAAGTTTTTTTGCTGTTTCTAGCATAAAATTGTTCATTTTTTCTTTCTTGTCATAAAGGAGTATTATATTTGTAGCCGTGAATAAAATTTCAAACTAATTTAAAACCTAAAAAAACTATTAAACAATGGCTTACAAAGTAGAACAAATCGAAGGTATTGGTGAAGTATATGCTGAAAAGCTGAACGCTGTTGGTATTAAGACTACAGATGAGCTTCTCGCTAAGTGTGCAACTCCAAAGGGACGAAAGGAACTTGAGGAGGCTACAGGTATTGCTGGTGGTTTCATTCTGAAGTGGACTAACCACGCTGACCTTATGCGTATCAATGGTGTTGCAGGTCAATTCTCTGAGTTGCTTGAGGCTGCTGGCGTTGATACTGTCAAGGAGTTGAAGCATCGTGTTGCTGCTAACTTACAGGCAAAGCTGGAGGAAGTGAATGCTCAGAAGAACCTCGTGAACCGCGTTCCAAGTGTATCTGAGATTGAGAAGATGATTGCGCAAGCAAAGGAACTTGAGGCGATAATAACGTATTAAAAGACCCACCCCCTTACCCCTCCCATAAAGGGAGGGGAGTAGAATGTATTTCTAATCATAGAGGAACGTACAAGGGGTGATGCAAGTAATTATAAAAAATAAATACCAATCCAATTCATTTTTGAATCGGATTGGTATTTTATATTATGTTATATAATATTATAATAATTCCTGTAGTCTATCCCTTTGCGCGATTAAGACTAACTACTCCCCTCCCTTTATGGGAGGGGCAAGGGGGTGGGTCTGTTATGGGATGATCTGTTAGGTGTGGATCTGTTAGTGTCGTCCCATCACCTGCTTCACCTTCTTAAACAAATCTGAAGCAAAGACAAGGTCGTTAAGCTCTTCGTTTGTGCTGTCCATAACCATAGTCTTGTCGCCTTCCCATTCCTTTCTGCCTTTGCAGATGAAAATGATATTGTCACCGATACCCATTACGGAGTTCATGTCATGGGTGTTGATGATTGTCGTCATTCCGAATTCCTCGGTAATGCTATGGAGAAGCTCATCGATAACGAGGGAGGTCTTTGGGTCGAGACCTGAGTTTGGCTCGTCGCAGAAAAGATACTTAGGGTTGAGAACGATAGCTCGTGCAATAGCCACACGTTTTTGCATACCGCCAGAGATTTCGCCTGGGTATTTCTGTTGTGCATCAATAAGATTCACACGATCAAGACATTCCTGAGCACGACGCACACGCTCGTTGTATGTCATGTTTGAGAACATATCAAGAGGGAACATCACGTTCTCAAGTACGGTGAGAGAGTCGAAAAGAGCAGCCGACTGGAATATCATTCCCATCTCACGGCGCATCTCAATCTTCTCGCGCTTTGACATAGTGACGAAGTTACGACCATCGTATAGCACTTCGCCCTTTGTTGGGTCGAAGAGTCCTACGAGGTTCTTCATCAGCACGGTCTTTCCTGAGCCTGACTGTCCGATGATAAGATTCGTCTTACCATTCTCAAATACAGCATTGATATCCTTCAGTACGTCCTTGTCATCGAAGGATTTATATAGGTGTTTAACTTCAATCATGAGAGGAGTTGGGTGAGGAATACATCCGAGAAGAGGATGATGATACTGCTGTTTACTACTGCCGAGGTACTTGCCTTACCTACTTCTACCGAACCGCCTTCAACCGTATATCCGCAGAAACTTGAAACGCTGGCGATGATGAAGGCGAAGACCGTACTCTTTATCAAACTCATCCATACGAACCATGAGTTGAACGAATGCTGAAGACCGAGTGTGAGGTCGTCAGGTGGCAGGATATGCCCGATATAGGCTGTGGCGTATGCTCCTATTATACCCATCACATCGGCAAAGATAACGAGGAACGGCATGAGTGTTATGAGTCCTAATATCTTTGGCAGGATGAGATAGCAAGCTGAGTTTACGCCCATGATGTCGAGGGCGTCAATCTGCTGTGTCACGCGCATAGTGCCAAGCTCAGAGGCTATGTTACTGCCCACTTTTCCGGCAAGGATAAGACACATTATAGAACTTGAGAACTCAAGGAGCATAATCTCACGGGTGGTATATCCTGATACCCAGCGAGGCATCCAAGGGCTCTGGATGTTGAGCTTCATCTGAATACAGATAACTGCACCGATGAAGAATGAGATGAGCAGTACGATGCCTATAGAGTCAACGCCGAGGGCTGACATCTCCTTGCTATACTGCTTTAGGAACATACGCATTCTCTCAGGGCGTGAAAAAGCACGTCCCATAAGTATGAGGTATCTTCCGAGAATGTTGAGGTACTTGAGTAGTATCATCAAATAAGTATTTTCTATTTAGCTGTGACTATTTACTATATTATTTTGCAAACTGGATGCAAAATTACTCAAAAAATATGAAAAAACTGAATTTTCCATATTAGTTTTTCATGCAAAGGTGCGATTTTAGAGTTTATTTTCGTAATTTTGCACTCGCAGAAAGGAAATTTGACTTACGTCAGTTGATTTTTGGAAAGTAAATTGTCAGAAAATTATATTCAGTAAATTATGAAACTGCATTCGCAGTCTGAAATTTAGTTTATTTTAAATTTATAATTTACTGATTTAATTTACTCCTAATTTACTTTCTGAAAAGAAACAGATTTACTTTCCGTCAAATAGGGCGCAAGCCCATTAAAATTTCAGATAATGTCAGAAGAATTGGAAAGAAAAACCCTTCGTACGGAGGGACTTGTTAAGATATACGGAAAGCGTACTGTGGTGAACGATGTTTCGTTTACGGTTACGCAAGGTGAGATTGTAGGTTTGCTCGGACCTAATGGTGCGGGTAAGACCACATCTTTCTATATGACTACCGGACTTGTAGTACCTAATGCTGGTCATGTGTATATCGATGATACCGAGATCACGAGTATGCCAGTTTATAAACATGCTCGTAATGGTGTTGGCTATCTGCCACAGGAGGCGAGTGTGTTCCGTAAGATGAGCGTTGAGGATAATATCCTTTCTGTTCTTCAGATGACGGGCAAGCCTCGTGAGTATCAGATGGAGAAACTGGAGAGCCTCATCAAGGAGTTCTCTTTGCAGAAGGTGCGTAAGAACCTTGGCGATCAACTTTCGGGTGGTGAGCGTCGTAGAACCGAGATTGCACGTTGCCTTGCCATTGAGCCAAAGTTCATCATGCTTGACGAGCCTTTCGCAGGCGTTGACCCTATCGCTGTTGAGGAAATCCAGAATGTTGTCTGGCATCTTAAGCATCGTAACATCGGTATTTTGATTACCGACCATAACGTACACGAAACGCTTAACATTACCGATCGTGCCTACCTCCTTTTCGAGGGCAGAATCCTTTTCCACGGCACTCCTGACGAACTTGCCAATAACCAAGTCGTTAAGGAAAAATATCTCGGTACGAACTTCAAGTTGCAGAAGAAAACGTTTAAGGAGATATAATCTCTTTAACTCCTATGTAAGTCTTATGTGACTCCTATGTAACTCCCATTTTTCGCCTATTCTACGGAACGGACTCAGAACGGATTCATAACGGAGGTAGAACGGTATTAGAGTCTAGGCAGGAAAAAGGCTTGAATGTAAAAAATAAAAAGTTTTTGCGATAGGGGGGTACACCCAAGGCAAAAAACGACTTTTACGCATTGATTGTCAATAGTTTACAATGGGTGTAACCCCCCCAAAAATGATTGTATTATTCAAATAGGGGGTTACACCCGTTATTACTTCTTGATTTTCAGAGCGTTACATAGCGAAAAACGGTATTGGTGTAACCCCCTCTCGCAAAACTTTGAAAAAATATTTATGCGAGGGTATGAAATGTCATTATAACATAGCATACAACCTCGGCTAATATAAAGGTTGCACCACAGCAGTCGCCGGTGTAGCCTTTTATTTTTGCGTTCATCTTCAGGAAGAGTAGGGCGCAGATAATGATAGCTCCTGCTATGCCTGTTAGGAGAGGGATGAAGAAATCATTTGGGCAAAACAATACTATAGGTAATATTCCTGCTGCGAAGCTTGCAAGTTTCTCGTGGAGAGGTACGAGGGTGTAGATTAGTTTGTTCTTCGCCTCTTCTTCCTTTCGGGCGTATGGAAGGAAATAGGTTATTGTAGAGGCAAAGTACTTGCAGATGCTATCAACCATGATGAAGATGAATGGGTTGTCATACTCTTTCTGCAAGGTTACGAGGGCGTGGAACATCACCAGATAGTATATGATAAGACTAAGCACGCCGTATGTTCCGATGTGCGAATCCTTCATTATCTCAAGTGTCCGCTCACGTGTCGTTCCTCCTCCGAAACCGTCGAAGAAGTCTGCAAAACCGTCCTCGTGCAAGGCTCCTGTTACGAGGATGCGCGAGATTAGGGCGGCTATGACGGCAAGCGATAATGGCATTATCATCTGTGCAAGCCAGAAGACGAGTGCCATGATACCACCTGTCAGCCAACCCACTACCGGCCAAAGAGGCACTACTTGTTCGTAGTATTTCTTTGGCACGTTGGCTATGCGCCAGAAGGGTAGGCGCGTGAAGAATATGAGAGATGCAAGGAGTCGATACATAATAGTGGCCTCTCCCCCCGCTTTGCACATACTCCGATGTTATCAACATCGGACTTCCCTCCATAGGGAGGGAGCCGGAAGGCAATGGGGGATTAAATTATTTTTGTTAATTATTCATTTTTTATCTGCTTATAGGCTCTCCGGCTCCCTCCCTACGGGGGAGGGCGGGGGGAGAGGCCCTTAAAAATACTTCGTTATCTCAGCATGTGCGAAGTTATCCATTTCATTAATCATGTTTACGGCACTTTGAACGATAGGGTAGGCACAAAGGGCACCAGTTCCCTCGCCAAGTCGGAGACCGAGATTCAGAAGCGGTTCGGCGTGCATGGCATCAAGCATTAGCTTATGACCACCCTCGTCACCACAATGACCGAAAATGGCATAGTCAATCACGTTTTTGTTGAGCTTAGAGGCTGCCAACATACAGGCACTCATGATAAAGCCATCCACAAGGATAATCATGCCGAGTTCGGCTGCACGGAGCATTCCGCCAACGGCACATGCCATCTCAAAACCGAAGAAATATCGGATGGTATAAGCGGCATCGTGATTTTGGGGAAGAGTGGCGAGATAGTTATCAACGCTTGCCTTTAGCACCTCGTACTTATGTTTGACACCATCGGAAGGCAATCCCGAACCTGCACCAACGCATTCGTTAAGCGGAATATCGAGGAAGAGATGCATAATCACGCTTGACGGACTGGTATTACCAATACCCATCTCTCCAAAGCAGATAATGTTACAACCCTCATTGTGGCATTTGTCCACCATCTCAGCTCCTATAGCGAGGCATCTGTCAAATTCGTCCTCGCTCATAGCAGCCTCATGAAGAAAGTTGCGAGTGCCATATCCCACCTTCCTTTGAATGATGTGAGGGTATTTCTCGGCTGGGAAATCATAATCCACCCCGGCATCAACGATAAGCAGCTTAAAGCCATGCTGACGACAGAACATATTAACACCACCGCCACCCTTTCCGTAGTTTATCATTTGTTGCCAAGTAACCTCACGAGGCGAAAATGATACTCCCTCACGCTCTATTCCGTGGTCGCCTCCGAATAGGATATGACAAGGATGCGTTAGCTTGGGTGATAGTGTATGCTGGATAAGTCCTATCTGAAGTGCGAGAGACTCCAGACGGCCGAGAGATCCCTTAGGCTTGTTGAGGTTGTCGATTTTGGATTGGAGGGAAGAAGAGAAGTCCAGCCCCTCACCCGTCCTACGGACACCCTCTCCCCAAGGGGCGAGGGAAAAATTACCTTTTATCGCTTGTGAGGATTCCTTTGAAGGATCATTTGTAACTTCTTCCTCGCCCCTTGGGGAGAGGATGCCCGTAGGGCAGGTGAGGGGCTGGGGCTCTTTTATCTTCATCGCCACCCCCGACACCATCATTATCACCTCATCAGCTTTCTGGGCAATATATTGGTTGAACCAGCCCATAAGGTCGGTAAAGCGTCGTTGTACGGCATTTGCACTCACACCTCCCAATCCTATCTCGTTAGTAACGAAAATGAAAGTGGCATCTTGCGAGGTGAATCTATCAAACTCATCCTTTAGTTCGACAAGAGTCTTATCCACATCGGGAAGTTCATCTTCTTTTGAGTCGCGGAAGAAGAAATTGGTAGCCCAAAGCGTGCAACAGTCTATTAGCACTACCTTTCCGCTAACATCATATTTACTAAGATATAGCTCTTCCTCTATATTTGTCCAGTTAGGTCCACGACGTGCCTGATGCCTTGCCACTCGCTCACGAAATTCATCATCCCATATATGAGCCGTAGCCATATATACAGGATTAGGACTGAGCGATAATGCCAATTCCTCAGCCTTCGTGCTTTTGCCAGAACGCTGACCGCCTGTGATGAGATAGATGTATGTCTTCATAAGCTCAGCCCCTCACCCGTCCTGCGGACACCCTCTCCCCAAGGGGCGAGGGGGAAGTTACATTTAGAGGTATTGGGGAATTGTTTAATATTGTATTCCTTTGTTATTGTTTTTTGATTGAAAATACTAACTTTTCCCTCGCCCCTTGGGGAGAGGGTGTCACATAGTGACGGGTGAGGGGCTATTATTCCAATCGCCAGAACCTCCGCCAACAAGCACACAACGATGCTTTTCTTCATGTCCTTGGTGGTGAGTTCTCGCTCATTAGTGCCGATGAATGGTTTGTAGAAATACTCGCCAAAGTAGTTGTGCGGACCTCCGAAACGGCAGTTGAGGATGCCTGCAAGGGCAGCCTCAGGCCAACCGCTATTCGGGGATGCGTGTTGTGGCCCGAAATGAATGACGAAGCGAAGCAACCGCCATTTGTTCCATATTGGTGCAACGATAATCATCAATAGGGCTGTTGTGCGTGCCGGGATATAGTTGGCGATGTCATCAATATGTGCAGCCCAGCATCCGAAGTCCTTGTAGCGCTCATTCTGATAGCCAACCATAGAGTCAAAAGTGTTGATGAGCTTGTAGGTCAGCATTCCTGGTACTCCAAATATGGCGTACCAGAAGAGAGGGGCGATAACGCCATCACTAAGATTCTCGGCAAGAGTCTCAAGGGCGGCTGTGCGTATCTCTTGTGGGGATAGCTCGCTTGTGTCTCGTCCCACGATTCGCGCTACCTGTCGTCGTCCGTCCTCCGTACTCCTGTCAACCGCCTCAAACACCATCCTGACCTCTTTGCGAAGGGTATGACCTGCAAGGCAATAGAAGATAAGTATCGCGTTTATTGCCAGAGCTATATAGGGATGCAAAGGCAGAAAATTTAGCAAAGCCCAAGAGATGCCGAATAGTAACGCTATACTGAAGCATACAAAGATAGCACCTTTCAGCTTGCGATGCCTGTTCTTGTTCAACCTTTTCTCGCCCATCGCTATCCATTTCCCGAACCATACGATAGGATGTGGCAACCTTGACGGGTCGCCAAAGATTAGGTCGAGAAGCCACCCCAAACCTAATGCCATTCCACCAAATCCTATCAATGTCTCCATTCTTTTAGTATGTTGAGTAATTGGTTGTCTTCTTCTGGAGTTTGTACGGCTATTCTGAAAAAATGCTCATCCAGCCCTTTGAAGTTACTTGCATCACGAATCAGTATGCCGTGGTTATTGGCAAGGAAATCCTTGAGTTGAGCGGCTGTGATGCCATTAATCCTGCAAAGGAGAATGTGGGTGTCGCTTGGATAGACGGTTATTCCGTCAATAGCCGACAGCTCCCTCGCCATTCGTTCTCGCTCTGCCATAAGGGCTGGGAGGTCAAGGGCATAGTCATTTCTATGAGCGAGAAGATAATGGGCCGCCTCTATTGCGAGTTGGTTTACCGCCCACGGCATCCTGCATTTCCTTATGCGAGAAAGGAGAGAGGCAGAACCTGTAATATAGCCGATACGAAGTCCCGGAATGGCAAACTCCTTTGTCATGGAATGGAGGGTGATGACGTTCTCGTCACCAGACATACTGTTGCCAACCAAAGGCTCCATAGTGAATGGCGCATAGCTCTCATCGATAACGAAAATGACATTCGGATGCGCGACTATCGCAGATTCAAGTATCTCTTTAGGAATTACCTGACCAGTAGGGTTGTTGGGGTTGCAGAGCCAGAATAAGAAGCCCCCCAGCCCCCCAAGGGGGAGTTCTTTAGATAGTAAAAGTTCCTTCAGTAACGTATCCCATTTTGAGGGATCTGTAGTATATAACAAACTCCCCCTTGGGGGGCTGGGGGGCTTTTGATATTGTTTACACGCATCCTCATATTCCGTAAATGTGGGTTGAAGAATAAGTGAAGACGCTTGTGTAAATGCCTGAGCTATAAGGTATATTGCCTCGGTAGCGCCATTTGTCACAATTACATTCTCAGGCGAAAGATTATGGAGAGAGGCAATCTCCTTTTCAAGTTCTGAGGGCGTGGGAGGCGGATAGTTACGGATACAATCCATTCGGCTGGCAAGATGGGCATAAAGTCCGTCGTGACAGAAATGGTTATAGACATTCGAACTGAAGTTTATCCGAATATCCTTGTACTTGTATGTATCGTCACCATGACCGGTAAGCACTTTTTAAGTTAATAGTGAAAAGTGAATAGTGAATAATTTAAGTTACTATCAAGCTCCCTCTTTAAAGGGCAGGAAAGCTGATTATCTGATACAGTCTTTCCATATCCACATACTTGCGGATATGTTCCGCAAGAAGCTCGTACTGCCGATCCTTAAAGTCCTCAAGACTCTCTGAATTTTCCTTAGAGGGGAATTTCTGCCCAAAAGGCTTGAGAATATACTCAATAACCGAAGGATTGTCGAGGAAGCCATGAATGTAAGTTCCGATGCAGTTGCCTTGGATGATAAGACCCTCTAAATCTCCCTTAAAGGGAGACTTTTCTCCGCGCACCAAGTCCCCCTTTAAGGGGGATTTAGAGGGTCTGCTTATCCCCTGATGAATCTCATACCCCTTACACATCTTCCCTTCAAACTCAAATTCCACCTGCTTGGTGGTCTTCTCCGCAGTCATTACGGTCGAGATATTCAGAAGTCCCAAGCCGGGAAGTTGCGGAATGCTACCCTCAATTCCATCAGGATCAGAAATGGTCTGCCCAAGCATCTGATAACCGCCACAGATACCTATGACGAGAGTACCGTTCTTGTGAGCGCGAATGATAGCCTGAGCCACTCCGTTTCTTCTCAGTTCATAGAGGTCGTCAAGGGTAGCCTTAGTACCGGGGATGATGATGATATCTGCCTTCTCGAAATCCTTTATGTTATTGGTATAGAAGAGATTCACACGCTCGTCACGCTCAAGTACGTTGAAATCCGTAAAGTTACTGATATGCCTCAATAGCACCACGGCTATGTTCACCTTACCTTGCTGAAGAGAGCGATGCTTCTGCTCAAGCTCCACGCTATCCTCCTCCTCTATAACTATATCCTTGAACATAGGGACAACACCAAGCACAGGTACTCCGCAAAGGTCCTCAAGCATCTTCCTGCCCGACTCAAACAATCGCAAATCACCACGGAACTTATTCACTATAATGCCCTTGATGCGTGCCTTGTCCTCTGGTGTCTGCAACATTATACTTCCGTATGTGCTTGCAAAAACGCCACCTCGGTCTATATCTGCCACAAGAATCACATCCGCATTAGCATGACGAGCCATAGGCATATTCACAAGGTCTGAGTCACGAAGGTTTATCTCCGAAACACTTCCCGCACCCTCCATTACTATAGGGTTGTATCTTGCCGCGAGACGGTCGAAAGCCTCGCAAACAGCATGTCGCAATTCCTCTCGCCCCTCCTTGCGGAAATAGTCGTATGCCGAGCGGTTTCCTATAGGCTTTCCGTTGAGCACCACCTGAGTGGTATGCTCGGAGTTAGGCTTTAGCAGAAGCGGATTCATATCCGTATGGCAAGGCACACGGGCAGCCTCTGCCTGAACTGCCTGAGCACGACCAATCTCAAGACCCTCAGGAGTGGCATACGAGTTGAGTGCCATGTTCTGGGCCTTGAAAGGGGCAGGAGAATATCCGTCTTGCAGGAAGATTCGGCATAATGCCGTAGCTATCACGCTCTTACCTACATCGCTTCCTGTCCCCACCAACATTATGGGGTGAAGTCTGTTCAATTTCAATTCTATTTAGTAAATGAAAAGTGAAAAATGAAAAATAATAAAATACAGGTTAGTATTTCTCGCTTGAGACTTGTGATAAAGCCCTTTGTCTGAAAAGCGTATCTTGTATTTTTCATTTTCCACTTTTCATTTTTCACTTATATTTGAATGCAAAAGTAGTAAAAAAATATAATAAAGCGAAAGAATTTACAAAAAAATATCTATTTCTATGCCCGAATTTTATTTAACGTGAGTTCGATGAATTCCTATATGGCAAACAGCAAGCTGTTTTTAACTGACAATAATTAACGTCAGTTCGATGAATTCGAAACAAACGCATCTCCGATGCTGAACTGACAATAATTTTTCGCAAGGCTCAACAAGCTAAAGCAAGTTCCCAATCTTACCAATCTTCAACCAATAAAAAAGAGATAA
>CAMKEM010000064.1 GCA_946411565.1 uncultured Prevotellaceae bacterium | reverse complement strand
TATGAGTCTGTTGCTCTAACCAACTGAGCTACAAGTCCGAATCTCATCGACCCTCGGAATAGTCTTCTTATGGAAGCTCGAAAACTACCGTCATAGGGTGCGAATCGATTTTGTGGACGCAAAGGTAGTCATTTTTATGGAAATATGCAAATTTTTCTATGTTTTTTTATGATATTAATGTTAAATTGATGTTTTTCGCTGATATAAATGAATGTTTGTGCGAAAGTATTTGTACCTTTGTCGATTAATTATGGAGAAGTTGCTTCACTATACATGGAAACACCGCTTGTACCCTCTTGGTGCTCTCACCACTACCGACGACAGGACGGTGGAGGTGATTGACCCGGGATTGCATAACTCGAAGGATGCGGGGCCTGATTTCTTCAATGCCAAGATTCGTGTGAACGGTGTGGAATGGGTGGGTAACGTGGAGTTGCATCTGAAGGCTTCGGACTGGTTCAGGCATGGGCATGACAGGGATTCGGCTTACGATAATGTGATTCTCCATGTGGTGACTGAAGCGGATGTAGATGTGGTGACTTCTTCGGGCAGGGTGCTTCCGCAGATGGTTGTTTCTATTCCGGAGCGACTGAAAACGGATTATGAGCATCTGCTTCATCAGGATAAATATCCTCCGTGCTATGAGCGGATTCCTGATATCCCGAAGCTGAAGACGCATATGTTTATGTCGGCTTTGCAGACGGAGCGCCTTGAGCGTAAGACTCGGGAGATTGTGAAGAGGATGAAGGATTCGCGGGGTTCGTGGGAGGATGCGTATTTCCAGACCTTGGCGCGTAACTTCGGTTTCGGCATTAACAGTGAGGCTTTCGAGACATGGGCAATGACGATTGACCTCAACAAGGCGGCTCATCATAGGGATGACTTATTCCAGATAGAGGCATTGTTCATAGGACAGGCGGGACTGACCGACAGGGTGGATGAGAGATACGCAAGGGAGTATGCTTATCTGCAGAAGAAATTCGGGCTTCATCCGATGAAACCGGCGATTTGGAAGTATTTGAGGACACGACCGCAGAACTTCCCGCACGTAAGGGTTATGGAACTTGCGCGGATGTATCACGAGCAAAGGACTGGTCTTTCGCAGATGCTTGACTGCAAGGATGTGAAGGCTATCGGTAAGCTGCTTGGCGTGAAGGGTTCGAAACTCGACCTTATCGTTATCAACACCGTGATTCCTATCATGTTTGCCTATGGTAGGGAGAATGGCAAGGAGGCGCTTTGTGAGCGTGCCTTTGACCTTTTTGAGGAGATAAAGCCGGAGGACAACAACATCGTTAGGATGTGGCAGGAATGTGGTTTGCAGGTTAGGTGCGCTGGCGATTCTCAGGCTCTTATCCAACTGAAAAAGGAGTACTGCGACAAGAAAGAATGCCTGAGGTGCAGGATTGGAAGGGAGTATCTTCTAAAACAGACCCAGCAGACCCACCCCCTTACCCCTCCCATAAAGGGAGGGGAGTAGATAGTGAGGTAAACGGTAAAGGGATGTAGTAAAGGTTGCAATAAATCGCAATAAATCGCAATATATTAAACGATAACAACTCAATTATAAGATATCAATAAGCTATGAGCGAGAATAATAACGAGAAGAATGTAACTACTCCCCGCCCTTTATGGGAGAGGCAGGGGGGAGGGTCTGCCTATATGTTCCAAACCCGAATGGAGGTGCGCGACTATGAGTGCGACATTCAGGGTATTGTGAATAATGCGAATTATCTGCATTATCTGGAACATACAAGGCATCGTTTCCTTAGAAGCAGGAATGTGAGTTTCGCGGAGCTCCACGAAAAGGGAGTTGATGTGGTAGTGGCTCGTATGGACTTGCAGTATAAGGTGCCGCTGAGGTGTGATGATGAGTTTATCTCCTGTCTGAATGTGACGAAGGAGGGTATCAGGTATGTCTTCAAGCAGGATATCTTCCGTGCTTCTGACAATAAGCTTTGCATCCGTGCGAAGGTGGAGTTGGTGGGATTGCGTGACGGAAAGCTCGCAATGACACCGGAGTATGATGTGCTGTTAGCATAGCAAAGCCTAACCAAAAGAAAGGCTCGCTTACGCGAGGATATTATTTGGAAAGTAAATTGTAAGAAAATTAAACCAGCAAATTAATTTGCTGATAAAATTTACTGTTAATTTCTTCGCAAAGCTCAGGCGCTACGCGGAGTCCTTTCTACATCAGGGCGCAAGCCCAGTTCGTAGATTGGAAATTATTGTCAGTTAAAAACAGCTTGCTGTTTGTCATATAGGCAGTTCACCGAGCTCACGTTAAAATAGTAGAAATATAAACTTTAAAAATGCCAAGCCTTCTTGAAGGTTTAAAGTGTATAAAACATCAGGTCACATACTCCGATGTTATCAACATCAGACTACCCGTTTGGGAAGGCTTGGTTAGGCATTTATGGTACTGAATTATATTTGGGTAGCATTCTTTGTCATCGCCTTTGTCATCGCGCTGTTCAGGCTATTGGTGATGGGCGACTTTGACGTGTTCCCTGCAATGATGAACTCAACGTTTGAGTCATCAAAAACGGCTTTCGAGATTTCTATTGGTCTCACGGGTGTGCTCTCTCTCTGGCTCGGAATAATGAAGATCGGAGAGAAGGGCGGGGTGGTGAATGTCATCGCCCGAATACTTGCGCCTGTGTTCACACGTCTCTTTCCTGATATTCCTAAGGGGCATCCGGTTACGGGTAGTATCTTTATGAATATCGCGGCTAATATGCTTGGTCTTGATAATGCTGCCACGCCTTTAGGATTGAAGGCTATGGAGCAGATGGATGAAATTAAAAATGAAAAATTAAAAATAAAAAATGATCTGCAACCTATGAGTAGTGAGGAATATGACAGGGCAAAGGCAACAGCCTCCAACCCTATGATTATGTTCCTTGTGCTCAATACTTCGGGCTTGACGCTTATTCCTGTGAGTATCATGACCTACAGGGCGCAGATGGGAGCAGAGCAGCCAACGGATATCTTTATCCCGATTCTCCTTGCTACCTTCGTGGCTACGATAGCGGGTATCATCATTACTGCTATATACCAAAAAATAAACCTGTTCAACCGCACTATGATGCTCACGCTCGGTGGTGCATGTGCTGCTGTGGGAGGTATCATCTGGGGATTCTCGCAGATGGATCCTGACACGATGAATAGGGTGAGTACTTCGATAGCAACCATCCTCTTGATGACGATTATTACCGGTTTCATCGTGGCTGGGGTAAGGAAGAAGGTGAATGTGTATGATTCCTTTATCGAAGGAGCCAAGGAGGGATTCCAAACGGCTGTACGCATCATTCCGTATCTTGTGGCTATACTCGTTGCAATCGGCGTTTTCAGAGCTTCGGGTGCTATGGAGATTGTTATTGACGGTTTGAAATGGTGTATCAATATCTGCGGAATTGATACGGCGTTTGTGGATGCACTTCCAACGGCAATAATGAAGCCTCTCTCTGGTTCGGGTGCCCGTGGTATGATGGTTGATACCATGCAGACCTTCGGAGCAGACTCTTTCGTAGGCCGACTGGCTTGTATCTTCCAGGGTAGCACAGATACCACATTCTATATACTGGCTGTATATTTCGGTGCGGTGAACATTAAATACACCCGTCACGCGGTTACTGCCGGATTGTTGGCAGACCTTGCAGGAGTGATAGCCGCTATCGCGATATGCTATGTGTTCTTCAGGTAGAAAGAAATGCTCCGCTTGCGCGGAGATATTTGGAAAGTAAATGGGCAGTAAATTAAAACTGTAAATTGGGTTCAGTAAATTAATCCAATAAATTAAAATTTCCAAGCGACGGATGTCGCTCCATAATTTACTGATTCCAATTTACTGGTAATTTACTTTCCAGAAAAAGAGCGAAGCTCCCAATTTAGTTTCTATGAAATTTAATTTCTATAAATGGCAAATATAAAATCTCTATTGAAAGATACTGCGGTGTATGGTTTGAGCAGTATCATTGGCAGGTTTCTGAACTATATGCTCGTACCGCTTTACACCCGTGTGATTCCGGCAGAAAGCGGTGGCTATGGTGTGGTGACAAACCTGTATGCATACGTTGCGTTGATACTCGTGATACTGACATTCGGTATGGAGACAACATTCTTCCGCTTTGCCAATAAGGATGACGAGAATCCGCATTGTGTGTTCTCTACCACTATATTCATGGTGAGCGCGTTGAGTGCGGCGTTCCTTGCCTTGCTGTTCGTATTCATCAATCCTATAAGTGAGGTACTTGGCTATGTGGAGCATAAGGAATATATACTGATGCTTGCTGCCGTGGTGGCATTGGATGCTTTTCAGGCGATACCATTCTCTTACCTCAGATACAAGAAGAAGGCTATTAAGTTCGCTTCGCTAAAAATGCTGTTCATCATACTGAACATCGGTCTTAACTTTACCTTCTTTGTATTGCTCGGCAAGACGGATGTGTTCTATGTATTCGCCCTCAACCTCGTTTGTACGGGTTTGATAACGTTCTTCTTCATTCCTGAGTTTGCTCACGAGCACGTTGCAGCACGAGTATATTGCAAGGAGAAGGGAGTGCCTTTCAAGATTGTGGATTTCGCCCTTTTTCGCAGGATGTTCAAGTATTCCTGGCCTATCCTCGTACTGGGTATTGCGGGTATTCTGAATCAGACAGCGGATAAGATTGTGTTCCCGCTTGTTTGTCCGGATGCGCAGGAAGCGAAGGTGCAGCTTGGTATCTATGGTGCTTGCGTGAAGATAGCAATGATTATGGCGATGATAACTCAGGCATTCCGTTATGCTTATGAGCCAATCGTTTTTGCAAAGTCGAAGGATGGAGACAAGAAGGAATACTACTCAGTAGCTATGAAGTATTTCCTCATCTTCACTCTCCTTGCATATCTCTGTGTGATAGGTTATATGCCAATTCTTGAGCGAATACTTGGTGGCGACTATAGAGAGGGCATGAAGGTTGTGCCTATCGTTATGGCAGCTGAGATAATGATGGGTGTGTATTTCAACCTGTCTTTCTGGTATAAGCTTATTGACAAGACAATATGGGGTGCTTGGTTCTCGGCTGCCGGTTGTATCGTACTGTTGGCTGTGAACTATTTCTTCATCCCTGAATACAGCTATATGGCTTGTGCGTGGGGTGGAGTAGCGGGCTATGGAACAGCTATGCTGCTATCATATTTCATAGGTCAGAAGAAATACCCAATCGACTATAAAGTGGGCAGACTGCTGTTCTATGTGGCAGTTACGGCTGCGCTTTATGCCGTTATGCATTTCGTTACAGAGGGTATGGGCGATATTCCTCGTATGGCTATCAATACCGTGCTTATACTTGTGTATGCGGGTATTGTGTGGAAGTTGGAAATAGCCCCCCAGCCCCCCAAGGGGGAGCCTGTTAGATAGTAATACTAATTAATAAAATAAATCAATTAACAATTAAAATTCCCCCTTATTCCGAAAGGTGTAACTTTTTCCTCGCCCTCAGGGGAGAGGATGCCCGTAGGGCAGGAGAGGGGCTGGCTGCAATTCTTTTATGAAAAAGTTTTTTTATAGCTTAATCCTTATGTTCTCAGCCTTCACGGTTTCTGCTGATGAGGGTATGTGGACTCTTTACAATCTTCCTGAAGGTGCTTTTAGACAGATGCAGGCTGAGGGATTCGCCTTGCCACAGAGCAAGCTCTATTCTGACTCTGACGCTATATGCCGCTCGGTAGTCAATTTCGGCGGTTTCTGCTCAGGTGTGGTTGTTTCTCCTAACGGACTTGTATTCACCAACCACCATTGCGGTTTTGAGGCTATCAGAAGTCATTCTACCGTTGAGCACGACTATATGCTTAATGGTTTCTGTGCAAAGTCATACGAAGAAGAGCTGCCTAACGAGGACTTGTTCGTAAGCTTTATGGTTTCGCAGAAAGATATCACCCCTGTGCTTGACAGTCTCGGCTTCTATGTTCTTTCACTTCAGGAACAGGAAGAGATGATCAGCGGACTTGAGGATGTGGAGAACCGAGTTGTGAAGAAGCAGGATGAGACACTCCGTGCAGAGATAAAGCCTTTCTTCGAGGGAAACAAGTATTTCCTTACCGTATATCGTGACTATCAGGATGTGCGCCTTGTGTTCGCTGTTCCAAAGTCAATGGGTAAGTTTGGCGGTGAGACCGACAACTGGATGTGGCCTCGTCAGACTTGTGACTATTCTGTATTCCGTGTATATGTAGATCCAGAGACTGGCGGTCCGGCGCCTTATAGCGAGAAGAACGTACCTATGCATCCGAAGACATGGGCGAAGGTATCTCTCGACGGATATAAGGAGGGTGATTTCGCCATGACAATGGGATATCCTGGAAGCACGGAGCGTTATCTCTCAAGTTTCGGTATTCAGGAGATGCGTGATTGCGAGCACGAGCCTCGTATCAAGGTGCGTGGTCTTCGTCAGGAGGTTATGCTCCGTCATATGCGTGCCGATGAGGCTGTGCGTATCAAATACGATTCAAAGTATGCTCAGTCATCTAACTACTGGAAGAATGCCATTGGTATGAACAAGTGTATTGACAGTATCGGAATTGTTCGTATGAAGGAGGCTATGGAAGAGAAGATTCAGGCTTATCAGGATTCAACTGGCTACCTGAAAGGAAAGCTCGATTTCCTCGCACTCATCGACCTCTACACCAAGCGTGCTGCCATTGCCAAGCCTCTCACATACTTCATGGAGGCTTTCCGTCGTGGCTCTGAGGTTACTTCAAGGGCTTTGAGCATCAATCGCTTGCAGGTGCAGGGACCAAAGGAGAACCCAAAGAAGCGCTATATCGAGTTTGCTGACAATACCGAGACATGGGATGAGGCTACTGAGAAGGAGATTCTCGTGGCTCTGCTTCAGAACTATCGCACATGGGTTGATGAGCAGTGGATTCCTAATTTCTATAACACTATTGATACTAAGTTCAAGGGTGATTATCAGGCATACGTTGACCATATCTTCGCAAAGTCGCTCATTATGAAGAACGACACGAAGATTTTCTTCAACAAGAAGAGCGTGCAGAAGGATCTTGGTATGCAGATGGGCTATGACCTCATACAGCTTATCAGTAATATTCGTGAGCAATATACTTCTATCACAGAAAAGATAGAGCTTCAGGAGCGTTATCTCTGTGCTGCTAAGGTGCGTATGGAAGAGGATATGCCTCACTATTCAGATGCAAACTTCACTATGCGTCTGTCATACGGTCAGATTGGCGGTTATAGCATTGGCGACTATGATTCAGGTTACTACACCACAGCTGAGAGTATGGTGGCTAAGATGAAGCTTGGCGATGAGAAGACGGCTCCAGAGGGCAAGTATAACTTTGAGTATTTCGCAGAGCCTGTTATGCAGGAACTCCTTTCTGCCAAGGATTTCGGCAGATATGCTGACAAGCAGAGTGGTAAGCTCCAGTTGTGTTTCCTCACCAATAATGATATCACAGGCGGTAACTCTGGTAGTCCTATGTTCAATGGCAAGGGTGAGCTTATCGGACTTGCCTTTGACGGTAACTGGGACTCTCTCTCTGGTGATATCTTCTTCGACACAAAACTTGCCCGTTGCATCGGCGTTGATATGCGCTATGTTATCTATATGATGGATAAGTGGGGTAAGGCTGATAGATTGGTGAAAGAGATACTCTCTGATAAAAAAAAAAGTGAAAAATGAAAAGTGAAAAATACAAGTTACCATATAGGGCTAACATTAATGCTCGAATAAGTGTAATCTGTATTTTTCATTTTTCATTGTTAATTTTATAATTTATATTTATATGCTAAAAAAACTATTTTCTACATTTGTTGCTCTGCTTGCCGTTGCATTTTCTTCATCGGCACAGACTCCAGAACCAGAACTTGAATTTGCACTTGAACTCAAGGTGAAGCTTGGACAGGCGTATGGTGTTGGCGAGACCGCTAACGGTAATCGTTTCATCATCCCTATCACAGGTGGTACATTCGAAGGTCCTAAGATTAAGGGTGAGGTGCTTCCCGGAGGTGCTGACTATCAGATGCAGGGAAAGAACCACACCGACATCGAGGCTATCTATTGCATCCGTACAGATGATGGTGTGAACATCCACATCCGCAACAAGGGTATCATTGCAGGCAACTATTTCTATTGCTCTCCAAAATTCGAGGCACCTCTCGGCAGTAAGTATGCTTGGCTTAATGATGCAATCTTTGTTTGTCGTCCTTCTGGCTTTATGGAAGGTGGCATTATGCTAAAAGTTTGGAAGGTGCGCGACAAGTTCAATTTCGAGAGTACAATTCAGCCTATCATGCCTATTCCTGATGAGGTTCGTAAGCCTGCTGTAAAACAGGGTAAGATAGAGGAGTTCAAGTATATGGCTCATAAGAATGGTCGTACATTCCAGAAGCACGCTCGTGTATATACTCCTTATGGATATAAAGCAAAGGATAAGAAGACCAAGTATGATGTGCTTTATCTCATGCATGGCGGTGGTGACAATACCACATCTTTCCTCACTCCTCCAAAGGATTGGTTGCCTCTCCGCAATATCCTCGACAACCTTATTGCAGAGGGTAAGATGCGCCCTATCATCGTTGTTTGTCCTACGTTCTATGATGACGATGAGAATATAGGAGCTAACAATATGGGCGATGCCATTGCTCTTACTCGTGACTTCCACACCGAGCTTCAGAACGACCTTATCCCAACAGTTGAGAAGAAGTATAACACATACCTTGAGGGTACAGACAGCATCGCTGTCACCAAGTCACGCGATCATCGTGCATACGGTGGTTTCTCAATGGGAGCTCTCTCTACATGGTATCAGCTTGCTTATGGCGTTAATGCCGTTAAGCATTTCCTTCCACTTAGTGGTGATATCTGGGCTTATAACGAAAAGGGTGAGAAGCAGGATGCCAAGTTTGCTGCTGAATGGATGAACTCAATGCTTGAGAAGTCACCATTCGCTCACGATTTCGAGGTTTATGGCTATACAGGCACAAAGGATATCGCTGGAAATCCTGAGAAGGCAACTATTGAGGCTCTCCACAATTATGCTCCTCTCTTCCGCTATGCCACCCCAGATGCCAATCTCCGCTTCTCTATGAAGAAGGATGGTGAGCATTTCTACGGACACATCAACGAATATCTCTACTATGCTCTGCCGTTGATATATAAGAAGGAGAAATAGAGATTAAGGATTAAAGAGTAATGTAGATATTATATAAAAAGCCGCTTAAAAGAAATTTTAGGCGGCTTTTTTCGTGAGTTTGAAAGCGTTATCAAAGTTGTGTTCATTTTTAATTTCATCGAATTTACATTGTTTTATTATTTTTCCTTTAAAAAAAGAGATATACATAGAGTTTTCTGTTCAAAAAGTTGTTCAATCTGTTTTTTTTTACTAACTTTGCGCCCGCAAATTATAAATTGGCATCGCTCTGAGAGTGACAAATCATATTTGTTCGCAAAGCTCTTCAAGCTACTTAGTGCCATTGTGCGAGGATACTTCGCGCGTTATGCTCACAAATCGGAATTGTGCGTCAGTCTTATTGGTTGAACTACATTATTGATTTCTTGTTTCGGAAGATGTGCTAATTAAAAATTTCAGAAAATAATGATGAAAAATTTAAATGTAAAGTTTTTTTCAATGCTTCTCTTTGCTGCATTGATGAGTGTTTCATTTACTGCATGTGGCGGTGATGATGACGACGATCCAATTGATAATGGTCGTAATGATGACAATGGTACAGGCATTGTTAACAATGGCGGAAAGGGGAATGAAAAGCTTACTCCAGAGGAAGAAAAGAAATTTCTGGATGAAACTGCTCGTCTGTTCCTAAGCTATTTCGACGCTAATGATTTCCAGGATTTGGTAAATGTATCAAAGCAGTTGGAAACTGTAAGTGACGATGACAAAGTGTTTGACAAATGGGCAGAAGGTTTTTTATCCAATACACTTACAGGTATAGAAGAAGCACATGCTAGCTCATATAATTATGATATGTATCTCAAGATTTCATATTATGACAGACTTCTTGTAGCTTCTAATTTTAATGGCAAGTTCTCTGCTTCTTATAATGGAAAGTGGAAGAAAGATGGTGAAAGCAATGATCTTATCTTATCTTTTACAGACAAGGACAATGTAGAGTGGGTTATGACTGTTAAGAAAAGTGGAAACATCAAGGGCAAAATCCACGCTTCTAACTCTTCGTCTGGTTCTTATGTAGATAAATACAAATATTCAGAACAAAGGTATAATAACTATATTGAGATTCCTGAAAATGTGAATGTAATTGTAACACGTCAGGGTAAGGAGCAGATTAATATCAAGCTTAATGTTGCAAGCATGGGTATTAAGGATGGCCAGTATGATATTACAAGTTCACTTAATGCTACTGCAACAGTTAATGTTGTAGGTTATAATTTTGAAGTCGCTTTCAATTCTGCACCTAATGCAGTAAGTACATTTAATGTTACCCTTAAGAAGAATTCTACATTACTTTATTCACAGAAACTCAGTGCTAGGGTTATTGTTGATGGTAAGAATTTGTCAGACGTAAAGGATGCCAAGTGTGAGATTGATGTTCTTGGAAGGGTTCAGATGAATCTTGCAAGTGATAATGCCCTTGATCTCAGCAACGCACTTAACGGCGAATCTAACTATGATGAAGATGGTAACTGTGATGCCTGGGATCTGGAGAAGATGAAGGTACATGCTGTTGAGGCAAGCAAGGCTTTGAATAAGGCTTATATTGCGAATAATGGTGGAAACGCAGAGCAGGCAACCATCAATTTCACAACAGAGGAGTATGATGAATACTGGCAGAATTATTGGCAACACAAGGGCAAGTCATATAGAGTTGTTCCTGCCTTGAATTTTGCTGATGGAACATCATATACCTTTGATAAATATTTCACAGAGGCAGCCTTCAGTGGTACAATAGATTCATTCAATGACCTTATCAATAGATTCAAGAAATTGGATAAGTAAAGATAACTTGCTATTTTGTAATTTATTTGGCTCGTTTACGAACCAAATAAATGGCAATTAATATGGCTATCACCTCTGCTCTCCCTCTTTGTGGAGACGTGAGGCTATGATCAATGGCATGAGGGGTTTATATCTCATCATATATTTATTTGTTTTATCAGAAGCAAATGCACATACAGAGTCGAGTGATACTTTGAAGGAGGTATCACTCGACTCTGTTGTTGTTAATAGTAACGCCATAGGAGATTTGAGATATAACAAATCAGGTGCTATTCACATCTCTATGAGCACAATGAATGAGATGCCTAAGATACTGGGAAATGCAGATCCTATTCATTACTCTCAGATGTTGCCGGGAATAAGTACGAATGGTGAATACGATGCAGGAATAAGGGCGTGGGGATGCGAAACAGGACATAACTATGTGAGTATAAACAATTCGCCCGTCTATGGTGTGGAGCACATGATGGGGTTATTCTCCGTGATGAATGCCTCTCATTACAAGAGTATGTATCTACAGAAGTCGCTGGCAAGTGGGGGCTTTCCTAATTGTCTTGGAGCGGTTATTGATATGCAGACCGACAAGGAAGTAAAGGATTCTGTGAGTGGATGTCTAGATATCGGACTTATTTCTTCTCAAGGCACTATACGCTTGCCTGTGGGGAAAAAAACTTGCATGACGTTATCTGGTAGATATTCCTACCTTAACTTATTTTATTCCTCGTTTCTTAGAAACAATGAACAGGAAACGCACTATTCGTTCTATGATACCAATATCAACATAACCTCGCATTTGGATGAGAGGAATACGCTCGTCATTGATACCTATATGGGAGGCGATGATATGAAGTTGTTGCTTGACAATAGTTCTATGCGCATGAATATGGAGTGGGGTAGCCAGATGATGGCAGTGCATTGGGAGAATTATGGAAAGAAGATGATAATGGACAACAGCATTTTCTTTAGTAGATATCATAATCGTGACAATGTGGTTTATTCGTCATTACAGATGCTGCTGCCTTCGTCTATCTCCGAACTGGGTTATAAGTTTAATGCTCGCATGTCCTCGCTATCCTTTGGGGGCAACGGTTCTTTGCTATGGATTGAGCCTCAAAGATCGGAGGTGATATGGAACTCTGGGGCTAATTCTGGCAACAAGAATGTGTTAAATACAAAGGAGATTTCTGTGTATGCTGACTATACGTTAGGTATATCTCGGGATATATCGTTTATTACAGGCTTCAGGGAATCGGCATATTTCAGTAATGGGAAGGGCTACTATCGTTCCTCTCCTTCGTTGAGCATCATATATGATCCAAATGACTGGTATGATGCCTTGCTATGCTATTCGCATCGTAATCAGTTCTTGCATCAAACGGGTATCTCTTCCCTCAATACCCCATTGGAATACTGGACTACATGCGGAGTAAGTGGGATAGAGCCTCAGTCTTCAGATGCTATCTCATTACAATTGCGACTGCGCATACTAGACAACAGATACTCGTTGGCTATAGAGGGATATTCCAAGTGGCTGGGACAACAACTGGAATATAATGGCACTATCTACTCGTTCCTGTCTTCTGAAAGTGACAATGCGATTCTCTACTCAGTTGGGCGTGGTAGGAATTACGGTGTGAACGTAACGCTGAGCAAGAATGTGGGTAGGCTAAGGGGATGGATAGGATATGCATGGAGCAAGGGCTTTAGGACATTTGATACGGAATATCTGGCGGGTACCTTTCCTTCTTCACATAACAGGGATCATGAACTGAATGTGGTGGCTACTTGGCGCATAGGTAGAAAGTGGGATGTGGGCATGACGGGAGTGTATGCTTCTGGAACGGCTTTTACTGCCCCGAAGAGCTATATGATATTGCAGAACACGCTCATTCCGCAGTTTGACAGCCATAACGGCAAAAGGCTTAGTCCATACTATAGGATGGATGCCTCGGTAAACTATAAAATGCCAATAAATAGGCGATTGCAAGGCATTCTGAATCTATCTGTATACAACCTTACGGGACATGCCAACGATTTGTTCTATTACATGAGTATAAAGAAGAACATGTACCAGTATAAATGTATGCGGTTCGTGTTCCGTGTCTTACCTTCAATAAGCTATAGTATTCGTTTCTAATGGTAAGGAGATATTTTATATATTGCATCGCTTTCATGCTTTTTGTATCATGTGAGAAAATGGATATCATGTCAAGTGATATTCCAACGCTTGTTGTTGAGGGCTGGATAGCAGACAATGAGCATCCTGTGGTGATACTTACTACTAATGTGGCGGTAAGCACTTCCAAAATCGACAATGAAGCCCTTCAGGAGCATCTCATGCGATATGCAAAGGTTACTATCAGCGATGGCGATAAGGAAGTTGTGCTTACTGGCAAGTATGATAAGAGGTATATGCCTCCGTATATATATACCACTACCGATATGATGGGCATGGCAGGCAGAAGATATATGCTGACGGCAAGTGTGGATACTTTCTATGCTACCTCCACTACAACGATACCTGA
Organism: uncultured Prevotellaceae bacterium; assembly: GCA_946411565.1. Classification (GTDB taxonomy): domain Bacteria; phylum Bacteroidota; class Bacteroidia; order Bacteroidales; family Bacteroidaceae; genus Prevotella. Next base: position 4,073 of record CAMKEM010000064.1, on the reverse strand, counting down.
AGTCGTGGAGATAGATTCCATAAGTCAGGGCATGGTAGAGGGGAATGACAACGTGAGGAAACTGTACGTGAATTTCCGTGATCCAATAGCGGAAAACCATTATTGTTTGTTCTATCGCACAGGCAAGTTCTCTCCGCAGTTGAATTTGTGTGGCATTGGAGTATTCGATGATGACAACCTTTTGGACAATGTGCGTTATCCTGTGTATAAGAATAACAATCTATCGGAAAGGTATGACAATAGTTTTGATGTGTTCAATGTTGGAGATACCGTATGCGTCCAACTCTCAACCGTTGACAGACAGTCATTTCAGTTCTGGAATGATTTTCAAAATGTTTCCTCATTGTCGGGTAATTTCGTAATGCCATATACGAAAAATATCCGTACCAACATAAATGGAGGAAAAGGATATTGGAGTGGCTTCGGAATAAGTCGGAGAATACTTGTCGTTGGTGAGGAAAAGTAGTTGTAATCGACGGAAGAAGGATGGTGAGCATTTCTACGGACACATCAACGAATATCTCTACTATGCTCTGCCGTTGATTTATAAAAAGGAGAAATAGAGTAAAGTAATGAAACGGTTACAATAATTTGTCACCGTAATATAATTTAAAGGGAAACGGATTTATCCGATTTATCTGAAAAGAATCGTGAAATTATTACTGCGCCAGCTATCAGAAAAATCAGATAAATCTGTTTCCCCTATTTTTGCGTGAGTTCTACGAACACCTCTGCACGTATATTGTTGAAAACCATGTGATTTAATGAGCTCTGAAGGAGCGACACCTAAAAGGGCAGTCCGTTAGGGCTGTTATACATGGTTGTTTTGTGGGAATGAGGTCTGAAGGACCGACACCTAGAGTCTTAGTTTTCTGGTGTCGCACTTACAGCGCTCAATAAATCACATATATGCATAATAACAGCCCTTATGGACTGCCCTTTTAGATGTCGGGCTTTCAGCCCTCGATGTCTTTAATTTGTCGAATACCCGTTAATTTGTTATTCTTCAAATGGATACGTTTCATCATAGATGTCACTCAACAATCGATCTTGAAATAACCAATGAGGTGTCGGTTGGATATGCTTTACTTTATAGCCTTTCAGTTTGGCTGACAATGCACTTATTGAAGTTTCTTCTCCTTCATAGCACACTTTACGCTCAGACATAACAGTTACAGATATTGATGGGTCATCCTTCCAAAACAAGATGTCACCTTTCTGCAATCCCATTTCGTAGAAGTTGAGTGGTGGACGCTTTGCTTGTGCCTTTGAGGTAGCTGCCTTGTCCTCTTCAGTGAGGTCGTTTTGTATCTCCTCACTTACATCTTCCGTTACATCTTCATGATGGAATAATTCGAGAATAGCTTGTGCCTGTTCAACATTAATTCGGAAGAACTCGCGGTTTTGATTGATTCGTTGTGGGTCAAAGGCTTTATGTAGGGCTTTCTCTATTTTGAGACAGTCACTTTTCTTGACTTTGCACGCAAACTTACATTCAAACGGAACGGGAACTCCAGTAGTGTAGAGTTCTTTCATGCGTTTGTCAATATCCTCCTGTGTGGTCATGCCAATCTTTACAAGACCAGGCATCACAGGGTTTGTCAGTAAATATACAATGCCGTATTCCATGTTATTGTTTAATTAGTTCTATTTCTGCACAAAGTTAGTTAGGAAATGATTGACTCTTATTGGCTACAAAGTTATAAAATTTCCCCGAATAACCTCCGGTTAATATGACTTATTTTCTTTTTAGGTTTATCTTTTTGTGATTTTCCATAAAATTTAGGATTTCTATGCCTCTATCATGATTCCTATGCAATTCCTTTCCAAATCCCTTGCAAATCCCATTTTTCGCCTATTCTAAGGAACGGACTTGAAGCGAACCTGAAACGGAGGTATAACGGACCTATGCTTTAAGGAGTGGTCTTATAACTTGTTAGTAGTTAACTTGAGTTTAACTTGCATCAAAAAAATATGAGCAAAATGATGATAAAAGCTCAAAAAGTTGCTCAATTCGTGTTTTTTTACTAATTTTGCACCCTCAAAAATTATAACATTCAGGATAATAAAGGAAAATTAGTACTACTTCTATGTACAAACCAAAGTTAGTTAGTTGTCTTCGTAATTACGAGAAGAAGACGTTTATGGCAGACCTTATGGCGGGTATCATTGTGGGTATTGTTGCACTTCCACTTGCTATCGCCTTTGGTATTGCTTCAGGTGTATCGCCAGAGAAAGGTATTATCACCGCTATTGTTGCAGGTCTTCTAATTAGTGTCTTCGGTGGTTCCAAGGTGCAGATTGGTGGCCCTACTGGTGCTTTCATCGTCATCATCTACGGAATCATTGAGCAATATGGTATGTCGGGACTTACCATTGCCACGTTCATGGCAGGTGTGTTCCTCATCCTCTTGGGTGTGATGCGTCTCGGAAGCATTATCAAATTCATTCCTTACCCTATTGTGGTAGGCTTCACATCAGGTATTGCCATAACCATCTTTACAACGCAGATAAAAGATCTCTTCGGTTTGCAGATAGATAAGGTTCCAAGCGATTTCATCGAGAAATGGTGGTGCTATATTCAGAATTTCTCTACAATGGATATCTGGTCATTCGCTATTGGATTGCTCAGTATCCTTATCATCGTTTTCACACCTAAGGTTAGTAGAAAGATACCGGGATCACTCGTTGCTATCATCCTTACAACAGTTCTTGTTGTTGTGCTGAAGCAGTATGCTGGTGTTGATAGCATCGAGACTATCGGTGACCGTTTCACTATCTCTGCTGAGCTTCCAGGTATTGAGGTTCCCGACCTCTCTTTGTCAGTTCTCAAGGGACTTATTTCTCCTGCTCTCACCATTGCTATCCTCGGTGCTATCGAGTCACTCCTCTCTGCTACCGTTGCCGATGGTGTTATCAGCGACCGTCATAACTCAAACAATGAGCTTATTGGTCAGGGTATTGCAAACCTCGTAACTCCACTTGTAGGTGGTATTCCTGCAACTGGTGCTATTGCCCGCACAATGACCAACATCAACAATGGCGGTAAGACTCCTGTTGCTGGTATCATCCACGCTATTGTGTTGTTGCTTATCTTCCTATTCCTCATGCCATTGGCACAGTATATCCCAATGTCATGTCTGGCAGGTGTGCTGGTTGTAGTGAGCTATAACATGTGCGGTATTCCTTCATTCCTTGGTATTCTCCGCAATCCAAAGTCAGATGTAACCGTATTGCTCGTTACTTTCTTCCTTACTATCATTTTCGACCTTACAATTGCTATCGAGATAGGTATCGTTATTGCTTGTCTGCTTTTCATGCGTCGTATGGCAGAGACCTCAGACGTGAAGCTTGTGAGCGATATTGATGTAGAGGAGGAGTCAGACCTTCAGTCAAATCAGGATGAGCACCTCATCGTGCCTGATGGTGTTGAGGTTTATGAGATCAACGGTCCATACTTCTTCGGAGCAGGTAACAAGGCAGAGGAGCTTATGTCATCTTTGCGCGACCTTCCAAAGGTACGTATCATCCGTATGCGTCGTGTTCCTTTCATCGACTCAACAGGTATTCACAACCTCACCAATATCTGTATCACTTCAAAGAAGCAGAATGTTGACATCGTGCTTTCAGGAGTAAATCCAAAGGTACACGCTGTACTTGAGAAGGCACATTTCTACGATATCATCGGAGAAGACCACATCTGTTCGCACATCGACCTTGCCCTTGAAAAGGCAAAAGAGTTGGCTGCAGAATAAGTGAAAAAGCCCGTGCAGGGGCTTTTATCCGCATTGAATCCTCCCCTTTATGCTAATCGCATGATAGGGAGGATTTTTTGTTGTTTTGACGAAAATATACAGAACTTTGACGAAAAAATACATATTGGTATCTGTAAAAAGTAGTAATTTCGCACCCGAAATTTTGGTGATGGGTGTTGGGTAATAGGTGTTGGTGGTTTGTAGGACTTATGTTTTATATCATCGACTTTTGCTCCTTCACCACTAATCGCTAATCACTAACCTCTAACCTAAATAATTCATAGAGGCACAAAAAAAGAAGCGTTTTTCTTTGTCATG
>CAMKEM010000063.1 GCA_946411565.1 uncultured Prevotellaceae bacterium | reverse complement strand
TCCGCCTACCATATCGTACTCTCCGTTAGCGAATGCAAACATAGTAACTTACCAAGATTTTGCCATAAATTTTATTTTTATTGGTTTAAGATTGCACAGATTGGAAATTATTGTCAGTCAAAAGCAGCTTGCTGCCATATCATTAATTATTCGTGCCGTTTGTGTTTTCCGTGTTCAAAATAAATCTCCGCGTCTCTGCGCCTTTGCGTTCCAAAATATAATTTTCTGGTCATCGTGAATAATTTTCTTGAAAGCCCCAAAGAGCGTAAGCTCCAAAGCAAATAAAAGGCAAACGGATTTATATGATTTTTCTGAGATTTTTCACTCTTTACTTCAGGTTCGCTTATCCTTCGCTTCTAATTCGCTTCTAAACCGTTCCAGCTCCCTTTCATGGAATAGGCGAAAAATGGGACTTACATGGGATTTGCAACGGATTTGCTTCGGACTTGCAAGGGAGGATCTTCGTAGCCTATTTTGCATCAGGAGAAGAGAAATAATCGGGAAAATGAAAAAAATTGCGAAAATATTTGGTAATATGAATATTAATCCATATATTTGCACTCAGCAAATCAAAGACCGTGCGCCAGCCTTTTGGTCTGACACGCACTTTTGCTTTCGTGCGAGGATGCTACGCACGTTGCACTCAGCAAATCAAAGACCGTGCGCCAGACCTTTTGGTCTGACACGCAATTTTGTTTTCATGCTAATAATCAACGTCAAATTTCTTTTATTTAATAACTAATAATTAAAAACAAAATCATTATGAAAAAGTATGTATGCGACACATGTGGTTGGGAGTATGATCCAGAAGTAGGTGATCCTGAGAATGGCATAGAGCCTGGTACAGCTTTTGAGGATCTTCCTGAAGATTTTGTTTGTCCTGTCTGCGGAGTGGGCAAAGATGAATTTTCGGAGGCGTAAGATTTCACACTAACAGCCACAGTCCCTCACCAGTAGCCCCTCACCTGCCCTTCGGGCATCCTCTCCCCAAGGGGCGAGGTTCGAGTTACATTTTATCCTTATGAGGGCCTCCCTTTAAGGGATTATTACTAACTTCCCCCTCGCCCCTTGGGGAGAGGATGCCCGAAGGGCAGGTGAGGGGCTATTGGTGAGGGGCTACTGGTTGTTACTTATTACTCATGAAAGCCCGTAACATATTATGGCGTATCTGGCGGTTTTACTATGAAGGATTTCGTAGTATGACCGTCGGTCGCATTTTATGGGCTATAATTTTCATCAAGTTATTTATCATTTTCGCCATCCTTCGCGTCTTTTTCTTCCAACCTACACTCACAGGTACTGACGAGGAAAAGGCGGAGAAGGTGAGAGTAAGTTTAATGAAAAATGAAAAATAATAAAATGAAAAATACAGATTTGTAAATTATAAAATGAAAGAATGAAAAATTATAAAATACAGGTTAGTGTTTGCACGTATAGCCTTTACCTGAAAGGTGTAATCTGTATTTTTCATTGTTCATTGTTCATTTTTCATTAAAATACGAACTTGTATTTTTCACTTTTCATTTTTCACTTAATAATCTCTATGAACCTAATCAACGTCGTGGAGTGGTCGAGGGCGCAGTTTGCTCTTACCGCCTTTTATCATTGGCTATTCGTTCCACTCACTCTCGGGCTTGGTATCGTCGTTGCTATCCTTGAAACGGTATATTATCGCACGAAGAGTGAGGAATGGCTGAGAATATGTAAGTTTTGGATGACGCTATTTGGAGTCAACTTTGCCATCGGAGTGGCTACGGGCATCATCCTTGAGTTTGAGTTTGGCACTAACTGGTCAAACTATTCATGGTTTGTGGGTGATATTTTCGGAGCACCTCTTGCCGTGGAGGGTATCTTCGCCTTCTTTATGGAATCTACGTTCTTTGCTGTGATGTTCTTTGGTTGGAAGAAGTTCTCGCCGGGGCAACATCTCGCGGCTACATGGCTCACAGCCTTTGGCGCAACGGTATCGGCATGGTGGATTCTTGTAGCCAATAGTTGGATGCAATACCCTGTAGGAATGGAGTTTGACGCCGACCAGATGCGTAATGTGATGGTGAGCTTTAGCGATGTGGCACTCTCGCCCGTCGCCGTAAATAAGTTCTTCCATACGGTTTTGGCATCATGGTGCCTTGGAGGTGTGTTTGTTGTTGCCGTTAGTGCTTGGTATCTTCTAAAGAATCGTGATATTGACTTTGCCATAAAATCTATCAAAGTTGGCGGTGCTGTAGGTCTTGTAGGTATCGTTATGGCTATGCTAACAGGCGATGGAAGTGCTGTGGAGGTGACACGTACCCAACCTATGAAACTTGCTGCTATGGAAGGACTATACGAAGGGCAACAGGGCACTCCACTCATCGCTTTTGGCATCATCAATTCTGCCAAGCAATATGATAATAACGAAGCCCCGATGCTCTTCGATATCAGTATTCCTAAAGGGCTCTCTATTCTCGGTCGTCACGATCCAAATGCCTTTATACCAGGCATTAAGGATATTATTGACGGAAAAGATATGATAGATGGTAAGTCTGTCAATACTGTATCATACGCAGAACGTATCAAGCGTGGAAAGGCGGCTCACGCAGCACTTGCACGCTTCAACGAGGCAAAGGCAAATAGTGATGAGCCTGCTATGGTACAGGCAGAGAAAGAGCTTAAGGCAGACTATCCTTTCTTCGGTTATGGCTATTTCAAGGACGTGAAAGAGGCGATACCTAATGTGCCTGTCATTTTCTACACTTTCCACTTGATGGTTATGATAGGCGGTTTTCTGCTTGTCTATCTAATTGCAACTATGTTTATGGCATACAAGCGTGAGGAGTGGCTTTATTTCCGTTGGAATAATATTGCTATCTTCCCAATTATCGCATTTATAGCCTTGCCATTGGTATATATTTGTCATCAATGTGGTTGGATAGTTGCGGAAATGGGACGTCAGCCGTGGACTATTCAAGATATTCTACCTGTTCAGGCTGCAATATCAAGTCTGTCCGCTTCACAGGTTATCACCACTTTTTGCATCTTTGCTGTACTCTTCACCATCCTGCTATGTGCGGAGGTGAGTATAATGGTAAGGCAGATAAAAAATTTTAAAATGAAAAATGAAAAATTATAAAATACAGATCACACAAAGAAGTGAATAGTGAAAAGTTAATAGTGAATAATACCTAATACTGGTAGCCACCAGAACGAGGTCTTCCCACAAGGGCGTTAGCCTGTATTTTTCACTAAGTATTATTATCTATTCGTTATTCACTATTCACTAAAATAGTAACTTGTATTTTTCACTTTTCATTGTTCATTTTTCATTTAAATGATAAATTTATGGACTACACATTCTTTCAAGAATACTGGTGGCTCCTTATCAGCATATTAGGAGCATTCCTCGTCTTCATGCTCTTTGTTCAGGGTGGTCAGTCTATGCTATTGCAGGAAATGCCTGACGAACAGCGTGAGAAGATGGTAGATACTATTGCGCATAGGTGGGAGCTTACTTTCACCACGCTTGTAGTGTTCGGAGGTGCATTCTTTGCATCCTTCCCACTCTTCTATTCCACCAGTTTCGGTGGAGCCTACTGGCTGTGGATGCTTATCCTTTTCACTTTTGTTGTGCAGGCTGTGAGCTATAAGTATCGTAAGGCAGAGGGTAATGTCCTTGGGCGTAAAACATACGATGTATTCCTATTCCTTAACGGCATCCTCGCTCCTTTACTTCTCGGAGGAGCCGTTGGTACATTCTTCTTCGGAAGTGATTTTTCCATAACCAAGACCAATCTCACGGATATGTCATCGCCCGTAATTTCGCAATGGGGACCTCTTCATGGACTTGAGGCACTTGCCGATTGGCGTGTCGTGGCATTTGGACTTATGGTACTCTTCCTCGTCCGTGTACTTGCTAACTTATGGTTTATCAACCAGATAGACGATGAGCAGATATTCCGATGGAACAGGAAACAACTTCGTTTTAATGCTGTTATCTTCTTGGCGCTCTTCCTTATCGTGATGGTTGTGCTTCTAACCTCCAGCGGTTATGAGGTTATAGGCGAGCATGAGTTTCTTGTGGTAGAGTATAAGTATTTCCATAACCTCTTTGGAAGTTTCACTTGTATTCTCCTGTTTCTCATAGGCACAGCCTGTGTGCTCTATTCCATTCGTCTTGCTTTGTATAGAAAGACAAGATACGGCATTTGGTTTGGGGGCATCGGTACTGTGTTGGTGGTTCTTGTACTGTTCTGGTTGGCAGGCTATTTCAACACCGCTTATTATCCTTCTTCTTCCGATATAGCTTCATCTCTCACAATCTACAATAGTTCTTCGTCAGAGTTTACGCTCCGCACCATGAGCTATGTGAGTCTCGCCATTCCATTTGTGATAGCGTATATCGTATGGGTGTGGTATAAGCTTACTAAACCGACAGAAAAGCAAGAGCAGGTAGCTTCGCCACAATAACATCAGTTCAGTGAATTGTCTATATGGCAAACAGCAAGCTGTTTTTTACTGACAATAATTGCCAATCTTACCAATCTTAGTCCAATAATTTTCAATTTTATGTCTTTTTATTGGTAGAAGATAGGTAAGATTGGTAATTTTTGTCAGTTAAGCATCGGAGATGCATTTATTATGAATTTCTTCGAACTCTCGTTAAAATAACAGGGGTTAAATTAAACCTATAATCAGGTTTTTCGTCTATAAGTGTGTTGTTTCTATATATGAAGGGCGGCAGTATGTTAATTTATCTCATATTTTCCGAGGGGATTTGGAATTTAGTGGAGTTTTTAGTATATTTGTGCCACTTTTTTATAGTCTTCAACTAAAACAAAAATCAAAAACCAAAAATGCTTAAGCGATTTCTCTTATTGACGTTTTTATGTGCTGTGCTTCCTTTTGGAAAGGATATGACGTGCTGCGCAGATAATACTAACTCTATTCTATGGTATGATAAACCTGCAACCGTGTGGCTTGAGGCTATGCCTTTGGGCAATAGCAAGCTCGGTGCTATGGTATTCGGCAAGACTGATGTTGAAGAGATTCAACTCAACGAGGAAACTTTCTGGAGTGGAGGCCCTCACAATAATAATAGCGCATCTTCTATCTATTACCTCAACGAGGTACGTAGTCTTATCTTCCAGGGTAAGGAGAAGGATGCAGAGAACCTGATAAATCGTGAGTTCGTAAAGGGGCCTCATGGAATGCGTTTCCTCACTCTCGGCTCTCTGAAACTCGATTTCGGACATAAAGATGCAAAGAACTATCGTAGGGAACTGAATCTAAATAACGCGGTTTCATCGGTATCATATACGGCAAATGGCGTAAAATATGTGCGCGAAACTTTCGCCTCTCTTGAGGATGGCGTGGTGGTTATGCGCATAAAAGCTTCAGGAAAAGGCAAACTGAGTTTCACACTTAATCATGAGTGTAAGTTGAAAAGCAACAGCCTAACCCCAGCCCTTCCCAAGGGGAAGGGAGTTGGAATGCTCACAGCGACTATCGAAGGAGTTGAGCAAGAGGGTGTTAAATCTGCCTTGAATGCTGAACTTGTGGCAAAGGTTATTGCTGACGGTAATGTATCTTCTGCTGATGGCAAGGTGAATGTACAGAATGCCACAACTGCAACTATCGTAATCTCAGCCGCTACTAACTTCGTGAACTATCACGATGTAAGTGGTAATGCTTCTGCAAAGAACGAAGCAACTCTCAAAGCTGTTGAAGGAAAGACTGCAGACGTTCTCTTGAAGCGTCATGTAGCTAAGTATCAGGCACAATACAAGCGTGTGGCTCTTGATATTTCAGCCAACACACAAAAGCCATCACCTAACACCCTACTTCCTACCGATCAGCGACTGGATAAGTTCTATGGTAGTGACGATATGGGTATGGTGGCACTTCTTTTCAACTTCGGCCGTTACCTCCTTATCTCATCTTCACAGCCAGGTGGTCAGGCAGCTAACCTTCAGGGCGTGTGGAATGACAAGATGATGGCTCCTTGGGATAGTAAATATACTATCAATATCAACGCAGAGATGAACTACTGGCCTGCAGAGGTCTGTGGACTTACAGAATCAGCAGAACCTTTGTTCTCTTTGATAAAGGATCTTAGCGTGACAGGTGCAGAGACTGCCCGTAAGATGTATGGCTGTCGTGGTTGGATGGCACATCACAACACCGATATATGGCGTGTGGCTGGTCCTATCGACGGCGCTTTCTGGGGTATGTTCCCTAATGGTGGTGCTTGGCTTGCTACACATATCTGGGAGCACTATCTCTACACTCTCGACAAGGATTTCCTTCGTGAGTATTATCCAATATTGAAAGGTGCAGCTGACTTCTACCTCGACTATATGGTTGAGCGTGATGGTGAATTGCTCGTAGTGCCTTCAGTATCTCCAGAGCATGGAGGAAGAGGCAAGAACTCACCTGTATGTGCTGGCTGTACAATGGATAACCAGATTGTTCGCGACGCTCTCACACAGGCAATAAGAGCAACAGAGATAATGCTTCAGGACACAGCAGTTGCAGATAAGGCTGAGCTTAACGCTTCTCTCCTTGCCTTCAACGCAGCACTTAAGAAGATTCCAACAATGAAGGTTGGTCAGTATGGTCAGCTTCAGGAGTGGCGCGAGGATATCGACGATCCAAAGGATGAACATCGTCATATCTCACATCTTTATGGTCTGTATCCTTCTAACCAGATCTCTCCATTCCTCACCCCTGACCTCTTCAAGGCTGCTGGTGTGACATTGAATCAGCGTGGCGATCAGGCAACGGGTTGGAGCTTAGGCTGGAAGACAAACTTCTGGGCACGTATGCTTGACGGCAATCACGCCCTCACTATCATATCAAATATGCTCCGTCTTCTGCCAGATGAGAATAAGATGCGCGAATATCCTAACGGTCGCACATTCCCTAACCTCTTCGATGCACACCCACCATTCCAGATTGACGGTAACTTTGGTGTAACGGCAGGTATCGCAGAGATGCTGATGCAGAGTCAGTTATCACCTAACGCCCAACAGCTAACACCAGAAATCTTCCTCTTGCCTGCTTTGCCAGACGCTTGGAAGAGTGGTAGTATCTCAGGCATTAAGGCACGTGGTGGCTATACAGTAAGCATCACTTGGAAGGATGGTAAGCTGAAATCTGCCACCCTTATGCCAAAGGAGTCAGGTAAATTGATTCTTCGCACAAAGACACCTATAAAGGTAGGAAATCTCGTGAAGACCTACAATGATCTCGGTGTCTATGAGTATGAACTTAACGTAACAGGAAATAAAGCTGTAGTAATTAACTAAACAATTATATCTATCCCAATCTATGAAGCGACTTCTATTAGCGTCTTTACTATCACTTCCTCTCGCGGGAGTGTTGGGCACACAAGCCCAGAATCCAGTCATTCGCAATCTGTATTCCGCTGACCCTACCGCACGTGTTTTCAATGGGAGATTGTATCTCTACCCATCGCACGACATTATCAGTCCGGTAGAGCCAGAGAGAAAATGGTTCTGTATGGCTGACTATCATGTTTTCTCGTCTGACAATCTCTCTGATTGGACAGACCACGGTGTCATTCTTACTCAGGAGCAAGTACCTTGGGGCAACCCCAAGGGATATTCTATGTGGGCTCCAGATTGTGTAGAGAAGGATGGCAAGTACTATTTCTATTTCCCTAATACTCACAAGCCAGTAGAGGGTGAGAATGGCCGAGGCCGTGGCTTTGGTATTGGCGTAGCTGTTGCCGACAACCCTTATGGTCCTTTCAAGCCAGAGGAGAAGAGCATTGAGGGTATCAACGGTATTGACCCATGCGTACTTCAGGCTTCTGATGGCAATGCCTACATCTTCTGGGGTGCAGGTCGTTGCGCAAAGCTCAAGCCAAACATGAAGGAACTTGCTGACGATACACCAAAGGAGAAGGTTAAGTTTGGCGATCGTGAGTTTGAGATGTACGGTGTAAACTGTCTCAAAGGTTTGCCAAGCCGTCAGGCAGAAGGTCCATTCGCTTTCGAGTACAACGGAAACTATTACCTTACATATCCTTATGTAAGGAATAATACCGAGGTTCTTGGTTATGCTATGAGTAAGAATCCAATGGGTCCTTATGAGTACAAAGGTCTCATCATGGCAGAGCATGAAAATGGCTGCTGGACTAACCACCATAGTATCGTAAACTATCAGGGCCAGTGGTATCTTTTCTATCATAATAACGCATACTCTCCAAACTTCGATAAGAACCGCTCTGTATGTATCGATTCTCTGCATTTCAATGCTGATGGTACTATTCAGGAGGTTAAGCCTACTCTGCGTGGCGTAGGTATCACCGATGCACGTTCACAGGTGCAGATGGATCGTTATAGCAATATCGGTGGTGGTGCAACAATTCAGTATAACGACACTACAGACTATTTCCGTGGCTGGAGAACCATACTTCCAAAGGATGGTTGGGTATCTTACGGCAATGTGAAAGTACCAGAAGGCGATTACACCACTTGGGTTAATATGCCTGGTATGTGGGGTAGGGCACAGGTTGTAGATATCAAGACAACTAAGCTTGAGCTCAAGGTAAACAAGCAGCCAAACGGTTATTATGAACTTGTATTGAAGAACAATGGCGACAGACCAGTTGAGGTGGATTGGATTTCTCTCAACTCACACAAGCCAATGGTTCCATCAACAGCCGGAGGTATTTCTACAGGCTCATATCGCAACCTCTTTGTTGAGGCTGGCTATAGTGAGGCTGAAGTAGAGGCAAAACTCAAGGAAGTATTCAATGATGTATTCGTAGGCAAGAACAAGTGCTACTTCGAGGCTGGTAAGGATATGGGCTACATCAGCGACATCAAGAATAATGACGTGCGCACAGAGGGTATGTCATACGGAATGATGATTGCTGTTCAGTTCGACCGTAAGGATATCTTCGACCGTTTGTGGCGTTGGAGCAAGAAGTATATGCAGATGGAAGAAGGTCCTATGAAGGGCTATTTCCGTTGGAGCTGTAAGACTGACGGCACAGCAAATGCTCAAGGTCCTGCATCTGACGGTGAGCTTTATTACATCACCTCTCTCATCTTTGCTAACAACCGTTGGGGAAGTGCTGGCGATATCAACTATCTCAAGGAGGCTCAGTACATCCTTGACTGCATACAGCCACACGAGACAGAATTTACTATGAATCGTGGCAGAGACGGTAAGCCTCTTGATAAGCCTATCACAATGAAGCGTACTGTATCTTTGATGGATCAGAAGACAGGTCTTATCAGTTTCGTTCCAGGTATGCCTTTCACCGATCCTTCATATCACCTCCCTGCTTTCTATGAGGTATGGGCTCGCTATGCAGAAGATGGTCGTGCTTCTTACTGGCGTGACTGCGCTAAGAAGAGCCGTGAGTATCTGCACAAGAGTGTTCATCCATTGACAGGTCTGAATCCTGATTATAACAACTTCGATGGTTCATTGCTCAAGAACGGTCAAGTGCTCGGTGATGCTTTCCGCTATGATTCTTGGCGTGTTCCTATGAACATCGCTCTCGACTATAGCTGGTCATGCTCTGACAGAGATTGGCAGCAGCAGTATGGTCATACTATCCAGAACTTCCTCTACTCACAGGGTATTGACAAGTTCCTTGACCAGTACAATGTAGATGGTACTACTCCAGAGAAGATTCTCAAGGCTGGAAACTATCCTGAGAAGCTCCGTCACTCTATCGGTTTTGTAGCAACTGCAGCAGCAGCTTCTATTATGTGCTCACATCCAAAGAGCGAGGAGTTCATCAAGCGTCTTTGGGAGGCTAAGCACGAGCCAGATGCTGATGGTTATTTCGATGCTTACTATGACGGTCTTCTCCGCTTGTTCGCATTCATGCACCTCAGCGGTCACTATCGCGTTATTGAGACAACTCCACAGCTTGAGACATACCTCAAGCCAGTTTCTACTCCAACAGCTACACCTGACTCTGAAGGTTTCGTTCGCCGTTGGATGCTTCGTGACCCAATCGACAAGCCAAACAGAACAAATACAGTATTCGTTGATACATACCTCAACCAGACCTTCCCTTCTGCTATCACATATAATAAGAAGGATAAGGCTTGGCACGCATACGACAGCCAGCTCTTCAATGTGAAGCTTTATCGTATGGCTACCTGCACAAAGCAGCAGAAGTATGGTGTTATCTTCTGGGCAACAACAGTCATCGAGTGCGATGAGGAGATCAAGGATGTACGTTTTGCTATCGGTTCTAACTCTGCATCAAAGTGGTGGGTTAATGGTCAGGAGTGTGCTCTTCTCTCAGGTGACCGCCGTATGGTTCGTGACGACGTAGTTTCTCGTCCTGTAACTCTCAAGAAAGGTCGCAACGTAATCACAGGTGCCGTTATCAATGGTCCTGGTATGAGTGACTTCTGCTTCCGCATTATCAATGCAGATAAGTATAATCTGAGAATTGTGCAGCCATAAAAAAAATAAAAAAAAAACAGCCCCTCACCTGCCCTACGGGCACCCTCTCCCCAAGGGGCGAGGTTCAAGTTACATTTTATAGTTTGTGAGGAATCTCTTTAGAAATCATTACTAACTTCCCCCTCGCCCCTTGGGGAGAGGGTGCCCGCAGGGCGGGTGAGGGGCTATTAGGGCTTAAATTTAAATTATAAAAATAACAATGTTAAAGAAATATATATTAGCAGCAACATTAAACGTGGCTTGGCTTGGCTCTGCTTTTGCTCAGATTGGTCAGCCTTGGATTCATGACCCATCTACTCTTGCTGAGTGTGATGGTAAGTGGTACACTTTCGGTACTGGTGGTGGCGGTATTGTGACCGACGATGGTTGGTCATGGCATAGCGGACCGGTTCGCCCAGGCGGTGGTGCTGCTCCTGATGCCTTGAAGATTGGTGATCGTTACCTCATTGCATATAGTGCTACTGGTGGTGGTCTTGGTGGTGGTCATAATGGTCGTGTACTGACTATGTGGAACGAGACACTAGACCCACAGTCACCTCGCTTCAAATTCACAGAGCCTATCGAGGTTGCTTCTTCTGATGGTGACGAGGATAACGATGCTATCGATGCAGGTCTTCTCCTTGATCCTACTACAGGTCGTCTGTGGCTCTCTTACGGAACATACTTCGGTAACATCCGTATCGTAGAGCTTGATCCAAAGACTGGTGCTCGTGTAGATGGCAACAAGGCAAAGGATATCGCTATCGACTGTGAGGCTACCGACCTCATCTATAAGGATGGCTACTACTATCTGCTCGGTACTCACGGTACTTGCTGTGATGGTGTGAACTCTACATATAACATTGTCTGTGGTCGTAGTAAGGAGCCAACAGGACCATATATCGACAACGTAGGACGTGATATGTTCCATGGCGGTGGTCGTATGGTTGTTGCAGGTGGCAAGCGTGCTGTAGGTGCAGGTCACTTCGGACGTACCGTTATCGACGAGGGTGTTGAGATTGCATCATTCCACTGGGAGGCAGACCTTGACCGCAGCGGTCGTAGCGTTCTTGCTATCCGTCCTCTGCTTTGGAAGAATGGTTGGCCATACGCTGGTGAGAAACTTGAGGATGGTAACTACTCAATCATTTCTGAGCGTCGTGGATATAGCCTTGAGATCTCTGTTGACTTCGTTCGTATGGAACAGGAGCGTGCAATGTGGCATCGTGTAGATCAAAGTCAGCCAACAAAATCTATTCCTAACCAGACTCTCGATCAGGTAAAGGACGGCTGGAATGCTATTGCTGACGCATGGAAGAAGAACGGTAACATCGGTGTCCGCATTGGTGATTATATGGGACGTCCTCATCAGAACTGGACAATCACAGCAGTTCCAGAGGCTGGTGGTTATCTCTCTAATCCATACTTCAAGATCACTATCGAAGGTACTGAGCGTGCACTTTGTGCAACTGCCGATATGGAGGTTGAGACAGTTCCTAAGTTCACAGGCGATGAGTCACAGCTCTGGCGTATTGAGCAGCTTACCGATGGCACTTACCGCATCATGCCTAAGAAGATTCCTGGTAAGGAGGGTGTGAATAAGGAATACGTGCTCTACTCTATCGGTGACAGTACTCCAATCCTTGAGAAGTACGATTTCAACAGCGATAACTCTAAGTGGAATCTGAAGAAGTAAATTAAATTAATAAACAGCCCCTCACCTGCCCTACGGGCATCCTCTCCCCAAGGGGCGAGGAGAAAGTTAGTAAATAACTCGTAAAGGAATCCCCATAGCGAGAAAAGGTAACTTCCCCCCTCGCCCCTTGGGGAGAGGGTGTCCGAAGGACGGGTGAGGGGCCTCTAAAAAACTTAATCATGAAACGAAAACTAACATTCAAGTGCATTACCATAGCACTTGCTCTTTTCAGTCTTCTTCCTTTTGCTGAAGCAGACAAATGCCACGCTCAAGGTAGCGTGAAGAATGCTTATATCTGGTCTGACTATCCAGACCCTGATATCATTCGAGTGGGGGATTACTATTATCTCGTAACAACAACCATGCACCTCTTCCCGGGCGGTCCTATCATGCGAAGCAAGGATCTCGTAAACTGGGAAACGGTATCTTATCTCACAGATGCCATTAAGGACACTCCTCGCTATGATCTCAGCGAAGGAACTGTGTATGGCCGTGGACAATGGGCTACCTCCCTCCGTTATAACAAAGGCACTTTCTGGGCTCTCTTCGTGGCTAATGATGATCCTCACAAGTCAATGGTATTCAAGACTGATGACCCTGCCAAAGGCTGGACGCTCCACAGTCGTCTGCCAGCATATCATGACTCTTCCCTCTTCTTCGATGATGACGGTCGTGTGTATGTCTTCTCAGGAAGTGGAAACATCCATCTCGTTGAGCTTGAGCCAGACCTCACAGCAGAGAAGAAGGGTGGCGTAAAGAAGGTTCTCGAACTTCAGGGAAAACCACAGGGCTTGCATGAGGGTAGCCGCGTTATCAAGCACGATGGTATGTACTACCTCCTCTGCATTTCTTGGCCAAGAACTGGTCGTCAGGAGATTTGCTATCGTAGTAAGAACATCGAAGGTCCTTACGAGAGCAAGGTTATCTTCAAGAGTCCATTCGGTGGATTCCCATTTGCTGGTCAGGGTACTATCGTTGACGGAAAGCGCGGAGAATGGTATGGTGTGATGTTCCAGGATCGTGGTGCCGTAGGTCGTATCCTTACCCTTGAGCCTTGCTCATGGATTGACGGCTGGCCAATGCTCGGCAACAACGGCGATATGCTCATCCCTGACTCTGTGAAGCTCTATGATGTGGATGCTACAACTTTCCAGCAGCTCACACCGGTCAACCAACAGCTTGCTAATGGTGTTACCGTTACAAAGGATTATCAATGGAACCACAACTTCGTTTCTGAGGCTATAAGCGCAAAGAATCCACAGGGAGAGGTAATTGCCCCAACAAAGATAGTTAAAGGCTCTACAATCACTCTAAAGAGCATTCTCAATAATGATCTGCCAAACAACGTGAAGGGTGGTCTTTATTCTGCTCGTAACACTCTCACTTGGCGTACTTGGGGACCTACCTGTTCTGATACTATTACTATTGATGCTTCAAAGATCAAGGACGGTGATTGCGTTGGTCTCTCAGCCCTTAATGGCGATGCAGCTCTTCTTACAGTTAAGAAAGAGGGTAGCAAGTTCTTCCTCGTATTTACAGAAGAAAACGTACAACTTTCTGACCAGAAGAAAGAAATAACAGAGGTTAAGCGCAAGGAAATTGCTCGTATTCCTCTCGCATCTTCTAAGGTGAAGGATATCCGCATGGTTATGAACTGCGATTTCAACCCAGGTCGTGACATGGCTACCTTCTCTTACAGCATCGACAAGGGCAAGACATGGCAAACCATCGGCAACGAATATAAGATGATCTTCGACTATCGCCGTCTCTTCATGGGCACTCGCTATGCCGCCTTCTACTATCCAACAAAGCAGGCTGGCGGTACAGCAACAATCAAACTCTAATTATGTACCATTTACCATTTACAAAGTACAATATCTTTGCGCATAGCAAATAGTACCTTGTAAATGGTAAATTGTTAATAGTAAATTGTACATTGTAAATAGTAAATGACTCCTATCTTAACAATATCTCTTTCCCTTAATGTAATTCTCATTATTTGGTTGCTCGTAAAGAAGGGCAACAATAAGTCTGGTCTTATCCCTAATGAGGGTAGTAAGAAGACAAAGAGGGTATTTGACTGGAAACTTGATTCTTCACGAGGTGGAGGCTTGAAAGGGCATCTTGAACTTGATTTTGACGAAGATGCAGTTCTTGAGCAAAGACGTCATAATCCGTTTGGCAGACCTTCTGCTAATGGATGGGATCACAAGGGATATCTGCAAGAAATGTACTACTATATGCTGGGCAATCCTCAGAACCTCTTGTCGTGTTCAAAGATTGTGCAGTATATCAACCGACTATGTTCACAGCGTGGTGTCAACGAACTTGACAAACTACAGTTTGTGCTCGATTTTGTTCAAGAGCCTAATATCAAATACGTTCTTGACGACAAGAGCAAGGAACTTGCAGGAGCACAGGAATATATTCGATATCCTGACGAGACACTTTTTGATGGTCGTGGTGATTGCGATTGCAAGGCATTCCTTGCAGCCACATTGTATCATCTTATGGGATATAACGTGCTCTATATCCTATCAGATAAGCTTGCCCATGCTGCTATCTGCATAGAGTATGATTCACGATGGGCGTCACGCCTTGACAATAAGACGGATATCCGCAAAGCAACCATAGAAATCAACGGTCGTTGGTACATCTATTGCGAGACTACCTCCGACGGCTTCCGCATAGGAAACATCAGCAAGAAAGAATCTGTCAAGGACTTTGAAACTATCCTTGAGCTAAGAGCATAGGGCATTCCTTAATGGGATTCTATTACTCCGCATCATCAAATACATAAAGTCCGAAAAGTCCCTTGTGGTATTTTACATTATAGATTTTACCGATATAGAATTCATTAAGATCGGGAATGCGTACATCGTAGATTCTGTTGAATTTAGAAACATACACATCCATAGTATAATAATGACTACTTCTGCTTTCATGTCTTGTAAAGTCTTGAGCAACACCAGAAGTGTATTGTGATTTTTCACCACCAATATACTTGTTTGCCCCAAACAAAGCGAAATATACAAATCCGACAATTATACATAATGTAGCCACCCAACCAAGCATACAGTAGATATATCGAAAGATATAGCCTATTATCATTTTTCTCATTTCAATAATAAAGGCTGGAAGTATTGCAGCAATGATACCTATTGATATAAAAGTCGTTTTTACAATCGATTCAATCGGCAATATTGTATCTTTTGCAGCAAAAAATCCTATCATTATTGGTATCATAACTAATATAGTAAGCAAGTATAATACGAGTCTTGCAATTGCTTTGGGCAATCGTTTTTCAAACCTTTCATCTATGTCCAGAATATAGTTTAATGGTGTCCTCATAAATCCCGATTTTCTGATATCAGAAAATATGTCTTTTACCCTTCTTGACTCCTCCTTTATAAGCGGGCGTAGGTATGGAGGGAGTATTAAATAAATACTATAGCTCATGCCGTATGGCACATATACATTGCGGATTCTTGGTAATATGCCAAGAAATGCCTCTGGATGTACCTTATTCAGCGTAGAAGGAAGGTATATGTCGATTTCTGGTTTACGAACAAATGAATAATCAGAACTTACACCTTCCCAGCCATTGCGTATTCTGGTAACACCTTCCTTAAACTTTACAGTCTTTTGATACAAATTCATTTGATATTTCACCGTATCTTCATCATTATCAGCAGCCAAATAGGCAAGGTTCGTTATGCCAGGCTCTACGCTTATAGTGTCATTGTGTTGATTACGGCAATACATGGTCTTGCCATCAGGTAGATACACATAGTCGTCATCATACTGGCATAGCATACCCTTACCGCCAATTTTATCGTAGAGTTGCCATGAGTCTTTGTCGGATATCAAAACCTGCCCCTTTTCTAGCATAACTATTTCATCGTGCCATTCAGAGAACAGAAGGTGGAATTGTCTATCAATAATATTCTTTACTGAATCACGATTCACAACAGCATAGCCGTCCACAAAGCCATAGTCGGATATGTCTGATATGCCCATATTACTGCAATCGCATCTTTCTCTTGTAGTGAGGTTTACGATAGAAATCATGTCACCCTTTGAATCTTCAGGATAGATGCCCACGATGTCATCAGCCAAAAAATCAATGTTGCATTCAGTCATGGGAACTATAAACTCGTTCTTGAAATTGACAACTCCGCATAATTTCCCATTTCCAACAATAGCATATCCCTTCATCTGACGAGCATCACCAAATTCAAACGGTATGATGACCTCGCCTTTGTTGTTGATAGCACCACATCTACCATCTTTTTCCACCCATACGGAAGGCACACCAAAACATTCCTCAGCAGATGCAAAGTGTTCCACACTATCGTAAATCAACGGAATGATCACATTACCCTTGTAGTCGATAAAACCATATTTGCCGTTGTTTTCCACGGCAATCATACCATTGTAGGGGCTATGCATTGATGAATACATAGCTTCTACGACAGTATTTCCCCTTAAATCCATCAAGCCCCATTTGCCATCTCTGCAAATGCGGATAGGGGTATTCACGTCGATGAAATCGATAGCCTCATAAACGGCAAAGAGCACGGTGCGGTTTCTCGGATCTTTCAATCCGAGCTTGTCATTCTCTACATAGATATGATAGTTGTTGTTGCTCATCATTTTCTGGAATTTATCAATTACAAAATTAAATATTTTTCATGAAAGCAACAAATAATCGCAATGTTTTCTCCATTTTCTACATCAGGCATACCATAATCTCCACAAAATTTTCGAAATAAAATAACGCGATTTCGATGAATTACAGAAAACCCTGAAAAGGTGATATAGCTTAGGATAGGGTGTAACCCTATCTACAATTGTCAAATTCTCAGGAAAGAACCCTGTAAGGGTGATATAATTTCATAATAAGAGAATATAAGATATGAAACTATGCCACCCTTACAGGGTGAGAATTTGCTAATAACAATCAATGATAGGGTTGTACCCTATCCTAAGCTATGTCACCCCTTCGTGGTTTTCATCGAGAAATAAAAAAAAGAATTTTAAAAAATCGCTCACTCGTCACCCATAACGGTGCAATGCTCTCATTGACAGATCGTTATAATAAAATTTCGACCTTTCCACTCGTCACCCCACTCATCACCCGTAAGCTATTTAAGTTGCAGATAATGAGCAATATAGATAGTCGTTTTACTTTACACCTCACTCGTCACCACTCGTCACCAATTTAGGGTGACGAGTGAATCAACGCTATAAATGATTGATTGTCAATTCGATAACTGAGGTAAGGGTGACGAGTGAAATCAAATGAATCACCGCTGCAACATTCAGAGCTTCAGTAGATTGCAGCGCTGAGGGTGACGAGTTGCAGAGTTATATGAAAATTCTATTTTTCAGAGTTAAAGGACGGCTTTTCCTGATTTAGTTTACAGTTCTTGATAATTTTAAACTGCCTTTGTTGACATCGTTCTGAAATCGTTGTCATTTTACTGAAAAAGTGAACAAAAACCTCACGTCCGCTCTGCCTTCGCTATGCCTCCGTTCTGCCTTCGCTTTACCTCCGTTCTGCCTTCGCATTCTATGTTAAATTCCAAGTAAATTTCTATTTTTAACTATATATTTA
>CAMKEM010000062.1 GCA_946411565.1 uncultured Prevotellaceae bacterium | reverse complement strand
GATTGGTAATTATTGTCAGTTAAAAACAGCTTGCTGTTTGCCATCTAGGCAATTCATCGAACTCACGTTAAACTATATCACCCTTTCAGGGTTTTCGTCGAATTCACGTTAAAATGATAAGGGAAACGGATTTATTTGATGTATCTGATAGCTGTCGCAGTAATGTTTGCGCGATTTTTCAGATAAATCGTATAAATCCGTTTCCCTTTTTCATAGAACTCCATTAATTGAAGTCTTTGAGCGAAAAAATGTAACCAACTCCCTTCCCCCGAGCGGGGGAAGGGTAGGGGGTAGGGGCTGTTTATTATTTTTTCTTCTTCGTTGTCGTAGTCTTTTTCTTTGTCGTTGTAGTCTTCTTCTTTGCTGTTGTTGTGGTGGTTGTTACAGGCTTGTAGTATTTCATAGCCTCTGGAATCACCTGTTGAAGAGCTGCGATACGAGTAGCATCACTTGGGTGATCGCTGAAGATCTCGCTTTGGTTGGTTGTTGACAGAGAAGCCATACGTTGCCAGAATTCGAGGGCTTTGTTTGGATCATAGCCAGCCATAGCTGCAAAGACGAGTCCTATGCGGTCAGCCTCAGTCTCGTTGTCACGACTATATTTCAGGTTGGCAAAGTTGAAGCCTAATTGTGAGGCCATATTGGCGATAGATACTGTTTGGTTTGAAACACCTGCCATTCCGAGAAGCGCACCACCAATCTGTGTAGCCTGTTGTTGGCGTGCCTGCTTAGACATCTGCTCTGCAGAGTGCTTTGCCACAGCATGAGCAATCTCATGACCAAGAACGATAGCGAGTCCAGACTCATCCTGAGTTACAGGAAGAATGCCTTCGTAAACCACAATCTTACCACCAGGCATACAGAAAGCGTTCACCTCGTCGCTCTTTACGAGATTAAACTCCCATTCATAATATTGGAGATCGTTGGCAGCACCATTATCTCTGAGGTATGACTCAACAGCCTTTGCAAGTTTCTCGCCGACACGTTTTACCAATGCCGTCTTTGTTGCGTCTTTTGAAAGTGTAGATTTCTGAATAACCTCACTATACTGTTGCTTGCTGAGACTTAGAATTTGACCATCATCATACAAGAGAGTGTGTTTTCTGCCTGTAATAGGGACAGTAGAAGTGGTGCCGCATGATGCGAGCATAAGTGCTGCTACAGCACCGAGAATGATTTTCTTGATTGTCATAATTAATAAATATTAGTCGGATATTTAGATGCAAAAGTACAAAAAATATTCATATCTAATTTGAGGAACCTCTTATTTTTAACATTGATTATATTTTGTGCCATATTGGCAATTTTAGGGCATTGAGCTAAATTTTCCATTTGAATATGCCCATATTCAAATATTTTCTTTAATACAAAAGAAACGGAACTCCATGGTTTGCGATGGCTGAAGGCCTCTTCCACATTCTGCCTTTGTAGTCTTAACGTGAATTCGATGAATTCAAAATAAAACGCATCTCCGATGCTGAACTGACAATAATTACCAATCTTACCAATCTTCAACCAATAAAAAAGATATAAAATTGATAATTATTGGAATAAGATTGCGCAGATTGGTAATTATTGTCAGTTAAAAACAGCTTGCTGTTTGCCATATAAGCAATTCATCGAACTGACGTAGTCTAAATTCGTCGAACTGAAGTTAACGAAGAAATGATAGAAAATCTTCCTCGTTTTAGTGAATGAATTTGTGCAAAAAAGTGTTTGTTTCATTATTTTCGTCAGTTAAAAATACGGTGTGTAAATTCGCAAAAGTGGCGAAAATACACTTGTAATTATTTCAAAGTAAAAAATAGCGATTTTGTATTAAAATCATAATTTGAAGGCGTTAATTCGCTATTTATGTAACAAATATAAAGATTGGCGTAACAATAGGGTTTAATTTGTGTAACAATAAAAAAACAGAAAGTTACGATTTTTTTTCATAATTTTATTTAAAATAGTTAACTTTGCGGTCAGTTTTGGACTGAGGACGAAAGTCTGAGGTCTAAGGACTGAGGGCAGAAGTGTCCACCCCTTACTTACACCAAAGCTAATAACAAAACCATAATTAATATTAACCTAAATCCAAATGACAAAAAATCTGAAAGAGATGTTGGAGCTTGCTATATGCAGGAAATCACCAAAGACATCGATTCTAGTTTTGCTTTTGATGGTCTTCGCTATACCATCGTTTGCTCAGGAATTAGTCAAGGGTACTGTTCTTGACAACAACGGTGATGTGGTAATCGGAGCAACGGTTGTGCAGAAAGACAACAAGCAGAATGCAACCATCACGGATCTCGACGGTAACTTTTCGCTAAAGATGCCGGGAGGTAAGGGCACGGTTGTAATCTCTTATGTCGGCATGAAGGAGAAGGAAATCAAAATTTCCTCTGACAAGCAGAACAAGATTTCCATGGAAGAAGATGATGCCCAACTTGAGGAACTCGTTGTTGTAGGTTTTGGCCAACAGAAGAAGAAGTCTGTTGTTGGTGCCATTACTCAGACAACAGGTGAGGTACTTGAGCGTGCTGCAGGTATTGGTAGTGTAGGTGCTGCCCTTACTGGTAATCTTCCTGGTGTTGCCACAATCGCTTCAACTGGTCAGCCTGGTGAAGAAGATCCACGTATTTATATCCGTGGTGCTGCTGCATGGAACACAGATGCCCAGCCTCTTATCCTCGTTGATGGTGTCGAGCGTGAAATCAAGTCTGTCGATATCACATCTATTGCGACAGTCTCAGTATTGAAGGACGCATCTGCTACAGCTGTATATGGTGTAAAGGGTGCTAATGGCGTTATCCTTATTACTACAAAGCGTGGTGTTGAGGGTAAGGCAAGAATTGATGTAGGCTTCAACTCAACCTTGAAGGCAGTATCAAAGCTTCCTCGTAAGTACGATTCATACGATGCCTATATGCTTCGCAATCAGGCTATCGAGCATGAGCTTGCCTTGGGCAAAGATGCTTCTTGGGCATACTATCGTCCACAGACATTCATCAATAACTTCCGCAATCAGGACTATACCGTAAAGCCTAACAAAGATGCTGATGATAACTATCTTGGCGATTATAGTCAGGCAGAACGCTATCCTAACGTTGATTGGCAGGAGGAGATGTTCAAGGATTACGCATTCTCATATAATACTAACCTTAATATATCAGGTGGTACGAAGTACGTAAAGTATTTCGTGGCATTCGATTTCCAGAACGAGGGTGACATGACAAAGGTGTGGAATAACAATCAGGGCTATGAAGGTGGTTATACTTACAATCGTCTGAACGTTCGTTCAAATCTTGATTTTCAGGTTACAAAGACCACTCAGTTCAAGGTTAGTGTCGCAGGTTCAAGTGCACAGCAGAAGGCTCCTCGTTATTATTATGGTAATGATGGTGAGTTCTTCCAGCAGCAGAAATGGGCTGGTGCATACGGTATGGCACCAAACCTTTTCCCCGTTCAGTTCTCTGATGGATCATGGGGCTATTATCCATTGGTTTCCAATATTGAGAACTCTCCTATGAGTGTTACAAATGTTGGTTATAGTCTGAAGACGATAACACGTACCTTCACCGATTTTACCCTTGAACAGAATCTCGATTTCATTACAAAGGGACTTGTAGCTCGTGGTACAGTCTCATGGGATAACCAGTTTAATGAGGAAGGTCGTGGTATTTCTGACCAGCATAAGACAAAGAGAGCGTATATGCTTCCAGAGAATGGTCTGCTTCTCTATGAGACGGCCATTGATAATAAGACAGGCTTTGATTTCTATGAAAGCCGTGACTGGACTACTACAGCCGGTAATGTGGAGTATGCACAGCGTACAACGGAAATGTCACTCCAGCTTTTCTGGGCTCGTCAGTTTGGAGAACACAATGTGTCTCTGATGGGTAACTGGAAACGTCGTATGGAATTAAAGGGTACCTTGGCAGAAAAATGTCGTGAGGACTGGGTGTTCCGTACTACATACGACTTGAAGGGCAAGTATTTTGCAGAGGTCAATGGTGCTTACAATGGTTCTCAGCAGTTCTCTCCTGACTACCGTTTCGTGTTCTTTGGTTCAGGAGCTGCAGGTTGGATGCTCTCAGAGGAGCCGTTTATGAGCAGGTTGAAGGACAAGGGTATTATTGACATGTTTAAGATTCGTGGCTCTATCGGTGAAATCGGAGATGATACTGCTGGTGGATATGCGGATGCTAATTTCGCATATCTGGCCAATTGGAAGGTTGCAGCGGACGGTCAGGGGAATATTCTGAAATACCCAATTTCTGTTGATGGCACTTCAAGTCAGTATGTTTCATATTTTGAAGAACGTATTGCTTCTCCAAGCCTTCATTGGGCTACAGTATTAAAGAAGAATATAGGTTTTGACTATGTTGTTCTCGGAGGTATGTTCGCTGGTAGTTTTGATTATTTCCACGATATACGTTCTAACATCTTTATTAATGGTAATGATCGTACTTTACCTTCTTATTTTGGTGCTTACAAGAATCCAGATGCCAACAAGGGTGAGATTAAGAACCATGGTTTTGAGCTTGAGATTCGCTTTAAAAAGGTATTGAACAATGGTATGCGCTTCTGGGCAAATACCAACTATACTTACGCGCATAATAAGATCATAGAGAAGGATGATCCAAAATTGATTCCAAGTTATCGTAAGCAGGAGGGATATTCACAGGGACAGTATCGTGAATTCATAGATAATGGTTTCATTGGCACATACGATGAACTTTATAGTACTCCTGAACGTGAGAAGGATGATAGTCAGGTACTCATTGGTGACCATTATATCGTTGACTTCAATGGTGATGGTAAGGTTGATGAGACTAATGACAAGGCTCCTTATGGCTATACTGGAACTCCTGAGCATACCTACAATGCCACTATCGGCTGGGAATGGAAGGGCTGGAGCTTGTTTGCGCAGTTCTATGGTGCTACTGGTGTTACACGTGACGTGGGCCTGACTTCATTCAACAACAAGCTTCTCACTGTATATGATAATGGTACTTGGTGGAATCCTGTTGATGGCGATGGTAAGGTTGTCGTACCACGCTTCACTACTCAGGTTTCATATAATGATGGTACACAGTATCTCTATGATGGTTCATATTTCCGACTCAAAAACGTGGAGGTTGCCTACACATGGACTAAGGGTTGGATAAAGAAGATTGGTTTCTCAAGCCTGAAGGTATATCTGAATGGTAACAACCTCTTCCTTATCACAAAGATGCCTGATGACCGTGAGAGTAACTATGTGGGTACAACTAACTTCAGCGGTTCTGGTGGCGCTTACCCAACTGTAAGACGTTATAATTTCGGATTTAAGCTTTATATGTAGAGGTTAGAGTTTATTATTTAGTGAATTCGTAATAAAATGAAATATAATAATAACATAAAATCCCTTTTGTGTGGTTCGCTGCTCCTTATGGCTGGTAGTGCTTCTTTCACATCCTGTGTTGATTGGCTCGACAAGGATCCTGAAACTATCGTGGCTGAGGATGAGGCATTCAAGAACTTCCGCAATTTCCAGGGATTTATAGAGGAAATATATAGTACGGTTCCAGACAAGGAGAAAGTCAACTATTGTACCGCATGGAACTTTGGTGATGATGCTGTGCACAATCCTGAAGGCTATGCACACATGGATCATCAGGTTGACCTTGGCAACTATCGTAATGTTTGGCAGAATGGTCAGTGTTGGCTTAATGGTTCTGGTACTGAAGGTAAGTGGGAGGCTAAATTTTCACTTTGGAAAGGTGGATGGTATAGCATCCGTAAGTGTAATTTGGGTATTCAGAACATCAAGTCTCTTGTTGGTACTGATGAAGAGCGTGACCTGTTGCTCGGACAGTTGTATTTCTTCCGTGCATGGTGGCATTTCGAGATGATGTGCTATTGGGGGGGTCTTCCATACGTTGACATGGCTTTTGATGCACAAGAGATTCCTGAGCTGAAGCGTCTTTCTTTCCAGGAATGCGCAGAACGATGTGCTGAGGATTTCCAGAAGGCTGCCGATCTCCTTCCTTATGATTGGGATGAGACACTTGCAGGTATGCAGACATTCAGCGAAAATGATCTTCGTATCAATAAGATTATGGCGCTCTGCTATCTTGGAAAGTGCTATCTTTGGGCTGGCTCTCCTCTTATGAAGGAGTTTGAAAAGACAAAGAATGGTGGTGCTGCACAGCTATTGGGTGCAAGCTCAAACGGTAAGACCTACGATTACGATGTAGAGTATTGCAAGAAGGCTGCGGAAGTGTTTGGCAAGGTTCTTGAAATGGGTGTCAAGGGACAGTTAAGATACCAGCTTGCAGATTTCAAGTATTTAAACATCTATAATCACGAGCCTGATCCAGACTCAAAGAACCACAGCTATTCTGATATATTCTACACACACGATCAGGACTGGAGGATGCCTGGTACTACGGAAGCTATTTTCCGTGGTGCATATCCAGGTGCTAACTCTGCTAACTGGAACTGTGCAAAGATTTTTGGTCCTAAGGTTGCTGGTCTTGTGGAGCATGACAATATTATCCATCATCCAACGGCAAACCTCATCGACCAGTATGGTATGGCTAATGGTCAGCCTATATATATAGTAAAGAATGGTGTATATGAGTTGAATCCAGAGTCTGGTTTTGATCCTACCCATCCTTACAAGAATCGTGATCCTCGTTTCTATCACGATATAGTATTCGATGGCTTCCGTTATGTACTCCAGACTGACGGTCTTAGTGCTGAGCAGAAGAAACATGATTATTGCTCGCTTTACACAGGTGGTGCAATGCGTGCTGTTGATAATGGAAGTAGTACGGGCTACTTTATTCAGAAACTCGTTCCTCACCAGTGTAACATTGGTGACAAATGGTATGACTGGGACTATGAATTCCAGGCTTATATCCCTTATCTGCGTCTTGCTGATGTCTATCTGATGTATGCAGAGGCACAGGGAGTTGTAGGTGGACCTAAGTCAACCTCTTCAAACTGTTCTTTGACGGCTGTTGATGCAATCAATGTGCTTCGTGACCGTGTAAGTTCTGACCAATATCCTATGGAGCATGTTCAGCCGAACTTCCTTGATACGAAGGAGCATTTCATTGATGAAGTTCGTCGTGAGCGTGCCGTGGAGCTTGCCTTTGAGGGCTTCCGCTGGTGTGACCTTCAGCGTTGGCTTCTCCTAACAGAGCCTCCTTACACTATGAAGTACTCTCATGAGTTCGAGCGTATGGAGAAAGATGACTGGTATTTTAATTCTTCTTCTCGTGAACCTAACCACGATCCAAAGGATGCAGAGGTGGCTAACTTCCGTAAGAAGGAGTTGATTACTCGCCATTTCGACTCAAAGCACTATTGGTTCCCACTTCCAGACCAAGATACCTATCTATATGAGGGATTCCCTCAGAATCCGGGATGGTAATGGCAAATGTAATTGACAATTGCTAATTGATAATTGATAATTGACAATTTAATATGAATAATAAGAAAACAAACATATTTCTCCTTGCCTTGCTTGCAGCATCGCCATTGATGGTCAATGCCCAGACCACTGACGGTGCTGATACCATCACGGCTAAAAAGAAAGTCCATGTTGCTTTCCGTGACGTAGATGCCGACCGTATTCTTGGTGGTGTTTCCTATGTTGATATGGAAGAGCTTCAGAAGAAAGACTACACTACGGGTAGCCTTGAAGACTTGTATGGTCTTGTGGGTGGATGGAACGGCAACTCTCTTTGGGGCATGGATAATGATCGTCTTGACAATAACGATAATGACAACCTCCCTGTTGTTATTATCGACGGAGTGAAGCGTCCATCAAACAATGTGCTTCCTTCTGAAGTAGAGCAGGTGACTTTCCTTAAGGGCGCACAGGCTGTTGTGCTCTATGGTCCTAAGGCTGCTAAGGGTGCAATCCTTATTACTACGAAGCGTGGTAAGGTTGAAGGGCTTCAGATTACAGCCAATGCCAACACAGGTTGGCATGTAGCAAAGGAATTTCCTGATTATCTTGGTTCTGCATTATATATGGCACTCTACAACGAGGCTTGTGGATATGATGCATATTCTCAGCAGGATATATACAACCATGCTTCTGGTATTAATCCTTATCGTTATCCAAACGTGAACTACTATTCTGACGAGTATGTGCGTAAGGCATACAACCGTTCTGAAGGAACGCTTGAAATACAGGGTGGTGGTACTCGTGCTCATTTCTACACGAATATTAATTACTACCGTTATGAGGATCTTATTAACTTTGGTCCTGCAAAGGATAACTACACAGACCGTTTCAGTACACGTGGTAATGTGGATATTCTTGTCAATAGGTATATCAAGGGCTTTGCTAATGTGAGTGCAACATTCTTTAATGAAAATAGGAATATGGGCGATTTCTGGAAGGATGCTTCTACGATGCGTCCTAATCTCCCACAGAATGCAGCACCATTGGTTGATATTAATATGGTTGATCCTAATGCGACCAATGCTCTTGAAATCCTTGGTAAGTCACTTAACCTTCTTGACGGAAGGTATTTCCCAGGAGGTACAAACGTTTACCAGGAGTATGCCATTGCTGATTGCTATTTCGGTGGCAAAACAACAGGTTCAAGTCGTCAGTTCCAGTTCGATGCAGGTGTAATATATGATATGGATAGGTTCGTGAAGGGCTTGTCGTTCAAGACGCAGTTTGCTGTTGACTATGCTGGTTATTATAACCTTTCATACAACAACGAGTATGCTGTATTCATTCCTACATGGAGTAACTACAATGGTCAGGACGCTATTGTAGCCCTTACTCAGCTGAATGATGAGGTTGTGACTGGTGAGATGAAAATGGATAATGATAGTAAGAAATATCGTCAGACCATCAGTTGGAACGGTCATTTGGACTATGAACGCACATTTGCGAATAAGCATCATGTAACAGGTATGCTTCTCGGAAATATGTTTACTACAACACGTAGTGGTGAATACCATCGCTATGCAAATGCCAATTTAGGTCTTAATGCAGGTTACGACTATATGGGACGCTACTTTGCTGATCTCTCTATTGCTGCAGTTCATTCTGCTCGTCTTCCTGAGGGTAATCGCGAAGCACTTTCTCCTTCACTTTCTTTGGGTTGGAATATCACTAAGGAAGATTTCATGAAGAATATTAAGGGCGTTGATAATCTGATGCTCAGTGCTTCATATAGCAATCTGAATGAGGATATAGATATCTATATGGGTGAAGGCGATAATACGAAATACTTTTATCTTTATGATGCTTTGTGGAAACAGGCTGGTAGCGGCTTCAGTTGGAATGAGGGCGCCAATGTAGAACTTACCTATTCCACAATGGGTAAGAACCCAGTTCTTGACTTTATTCATCGTAAGGAATTTTCCGTAAATCTTCGTGGTTCATTCCTTGACAAACTGCTTACTACAGACATTACATTCTTCAATACGAATATGTCTGGTTATATACCTCAGGATCCTACCTCATTCACTTCATACTTGCAGAATGGCCTTTCAGGAAGTTCATTTAATCCTGCTTTCAACCATGATGAGACGATCCGTAGAGGTATAGACTTCAGTATAACTGCCCATAAGCAGTTTGGACAGGTTGATGCTACTCTTGGGCTTGTTGGTACATATCTCTACACACGTAATTCTAAGTTTGATGAGCTTGTGCAGTATGAGTATCGGAGGAAGGAAGGTCGTCCTATTGATGCAATCTGGGGATATGATTGCATTGGTTTCTACTCTCCTGATGAGTTTACCGAGACAGAAAAGGGGCTGATTCTGAATAGTGATCTCCCAAATAGCGGTACAATTCGTCCTGGTGATTTGAAGTATAGGGATGTGAATGGTGATAATATCATTGACAAGGATGATCAGATCTGTCTTGGTAAGGATGGGAAATACGGTTCTCCTGTCACATTTGGCATGAACCTTACTCTCAAGTATAAAGATTTCACTCTTTTTGTGCTTGGTAATGCTCAGTTTGGTGCTCACGCACTTAGGAACAATAACTATTACTATTGTAGTGGTGATAGCAAATACTCAGTGGAGGCATTGGGACGCTGGACTCCTGAAAATGCAGAGAATGCAACTCATCCTCGTTTGAGTACTTCTAGTTCTTCACTTAATTCTGCTGCATCTTCATTCTGGCTTTATAGTACAGATCGTATAAACCTTCGCAAGGTACAGCTTACCTACGACTTCCCTAAGGAAATGCTGAAGGGAGGAAAGGTTGTAAAGGCTCTCTCTGTCTATCTGAACGGAAATGACCTCCTTACAATCGCTAAATGGCGTAAGGTAATGGAGACAAACATAGGCTATGCACCACAGACTCGTTTCTATAATCTTGGTGTTAAGGTAACTCTCTAATTCTGATTTACAATTGATAATTGAAAATTATGAAGATTAAAAACATTATATTGTATTTCATTGGTAGCCTTGCTATCTGCTCATGCGATGATATGTTTTCACCTGCAGATGAAAACAATCGTTCGGAGGAAGCCATGTACGAGGAGTCCAAGTATGCTCATGGACTGCTGATATATGGATACGCTCGTCTGCCATATATAACGACTACTCAGACTGACATCGCTACAGATGATGCTACGACCAACGAAGATGAGAAAAGTAATAATTATCTGAGAATGGCGAAGGGTGCATGGACATTGGAGAATAACCCAATGTCCACATGGGATCAGTGTAGGGACGGTATCCAGTATGTCAATCTCTTCTTGCAAAAAGTTGAATATGTGAAGTGGGCTCCAAGTGCAGAATCAAAGCAGAAGATGTTCAAAGACCGCTTGAAGGGCGAGGCTTTTGGTCTTCGTGCGCTTTTTAACTTTTATCTCATTCAGGCTCATGGTGGCTATGCGGATGATGGTGTACTCTATGGTGTGCCATTGGTTACAAAGCCAGAAGATGCAAGTTCCAACTTTAACCAGTCACGCGCTACTTTTGCTGATTGTGTCAAGCAGATTTTCGCAGATTGTGATAGCGCTATAGCTCTTCTTCCTCAAAATTATGTTGATATAAAGACTAATTCTGAGATTCCTCAGAAGTATCTTAATATCGGTGCACAGCTTCAAGGCTACAATCTTGTATTTGGTACAAAGGCAAGTAACCTCATGTCAGCTAAGATTGCTGAGGCAATAAAGGCACAGGCTGCCCTTCTCGCTGCAAGTCCTGCTTTCCGTGATCAGAGTGGTGTGACTTCAGCCGAGGCTGCAAAACTTTGTGCAAATGTACTGAATCGTATTGGTGGTTTGGAGGGCTTTGATCCAACAGGTAGCACATGGTATAAGAATACCAAGATGCTTGATGCTGGTGCTGTGGAAATGCCTGAGATACTTTGGCGTGAAGATCGTCATAAGAATGCAACTCAGGAGCTGAATAATTTCCCTCCTTCACTTTTTGGTTACGGTCGTGTAAACCCTTCTCAGAATCTTGTTGACGCATTCCCTATGTGTAATGGTCGTCCTATTACTGATCCAAATTCTGGTTACGATCCAAAGAATCCTTATGCGAATCGTGATCCACGTCTTTCTGATGATATCATCTATAATGGTACGACATTCAAGAAGACCGTTATATTCACTGGTACATATCCAAACGACAATGGCGAAAGGTATGAC
This sequence comes from uncultured Prevotellaceae bacterium, assembly GCA_946411565.1. Classification (GTDB taxonomy): domain Bacteria; phylum Bacteroidota; class Bacteroidia; order Bacteroidales; family Bacteroidaceae; genus Prevotella. The sequence goes on along the minus strand of CAMKEM010000062.1, from coordinate 6,170 downwards.
AATCTGAATTACGAATTAGGCTATTCTACACGTACTGGCTATTATATGAAGAAACTTCTCCGTAATGATGTAAGTCCATTGGGAAGTTCCTTTATTGAAAAGGATCATATTTATCCACGAATCCGTTATACAGAGATCTTCCTTGCCTATGCAGAGGCTGCTAACGATGCTTGGGGACCAAAGGCTGATCCTACGGGAATTGGTTACACGGCATACGATGTTATAAAGAAGATTCGTGAGCGTGCAGGACTCGGAAAAGATTTTATGGGAATGGATCTTCCAGAGGGTGATGCCTACCTTGATGAATGTGCAAGTGATCAGGCAAAGATGACAGACCTCATCCGTAATGAGCGTCGTATTGAGCTTTGCTTTGAGAATAAGCGTTTCTGGGATTTGCGTCGATGGATGTTGCCGCTTAATGAATATTTAAATGGAATACAGATTGATCGTAATGATGCGACAGGTGAACTTACATATACTATAATACCTGTTGAGGCACGAGATTACGACAGTTCTTATCAGTGGTATGGTCCTATTCCAAAGAGTGAAGTTCTAAAGTGGAGTAATCTCAAACAGAACAGGGGCTGGAAATAAAATCTATAAAATAGATTAAGATATAATTATGATGAAATTAAAAAAATGTATATATGGTGTGGTTCTGGGAGCTCTTTCTCTCACATATACTTCTTGTTATAATGCTGACAAGGAGTTCCCTGACTACGAAGGAGGAACAACCGCCTATTTCGCATATCAGTACCCAGTACGTACACTCGTGCTTGGTAATGATATCTATGACAATACTCTCGACAATGCCCATAAGTGCCAGATATGGTCAACTATGGGTGGTGCATACGGTGGTCGCGATGCCTATGTGGATATTGCCGTAGATGAATCTCTCTGCGATAACCTCTATTTCGTGGATGATGGTGGAAATCCTGCAAATCCAGTACTTCCTATGCCTTCTTCATACTATAGCCTTGCTTCAAATGTGATTGCCTACAATGGTGATCCTCGTGGTAATGTGGAGGTACAGTTTACAGATGCTTTCTTCAATGATCCTAAGGCAATAGAGAATACATATGTTATTCCACTTGTAATGAAAAGTGCAAGAGGTATCGACCATATCCTTACTGGTTCACCTCTCGAAGGTCAGAATCCTTCACGTACCAATACAGAGGATTGGGGCGTACTTGCAAAGGACTATGTGCTTTACTGCGTTAGGTACATGAACCCTTGGCAGGGAAAATACATCCGTCGTGGGGTTGACAATGTGACGGAAAAAGGTACTACCACACAGGTGATCCGTCAGGATTTCACTCTTATGAAGTCTGACCTTGAGCATCTCAAGGAGAATCCTGTTAATGCAAATGATGAGGTATGTGGTATTACAACCAAGAATATGACACAGGCTATCTTCCCTGTATCTTTCAAGACCTCTGGTGCATCATTGTCTTGTAACCTTATCCTTACATTCGATGGTAACAAGTGTACCATATCCACAGATGATGAGAATGTAAAGGCTACTGGTTCTGGTGAGTTTATCACTAAGGGAACTGAGAAACCTGAATACAAGGACTTCCAGTGGGGTAGTAACAATGGTGAACTTGTACAGCGTGATATTCTCCGTCTTGCATACGACGTGGATTTCAACAATGGAAAGGTTCAGGTTTCTACCAATGATACCCTCGTTGTTCAGACTCGTGAGTCAAATAAGAGGGAGTTCTTCTCACCAAAATACGTTAAACAACAATAATAGGAGGCTAAGGATATGAAAAAGATTTATAGAAACAGTCTCTTAATGTTAGTGGCAGGTGTTTTCGTCGGTTCATGTGCCAGTTATGACGATGTGAACGATTTTTATGCTACGCCTGATCCAAACTATTCTGAGCCATATAAGGACTATGGGCCTGTGAAGTCTTATATTGACAGAAGCAAGTATGCCAATATGTCTCTTGGTGCGACTCTCAAGGTTGCGGATTTCAACAAGCAGGGACTTGCCCATGCTGCTGCCGTTACTAATTTTGATAATTACGCTTTCGGTAACACCCTTATGGCTGGTAATATTGTTAATGAAAGAGGTGTTATGAACTTCCTTGCTATGAAGGATCTTCTTGAGCATGTTGAGGAGATTGGTGGTGAGGTGTTTGGAAGCCCTATCGTAGCAAATGCAAATCAGGCAGATGGATGGATGAGTACACTTGTTGCTCCTATTGAAGTAAAGGTAGAGGTCGTTGAGGATAGGCTTGTTGACTATACCACAATGGAAGAGTTTAATGGTGCTGCTGAACAAGAAAGACCAAATAGGCCACTCGTTGCTCCTGAAATTGTTAAGAATTTCAAGGGCGAGGGAAATGCCCTTAAATGTAACACCTATTCAATGGTTAATATTGTTGATGGCTTTGATGTGGATCCGTTAGGACTTTACACCATTACTTTCTATGCTTATTGTGATAAGAGTAATTCCATTTTCTGTACCTTCGCTGATAGTTTAGTAAAGGAAAAGGATACTGATGCAATTGGTAAGAAATATGCCTTGAAGCGTAGTGAATGGACAAAGATTGTTGTAGAGGCTGTACCTGCAAAGGATGCAACTGCTGGCTATTTGCAGATTTCGAATATCAGAAACGATGCTATCTACATTAAGAATGTATTGGTAACGCACAAGCCTGATAACCATCGTCCACAGACTGCGCAGGAGAAGAATGACACTATCAACTATGCCCTCAGAGCATGGTGTGATGGTATGATGAAGATTAATGAGGGACGTATCACTTCATTCGACCTTATCGATGAGCCTATTGACACGAAGGCTACTCTTGAGAATGGTATGCTCGACCTGAAGCATTCTACAACAGAAAAGATATTCTGGCAGGATGTTCTTGGTAGTGAAAACTATGCTCCAACAGTATCACGTGTTGCAAGTGAGGCTTTCCAGAAGTATGGTGGTGATGCTTCTAAGCTTAGATTCTTTATCAGCGAGACTGGTCTTGAAAAGCAGCAGGTATTTGAGAGCCTTAAATATTGGATTGGCATCTGGGATGCTAAGGGTGCAAAGATTGATGGTATTAATGCAAAACTGACTCTCACATATAGTGAGAATGCAGAAAAGCAGGCTGCTAATGAGGCAACTCTTAACACCTTGCTCAACAACCTTGCTTCTACTGGTAAGCTGATTCGACTCTCTAACTTCGATATAAAGTATCAAGGTGCTGATGGCGCAAATGTTGCAGCAGGTAATATTACAGAGGAACAGCGACAGAGACTTGCTTCTTACTATGCTCATGTAATTAAGAGCTATATGGAGAAGATTCCTAATGACAAGCAGGCTGGTATCTGTAAGGGCAATATGGCTGACACTTCTGATCCTGTAGGTCTATGGAGTGTTAGCAAAAGCAGGGACTGGGTTCGTACCGCAACTTACAAGGCATTCTGCGATGCCCTTAGTGGAAAATAAAATGTGAAAAAGAATGGGGAATTTCGTGTAACATTTATGCGAAATTCTCCCCTAAAATATCTTTTTTGCATATTGTTGTGTTACAATATTGAAAATATATCTGTTTTTTGTTGCTATTTTCAAAAAATAAAGTTATATTTGCAGTCAAAAATCTGCTGCATCCTCTTTAAACACGGAGTCATGGATGAATTAGCAGAAAACCTAATTTTGTATATTATATTTATAAAAATTTATCTATTTCTATTATTAATCTAAATTATTTCTATTATGAGGAAATTATTTACACTTTTTGCGCTCCTGGCAATGGCTTTTGGAGTAAGTGCAAAGGAAGTCGTGGATATCGAAGTCGATTTCTCGAAATTCGATGATGGCGACGCAAGTACAATCAAGTTCTATGGCTGGGGTGCCAGTGATTCTGCAAAAAAGCGTCTCTCTATCCTGAATGGTTGTCTTCACTTTGAAAGTACAGAAGCAACTGATCCAAGTTGGGATTGTCAGTTCCATCCTATTGGTGGTGTGGCTGCTGATGAAGGTACTACCTATACTCTTTACTATAAGGTTAAGGGTTCTGTTGAGCAGAATATTTCTGCCCTTGGCTTCGGTCAGACACCTTATGGTCAGTTCCCTATTACAACAGATTGGGTAGAAGGTAAATTTGAGTATGTTGCAGGTGCTAACCCAAGTGGTGATCTCCTTTTCCAGTGTGGTGACTATGTTGGTACTTGGGATATTGCATATTTGAAGATTACACACGAGGAAGTTGGTGGAGCTGCTGAAGTGTGGAAGCAAATGCTCGTGAATGGTGATGCAGAAACTGCATGGACTGATGCTCAGAAGGGTACAAAGTTCAATGATGAGAAGAATAACTTTAACATCTGTGCTTGGAGCAAGCAGAAGGGTACAAATGTTAATGTACATGAGGATGGTCAAGAAGGTTCAGATCCATTCCCTGCAGAAATCGTAGAGGATCCTGACAAACCAGGTAACCACGTATTCATCGTTCGTGGTGCTCTTGCTGATACAGAGGGTGATGCTGCTGCATGGGACAATCAGTTCTGGATTCAGTCTCCAAAGTCTTGGAAGCAGGGTACAAAGATTAAGGTTAAGTTCCGTTACAAGGCTTCAATACCATGTAAGACAAATACTCAGGTTCACAACCAGAATCCTTCTAACTACCTCCACTATGAGGCTGTAGGTGACGTAAACTTCACAACTGAGTGGCAGGATTTCGAACAGACATTTACTGTTAGTGACAAGCAGGCTGGTTGTTGGTCAATCGCATTCAACCTTAACCCTGATGTTATTAATGCAACTGACTTCTATTTTGATGATCTTTCTTGGGAGACTATCGTTCTTGAGGAGGGCTTCTTCGTAACTACTTGTGAAGGTTCTGTACCTGACTATGCTAATGCTATTAAGTTTGATGAAGACTATGGTGAGTACTCAGCAACTATAGGTTCTTCTGACAATTATGTTTCTGATATTATGATCTCTACCACTTATGGTACTCTCGCTTCATTCAAGGGTGGTGCTATCCGTCCATCTGCAACAATTGTTGAAGGTGAGGATATTAGCTATGTAGATGCTGGTTCTTCTGTTATCAAGCTCCCAGGCAAGGGTAAATGGAAGATTACTATTGAGCCAGGTTCTCAGCAAATCAGATTCGACTTGTTAGAGGGTAAGCTGTTCGAGAAGATTGTTGTCAAGGCTAACCCTGCAGTTATCACTTTGAATGCTAAGGAGAAGGTTGAACAGCCTTGGGACAACCAGATGTTCATTCAGGCAAACCGTATTCTTAACGCTGGTGAGGAGACAATCATCGAATTTGACTATGTAGCTTCTCTTGATGATGCAAAGACAACTACACAGTGCCATACAACACCTGGTGGTTATATCACAGCTGCTGGTATCAGCATGGAAGAGGGTTCTAACGTAGTTAACTTCTCTACAACTGAGCAGCACTTCACAATGAAGTTCACAATCCCAAGTGACTGTGCAGGTAAGGATATGCAGACTATCGCATTCAACATGTCTGAGATCGAGCAGGCTTGTGACTATACTATCAAGAACGTTATCTGGAAGCTTGCTGATGATACAGAGTCTCTTATCGACGAGACAGGTACTAAGAACTTCTTTGTTAAGGCTTATGGCGATGCAGCTCCTTATGAGTTCGGTACTGATCCAACAGCTGCTGGTATCGAGAACGTAGTTGAGAAGAACAATGTTTCTAACGCTACATTCAACATCGCTGGTCAGCGTGTTGCTAACGACTTCAAGGGCCTCGTTATCAAGAACGGTAGCAAGTATCTTGTTAAGTAAAAATCTCAAATCTCTCTTATAAAAAGGGAGTGTGATATATTTCTTAATTCTTCGTGCGTCACTTTCATGTGACGCACGATTTTTTTTGTGTGTATATACTTCTCTCATGTTCCTCCTATGTACCTCCCATGTAAGTCCCATTTTTTAGGGAGGAAATACGGTGTAGGTAAGTTTCTAATGCGGATAACGATGGGGACAAGGCGAATAATAGACAAAGCTCTATATCGCATAGAAATAGATGTGAAAAAAAGTGTCTTATATTTTGTTGTATGAAATAATAAGGGAAACGGATTTGTCTGATTTATCTGAAGAGATTAATGCGATATTAATGTGTTATTATTCGCAAAGCTCATCAAGCTACGCAAGTCGTGACAATTAATGTAGGTTCGCAGAGCGA
>CAMKEM010000061.1 GCA_946411565.1 uncultured Prevotellaceae bacterium | reverse complement strand
TGCCACCGCCAGAACCGAGCTTTGCACCAACAGGGTCGTTGGTACAGAACCATTCTTCGCGAGACAACCCTGTGATATCGTGAAAACAATCCACCAGATTAGGTGGGAGAGATAGTAGTTTTTTCATAATAGATATGGCCTGTTTAATAAAAAATCTCCAACATGACATCCTTTTTGAGTGATGCCTTGCTGGAGATCCATCCTTTTGCGCTTGTAAGAGATTACTTACGCAGACCGAGAGCCTTGATGATGTTACGGTAGCGGTTGATATCACGATCCTTGAGGTAATCAAGGAGAGCACGACGCTTACCTACGAGCATTGTAAGACTACGAGCAGTCTTGTAATCCTTATGGTTCTCCTTAAGGTGCTCTGTGAGGTGCTTGATACGGAATGTGAAGAGAGCAATCTGGCTCTCTGCAGAACCTGTGTCAGTAGCTGACTTACCGAACTGACCGAAGATCTCAGTCTTCTTGGCTGAATCTAAATACATAATGTAAAAGAAATTTTATGTGATTAATAATTAATTGATTATTACATCCTTCTGATGCATAACGTCTAATCACTGACGCTGTTTGCAATCATCGAATGCAGCAAATTTTCATTTGCGGGTGCAAAGGTACTAATTTTTCCTTAGATTAAAGAATAAGACTGAATTTTTTTTTGCGAAACTACCGCATTTTTAACATTTTTCGCTCAAGGTGGTTATAATTAGCGTGACGGATTATTTTAACGGCATGGCATTGGACTTTAAAGACGATATGCAGAGAAACATGATAAAATCATCCATATTTCTTGGAGATACAAATAAAAATGCGTAATTTTACACAAGAATTCAGGATTTTTGCTTTAGTATAAGCCTGTATTTTCTTTAAACGTTTATAAAACCACCCATGGCACTCATCATGTGCCAATGCAATTAGACTAAACAACTAAACAACAGCGGTATGAAAAAATTAATGTCAATGTCAGTTGCTCTTTGTCTGGCAACAGCTCTTTGGGGGCAAAGCAAACAAGAGAATTTTGACTTTGGATGGAAATTCATCGAACAGGATGTAAAGGATGCTCAACTCGCTTCCACAGATGATTCAAAATGGAAGAATGTGGACCTTCCACATGACTGGGATATATTCCATGCTCCCGACAGTACAGCCCCAACTGGCAATGGTGGCGGATATTTCCCTGGTGGTACTGGTTGGTATCGCAAGCAGATAAACGACACCAAACTCAAGGTTGATGCCGGCGAGAGCGTTTGGCTTCATTTCGAGGGTGTTTATCAGAATAGTGAGGTGTATGTCAACGAGAAAAAGGTTGCCACACACTTCTATGGCTATACTCCTTTCAAGGTTGATATCACACCTTATATAATTAAGGGTGTGAATACTATTGCCGTCAAGGTGGATAACTCCCAACAGCCAAACTGCCGTTGGTATAGCGGTTCGGGCATATACCGTCACGTATGGCTTGAGAAATACAATGTGAACAAGATGGATGACCCTCAGAAGCTCTTCATCCGTACAGAAAACATCTATGGTATGTCGGCTGACGGCACTCATGCTGATTCTGCTGCCATTCGCATCACATATGCAGACAAGCTCAACGAAATCCGCATCCTGAAGAATGTAGAGCTTTGGTCGCCTGATCAGCCTAAGCTCTATGACATCACAGTTGGCGAACTAACCGTTAAACATGGTGTACGTTCTTTCAGCTATGACTCCCAGCGTGGTTTCCTGCTCAATGGGCAGCCTACCCTTATCAATGGCGCATGCGTGCATCATGATGACGGAGTGATTGGTGCGATGGCATTCGATGCAGCCGAAATCCGCAAGGTAAGACTTATGAAGGATGCAGGTTTCAATCTGATACGAACATCACACAACATTTCTACACGCGCCCTGCTTGATGCCTGTGACAGCATTGGTATGATGGTTATCGACGAGGCTTTTGACGGATGGTACACAGAGAAGAACAAGTATGACTATCATCTCGTAATAGACTCATGCTATACTGAGGACCTAACAGCCATGGTACTTCGTGACCGAAATCATCCAAGTATCATATCATGGAGCATCGGCAACGAGGTTATCGAGCGTAAGGACATAAGGGTAATCCATACGGCAAGCAAGTTCAAAAAAGTGATTACCTCTCTTGACAACACACGTCCTGTCACAGAGGCATTATGTGCATGGGACAGGGACTGGGAGATATACGACCCGCATGCTGCCGTACTTGATATCGTTGGCTACAACTATATGATGTTCAAGGCAGAAAGCGACCATGAGCGTGTGCCAGAGCGTGTGATGTGGCAGACGGAGAGCTATCCTCGCGATGCCTTTGCAAACTGGAAGCATACATCAGAGCGCCCTTATATCATAGGTGATATTGTATGGACAGGACTCGATTACCTCGGAGAATCATCTATCGGACAGTTCCACTACGAGGGTGAGTCTCGTGCGGAAAGCTGGCAGGCAAAGCATTTCCCTTATCATGGCGCATATTGCGGAGACGTAGATCTGACTGGTTGGAGAAAGCCTATCTCACACTATCGTGACCTCCTTTGGAACACAAAGGAAGGAGACTCCAAACTCTATCTCGCTGTTCGTGAACCTGATTTCTACTATAAAGGTCATGTATCTGAGACTATGTGGTCGGTATGGCCTACATGGGAATCATGGAACTGGAAAGGATGGGAAGGCAAGGACATTGAGGCTGAGATATACACAAAGGCTCCAAAGGTGCAGCTATTCCTCAACGACAAACTTATCCAGACAAAGGATGTGAACTTCTCTACAGAATACAAGGCAATAATCAAGTTGCCATATCAGCCTGGTGTTCTCAAGGCTGTTGCCCTTGATGCCAATGGAAAAGCCATAGCAGAAACAACGCTTCGCACAAGCAAGGAACCTGCTGCAATCAGAATGACAGCTGACCGTAACAGGATAAATGCAGATGGCGAGGACCTTGCCTATGTAACTCTTGAGGTTATCGACAAGGATGGCAATCTCGTACCAGATGCCACTATCCCTGTAAATGTAAGCGTGAATGGTCAAGGTACTCTCCTTGCTGCTGCAACGGCTAATCTCAAGGATCTTGAGCCTAAGACATCTCCACGCGTAACTACTTACAAAGGTAGGGCTACCATCGTGGTTAGAAGCGGAAAGAAAGCTGGCAAAGCCACTATTACTGCATCTTCTCCAGAACTGAAAGGCTCTTATCGCAAGAACATCAACCTCAAGACTGCGCTCTAATCGTAAGTTTTATAGCTAAACAAATGCCGCTCATAGGTTTTCAAACGAATTTCCTATGAGCGGCATTATTATATCATCCAATAATCTCTTTCAACGGTATCATTACAAAATCCCTTTCTTCCATTAACGGATGTGGGATAGTGAGCTGAGGGGTATTGATATGAAGATCATCATAGAGAAGGATGTCAATGTCAATTATCCTGTCGTGATATTCCCTATTGACGGATTTATGTGTTCTGCCAATCTCTCGCTCTATCTCTTGAGTTTTGGCAAGAACCTCAAGAGGCTCAAGTTCCGTTTCCATGCAAATAGCGGCATTAACAAATGAATTGTCGGATTGAAAGCCCCAAGGCTCAGTTTCAAGAAAAGCAGACTGACGTAGCAATACGCCAATCTGCTCTTCCATTAGTTTTATAGCCTTATTCAAGTTCTCACGCTTGTTGCCAAGGTTTGAACCGAGAGAGAAATAGACGGTGTGATGGCCTTCACTACAACCCCTTTCCTGCCCTGCGGGCATCCTTTCCCCGTGAAGGGGCAAGGAGGAACAACTATTCTGCTCTATACTCATAAATCTATTTCCTCCAATGACTTGAAATCAACATTATCTATCTTTTTGCCGTAGATGGAAAGAATGGTCTTTGACTCGGCATTAAGCTTTTTCTCTGGCATCCTCGAGATTTTCCAATGGATTACAGATAGCATCATCCTATGCTTTAGGGTAAGATTGCTGTAATCAATAGCACCACGAAGATGATAGATCTGCGATTCATCATATAGATGCGCTGGAACTCTATCCTTTATAGAGCGACGGATATAGTCAATATTCTCAGGATCAGAAGGATCAACCATACCAACCGTAATGATTGTCAGCTTTTGCCCTACGGACATCTTACTGGCTGTCTTTCTTAATCCCAAGACACTCCCGGCAAAAAGAGCACCCATATAGATAATCCTGTCATACTTAGCAATATCCTTTGCATCCTTGAAGGCTACAGTTTCTATACCCGTAATCTTCGACAAGTGCTCTGCATATCGCTTCGTAGAGCCATACAGACTACCATAAATGATGATTTGCATCTCGAAAAAAATATACTTGACTTCCCACCATCAAAAGTACTAACTACTCCCCTCCCTTTATGGGAGGGGTAAGGGGGTGGGTCTTTTAATCATTTATAATCAGCATCGCATCGCCGAAGCAACCGAACTTATAGCCATTCTCGAGAGCGAGCTTATAGCCCTTCATCACGAGGTCATAGCCACCGAATGCTGCTGTCTCCATAACCATAGGAGACTCTGACTGATAGAAGTTAGCCATCATACAATCGGCAAGTCCGAAGTCGTATGGAGGGAAGATGAACTTATTTGTCCAACCCTCGAACTCCTTCATCATACCGTCAGTACCAACGGCACTCTCAGTTGCCTTCACAACGCTTGTACCGATAGCACAAACATGATGACCTGCGAGCTTTGTCTCGTTTACGAGCTTACAAGCCTCTGCAGAAACAAACATCTCCTCAGAGTCCATCTTATGCTTTGTAAGATCCTCAACCTCAATCTCATGGAAGTTGCCAAGACCGCAATGGAGAGTAATGAATGCCTTGTTGATACCAACAATTTCCATCTTCTTCATCATCTCACGAGAGAAATGAAGACCTGTTGTTGGAGCTGTTACGGCACCTTCCTTGTCGGCAAAGATACACTGGAAATCATCGAAATCCTCTTCTGTAGGAACACGATCACGCTTGCCATCAGGACCTTTGTGCTCTACGATATAGCGAGGAAGTGGAGCCTCACCTAATTTATATAGCTCGCGCTTGAACTCATCATGAGGACACTCATAGAGGAAACGGAGGGTACGACCACGGCTTGTGGTGTTGTCGATAACCTCGGCAACCATAGTGTTGGTGTCATCAAAGAAGAGTTTGTTACCGATACGAATCTTTCTTGCAGGCTCTACGAGAACATCCCAAAGACGCATCTCCGCATTAAGCTCACGAAGAAGGAAGACCTCAATCTTAGCGTCGGTCTTTTCCTTGGTACCCCAGAGGCGAGCTGGGAACACCTTTGTGTCGTTGAAGATGAATGTATCTCCCTCTGTGAAATAATCTACGATATCCTTACACATGATGAACTGCTTCTTGCCATCTGCATCAAGGATAGGCTTACCCTTAGCGTCGGTCTTGTACATCTCGATGGTCTGTGACTTCTTGTGAAGAACCATCAGACGTGCCTCATCAGGACGCTTAAGAGTGAATGTTGTAGTTTCGCCTGCTGAATTAGTTACAGTACGCTCGATAGAGTGCGGATAGATAGCTATCTGACTCTCAGGGAGCTTGAATTTGAAATTAGAAAGTTTCATCTATATAATTATAAGTACTATTTACTTATTAAGTGAAAAATGAAAAATTATAAAATGAAAAATACAAGTTACCTTCCTTGCCGAAAAAAGTAATCTGTATTTTATAATTTTTCATTGTTCATTTTTCATTTCTGGCTGACTGTGGGGCCTCTTCTTCTTTTTCTTCCTATTCCTTGACTTGCCAGTCCCCGGAGGATTCTGAACACATTCTATGTACGGAGCAACCTCCTGAGCATCAAGCCATTCTTGAAAGTTATCTATTGTATGGCAATCTTCGATTCTTACATCACCAAGACGGGTTCTGCAAAGAGCCGTGAGATACGCTCCACTACCCAGAGCCACACCAATATCACGAGCAAGAGAACGAATGTAAGTGCCCTTGCCACAAACAACCCTGATAGTTGCTTGCTTGAGTTCGTCGTTATAGTCAAGAAGTTCAATCTCATCAACCCTTACCTGCTTTGCCTGAAGCTCTACCTCCTTATCCTTTCTGGCAAGCTCGTAGGCACGCTTTCCGTTTACGTTACAGGCAGAGAACACAGGCGGAACCTGCATTATGTCGCCAACAAACTGCTTCAAGACTTCCTCTACCTTCTCACGAGTGATATGCTTCTTTGGATATGTGTGGTCAACCGTGTATTCCTTGTCGAAACTTGGAGTTGTGGCACCAAACTGCAAGGTGGCTGTATATTCCTTATCGTTGAGCTGTAGCGACTCTATCTGCTTGGTAGCCTTACCAGTACAGAGAATCAGCACGCCAGTTGCAAGAGGATCGAGAGTTCCTGCATGACCAGTCTTCACTCTCTTCACATCCACCCTTTGCGAAATACGAGTACGCACAAAGGCAAGTGCCCCGAAGCTCGACATTCCGTAAGGCTTGTTGAAATAGATAAATTCTCCCTGCTGGAAATCAAGACATTTAGGCCCCTCACCTGCCCTACGGGCATCCTCTCCCCAAGGGGCGAGGGTGGAATTACCATCTTTCGCTTGCATGAATTATATTAAAACTTAATTGTCAAATGAAAATACTAACATCCCCCTCGCCCCTTGGGGAAGTCGGAGATTGAGTATCTCCGAGTATGTGTCAGAGGGTGTCACATAGTGACGGGTGAGGGGCTACTTTACAATGTGCTGCAATACAGCGCGATAGCACCTACGATTGCACAGTAGATAGCAAAGTAAATCAGCTTGCACTTCTTAACGAGGGCAATCATCCACTTACAAGCGATACAACCACTAATGAATGCTGCAATAAAGCCAACGATGAGTGAACTTGTTGGAACTACGGCAGTTGCCTCACCTGCATGTTCTGCGAGATATTCAGCAGAAGGAGCAAACATGTGCTTGAAGTCCAAGAGTGCCTCACCAAGAATTGGTGGGATTACCATCAGGAATGAGAACTGTGCGAGGTTCTTGCGACTATTGCCAAGGAGAAGTCCTGTGGCGATTGTTGAGCCTGAACGTGAAAGACCAGGGAGAACAGCACAAGCCTGAGCTATACCTATGATAAATGCGTGAAGAGGAGAAATCTTTTCCTTCTCTCTTGGCTGATAGAAGTGTGTGAGGGCAAGAAGCACGGATGTAACGAGCAAGCACCAACCAACCACAACTATCACATTATCAGCATATAGAGCCTCAACCTTATCCTTGAACAGAAGTCCTACGACACCCACAGGAATCATAGAGATAAGGATATTGAGAACATATTTCTGCTCATCGTTCATAGGACCATTGAAACGGAACAATCCTGCGAAAATCCACATCACCTCTCTCCAGAGAATGACGAGAGTGCTGAGAACCGTAGCTACGTGAACAACGATATCGAATGTAAGTCCGCCAGCCTCAGCTTCAGGACCGAGAATTATCTTACCTAACTCCAGATGACCACTTGAACTAACTGGAAGATACTCCGTAAAACCTTGTACAAGACCAAGGATCAATGCCTGTAACTCGTTCATTTACTTCTGCTTTGGGCGGTACATAATGCCCGCAATTATTGAAACAAAACCAACGAAGCAAACAACAGGAGCTACCTTGATGCGCATCGCACTAAAAATCTCTGGATTGTACTGGGTGGTATCAGAACTTGCACCACTCATCATTACAAAACCAATCACTACAATCACCATGCTTATTGCAAGCATGATGAAATTAATTTTGCCTAAGGCTAAATTCTTTTTTTCTTCCATTACTATAATTTATGGCCTCTCCCCCCGCCCTCTCCCGTAGAGAGGGAGCCGGAGCGCGAAAGGCGTTTCAATTATTCATTATCAATAATAATTAATCCACATAGGTTCTCCGGCTCCCTCCCTACGGGGGAGGGCGGGGGGGAGAGGCCGTTGGCCGCCCTATACTTTATACAAATCCTTCGCCTTCATCTTCAGGAAATGATTCACAGAGACATAGACGCAGAAAGTGGTTATGATAAGTCCGAAGAGAACCACCGAAACACCAGTAATGATAAGTGTCTCAACAGTTACGACCTCGGTAATATCTGGCTCAAAGTTGTAAAGTCCTGCAATACATCCTGCAAGGGCAGCATCAGCAATAATAGCAGCAAGCAATCCTTGCAAAGCGCCCATCTTGAGGAATGGAGCACGGATGAAAGACCAAGAAGCACCCACGAGTTTCATAGTGTTGATAGTGAAACGACGGGCGTAGATACCAAGTCTTACGGTATTGCTGATAAGAGTGAACGAAACAAACGACAACAGAACGGCAAGAGCCATCATCACGAGCAACACCTTATGCAGGTTGCTGTTCACCTTGTTCATCAGATCCTGCTGATACGTAACCTCAGAAACCAACTTGTCAGCCTTCAACTGCTTTGCAATCCACTTCATAGAGTCGGCATTGGCACAATCTGCATTCAGATAGATCTCAGCCGAAGGTGTGAAAGGATTCTCGCCAAGGAACTCCGCAGGATTTGCTCCAAGAGCCTCTGTCTGTTCCTTCAAAGCCAGTTCCTTACTGATATAGTCAAGATGATGCACATAATGCTTTTTCTTTATCTTATGACATGAAGCCTTAGCCTGCTGGTCGGTAACATTATCAGCAAACATAACGGTCACGGTAAGGTTTTCCTTCACATAGTTGGAGAGGTTACGAGCCGTCAAGCCTGTGAACACAACCATACCAAGGAGTATCAATACAAGAGCCGTACTAATACAGAGTGTCACTACCTGAAGACCTATTCTGCTTCCACCTGATTTCCTTTTCTTCTTCATTATTTTTATTAAAATAAATATCAAATTCAGCGCATAGGTACACAATACGCCGAATTTCGGTGCAAAGTAACTAAAAATTCTCCAATCTCACAAGTATTTAAGCCTTATTAACACTAAAAACATTTTTCTTCTTGAGATAAAATAGCATTGTCGGGAAATTTATTTACTTTTGTCAGAAGAAAGAACAACATATATTTGAGTGTACAGAAAAAGTCCCCTAATTCTTTGTCATATCGAATTAAGGGACTATCTGTTATGTCCTACAAATAAGACGAGCTACCTATCTCGCGTATTTCTTTCCGTTCTTGATGTAAATACCCTTTGGGGCATTCAATCTGTTGATGCGCTGACCATTCAGATTATACATCCTTTCATCAGCCTTTTTTCCATCAACCACATTCCTCAAACCTGTGGTTACGCCATCTTCAATTGCCTTTATATTCTTCCATTCCTTCCATTGATCTGCCGTCTTATATGCAGAAATTGCAGAGGCAGGTACATACAAAGTTCCTGTTGAAGTTGGCACTTGGGCAAACAAGTTTAGTCCTCTTTCACTACTCCAAAAATCAAATTCGCCCACTGGAGGTTCTACTGCATAACAGATTAGTGTTGCCAATGATGAACAGCCAGAGAAAGCCCTATATTCTATACTCGTTACAGTACTTGGGATTGTAACAGAGGTTAGACCTGTGCAACTTTGAAAAGCCTGATATTTAATATTCGTCACAGAATTTGGAATAACGACCGATGTGAGTTTTGGACAGTTTGAGAAAGTGGCATGCTCGATAGTTGTCACAGAATTCGGGATGGTGACGGTGGTTAGACCTGTGCAATTCGAAAAAGCTCCTCCTCCGATACTTGTTACAGAGGTAGGAATGGTTACTGATGTCAAACTTCTACAACCAGAGAAAGCCATTTCTCCGATACTTGTCACAGAGTTAGGGAAAGTGATTAAACTGAGATTCGTGCACATCTCGAAAGCACAAGGTCCAATGCTCGTCACAGAATTAGGTATATTGAAAGTGGTGATACTCTCGCACCTTTCAAAGGCTCCCTCCCCAATATGTGTAACGGAGTTGGGTATCTCAACAGAAATGAGACCTGCACAACCCATGAATGCATTGTTTCCTATATTAGTCACTCCATCTTTAATTATAATCTTCTTAATTTTATCTCTATGGAAGAAACCTACTTGAACCAGCCAAGGTGCAGCGGTGGCAGCGGTAGAGCTACCTTCATTTTCATAGTCATCCATCTTTCCTCCAGATATAGTTAATGTTCCATCCTCAGAAAGATTCCACTCTACATCTGCATGGATTACTTCCAAACAAAATGTGCATAGCAATACAATCAATATTATTTTTCTCATGTAACTTTAACTTTAGAATTAAACAATAGATACAAAGATAAAAGACAAGACACAGCTTGGTTATAACGAATAATCCAGCCATTTAGGGATTTTTGGAGTGATTTTGTTCAAGTCTTCCATAATGTTGATATTTTAAAGTTAATATTTAATGAGGTATAACTAAAGGAAGGATGTTAGACCTATCCTAAATATAGAACGATAGATAAAAGGTTCTCTACACTTGCAAAGATACACAGAATACACCTCCTGTACAAATTTCCAAATGACGACTTTCGCGATTTTAACATTATTTCAAACTTAATCGTTTACTACCTTTCAAATTTGCTACTTATAGATAGCAATTTAATAAGTAGCTCAAGTTTTAAAACCCATCCATTAGGGAGGGGTGGAGGTCTAAATTATATCGCACCTACGGTGCTATTGGGTATGTGTAATAATGACACGTGGGTTGCACCCACGCCTATGTTATTTCGCCTTTACAAGGCTTTTAACCATACAGATTGAGAATTATCCTTGGTCGTGTGGGAATTTTCTTGCCCTTTTCTGAATGCTTCTGGTATAATGGTAAAATACGAGTAATGTCGTTTCTCCTTCGATGATAATACCATTATAATACCATAATATTACCATAATAATACCATTATATTACCATTAACTATGGTATTATTATAGTATCTTTATTGTAATTTAAAGGTATTTATATGGTATTTACATCGGACTTACTTCCTTGCAACAACAAAGAAGCATTAATGCTGGGACTTACGATTTTCTTAAACGACAAATAGTTTTTCTGGGATTTTCTTGGTGGTCTTGGAAAATTTATTTAATTTTGCAAAATCTACGAATCTAAGCAAAAAAAAGATGAAGACCAAACTTCTTATATTTTTCATATTGCTAATTGCTTGTTTGCCAAAAGGAATACAAGCAAATAATTCCATACAGCAATATCATGCCAAGCAAGATACTACGAGCATGAAAAAATATCAGACCTTTGACGAATTCACTATGCGTGGCATTGGAACGGCAAAAGCCTCTCCATTTGTCTATGTTAAAGAAATGGGAGATTCTATATATGTAGTAAGTTCATGTCCAAAGGATTCTGCACGCTTGTATGTAAAGCTCGATGATAACATTTGGTATAGCCACATGGAGTATGATATGCGGAAAAGAGATTCTATGGCATATAAAAGCGAAGAATGCCGTATCGCACGAACATACGATCGATATTTTTATAATGATACCATTGTGGAAATTCATACTGGCTTCATTGAAGGGGAAAAATATCCAAGCGTTATTGTAAAGACGCAGAAAGAGTTATATGAAATAGATATTGATGATATTAAAAGTTCAGAATATACAAATATCAACAATTTAAGGAGGTATGTTTATGCCACAACTCATTCGAATGGCAAAAATGTATGGAAATCTTATTTAGAAGAATCAACCGACAATTATTCATATATAGGCATAAAATACAAGAGCAAATACCATTATATAAAAAAGGCGTATGGATTATGGGGCATCCAACCAGGTGTAAAAGAAACATTTCTTTACGAAGGAATTGACATACGCGAATATGCAGATAATTTGAAGGGATTTCAGAATGAAAGCCCCGACTATATATACGAACTCGCAGATGAAATGCCAAGTTTTCCTAATGGAACTATGGCATTTTATGAGTTTTGCAAAAAGAAAATGGAAGATTCCTTACTGTTCAGTCATGACACCAAGAAATATGATGCAAGGGTAGTCGTTGAAATTGTTATAGAAAAAGACGGCAGCATCACAAATGCCAAAATTTCTAAATCTATCGACCCATTACATGACAAAGATGCTTTAAGGATTGTAAAAAAAATGCAAAAATGGATTCCTGCAAAACTTAATGGGAAAAATGTTCGTTGCAGACAACTCATCCCCATATTATATATGAAATAAAATGAGGAAAGTACATGTAATAATGTTTGCGTGTCAAATCGCAATAAACATAATCTTCCCTTTTCTACTTTTTGGTAAATTGTCAGGCGGAGAGGGGATAATTATCTTCGTATATCCAATTTTCGTGTTTGCATATATAGTGACAGATATGTTTCTAACCACATTAACCACAGATTTAATAGTTGAAAAAGTAAAGGAAGGAAAGACACGCATAGTCTCTATTGCTGTACGTGATCTTTTGATAATATCATTATGGTTTTGTTTCCTTTTGAGCATAGGCATCGAGTTCCTAACCACCTGGGGAACTTTGAGTTATGCTTTACCCAAAGTAGCGAAAATAATCACATATGATATAATCAACCAACAGAAATATCTAAATAAATATATTGAAATTTAAATTGCCCTTTATCCCCCTTACAATAGCTTGTCATTTAACGGTTTTCGTCAAAAATTAACTTCTCGTAACTAAAAAGTCGTAATTTATTTGGAATTTACATTTATTTTTTTTAACTTTGCACACATTATAAATCATTTATTCACAGAATCGAAACAATGAGCACAATAATCTATCCATCTCCTATATTCGGACCAATCCATAGCCGTCGCCTTGGCGTCTCGCTTGGCGTCAACCTACAGCCTGGTGACGGTAAGACTTGCACATTCGACTGCATATACTGCGAGTGTGGATTCAACGCGGATTTCCGTCCTCACACCCCTCGCCCTTCACGTCAGGCTGTGGCAGAGGCGCTTGAGAACAAACTATTGGAGATGAAGAAGGATGGCGTTACGCCTGATGTGCTGACTTTTGCAGGAAACGGAGAGCCAACAGCACATCCCGATTTCCTCAATATCATAGAAGACACGATAAGGATTCGCGACAGGCACTTCCCTAATGCGAAGGTCTCTGTACTCAGCAACGCCACGATGATAGGCAAGGAAGATGTCCGCAAGGCTCTGATGAAGGTTGACAACAACATTCTGAAGCTCGACACAATAAACGCGGAATACATCAAGCTCGTTGACCGCCCTACACAGCCCTCATACGATGTGAGGAATGTGATAGAGAACATGAAGAAATTCAATGGTCATTGCATCATTCAGACCATGTTCATGACAGGAACGACACAAGGTAAGAGCGTTGACAACACAGGCGATGAGTTCGTCATCCCGTGGCTTGAAGCGGTTAAGGCAATATCTCCAGAGATGGTGATGATCTATACCATTGACCGAGAGACACCTGACCACGACCTCAGAAAAGCGTCACACGAAACTCTCGATGCTATAAAGGCAAGAGTAGAGGAAATAGGAATCAAGTGTTCGGCAAGTTATTAAAAGCCCCTCACCCGTCACTACGTGACACCCTCTCCCCCAAGGGCGAGGGATTAGTTAGTTTTTTCGACTAGAATTCTATACAATAAAGAAATCGTGTCCCCATCACGAACAAGTGTAACTTTTCCCTCGCCCTTTGGGGAGAGGATGCCCGGAGGGCAGGTGAGGGGCCGTCCATATTCCCTTTATGAAAAATCTATTCATACTCTTATTTTCCATATTGTCGTTGGGCGCTCAGGCCCAGACAAAGAAGGAAGTACTTGACCTGGCACGCAGGGCAAACAACTACTTCATGAATAAATGGAAGGATCCAACCATTCCTACCACCTTTAAGATTGATCGTGCAAGCAACCTGTGGACGCGCTCAGTATATTACATGGGACTTTTAGCCCTCTATAACGAAGATCCGCAAGATAGCTATATGACATATCTTGACAAATGGGGTAATTTCCATAACTGGGCACCTTACAAAAATGATTACAACGCCGTGGATGCCGACTATCAATGTTGTAGTCAGGTGTATTGTCAGAGATACTTCCTCGACGGAAAGGAAATCAAGTACAAGAGCGTGCAGAGAATGTTCAACAACCAGATTAATGCAGGCCGTCACAACGCATGGACATGGATTGACGCTATCCACATGGCTATGCCTGGATATACTATGATGACTGTAGCAACAGGAAATCGCAAATATCTCAATTTCGCGATGAAGGCATACGTATGGACACGCGACTCATGCGGTGGTTCTGGATTGTTCAACAAGGAAGAAGGTCTTTGGTGGCGCGACAAGAGTTTCGTGGCTCCATATAAGGAGTCGGACGGCAAGAACTGCTACTGGAGTCGTGGCAACGGTTGGGTATTCTCCGCCCTCTGTCGTGTGATGAACTATATCCAGCCAACAGACAAGTACTATACCGTTCTGCTTAATGACTACAAGCAAATGGCAAAGGCACTTATCCAGGTCCAGCGTCCTGATGGTTTCTGGAATCCGAGTCTTGCCTCACAGGATTTCGCAGGTCCAGAGTTTACTGGTACGGCTCAGTTCTTCTATGGCCTTTCATGGGGAGTAAACAAGGGTGTTCTCAACAAAAAGGTTTATCAGCCTGCCATCGACAAGGCATGGAAAGCCCTCAAGTCAAGCATCCACAAGGATGGCTTCATCGGCTATGTACAAGGCTCAGGCGATCGTCCTGCATCCTCACAGCCAATAGATTACAATCGCGAGCCAGACTTCGACGACTATGCCCTCGGTCTTTTCCTTATGGGTGCTACGGAGTATAGTAAGATGCTGAAGTAAAATGATATTTACTATTTGACTATGTACAATTTACTATTTATTTACTATTTGTTTGAATGTACTATTTCAAAATCGTAATTGGCGGAAAATAGTAAATACCCCAAATAGTAAATAAATAGTAAATAGTAAATTTGTAAATAGTACATTTTAATGGTAAATCGCACATTTTTCAAAATATCCGCCTTTTGCCTTTTGGCTTTTGCTCCTTGCCTTTCGCCTACAGCCTTTGCAGGAAATCCGCGAGAGGTGATTAGCCTAAACCGTGGGTGGCTGTTTCATCTTGGCACAGCCTCTTCTGATATTACCGTTTCACAGGCAGAAGCAGAGGGATGGAGAACCATTAACGTGCCTCACGATTTCCAGATAGAGCAGCCGTGGGTAGCCCCTGCCGCTGACGAGAAAGCCGACAATAGCGATGCTGGTGCAAATATCAGAAGTCGCCTCTCCGCACGTGGTTTCAAAGAGATGGGCGAAGGCTGGTATGTCCGTACATTTACCCCTTCAGCAGAAGAGAAAGGCCGTCGTGCCCTACTCGATTTCGAGGGAATAATGTATATGGGAGATGTATATATCAACGGAAACAAGGTCGGCGGTACAGATTATGGCTACATAGGTTTCGAGGTTGATGTAACCAATATGCTGAAATATGGCGAGCCTAACACCATAGCCGTACATTGCGACACAGGCAAACCGAACTATTCACGTTGGTACACAGGTGGCGGCCTCTTCCGTGACGTTCACATCATTTATACTGATGCCCAGATGTACTTCCACCGCCATCCTCTCTATATAACCACTAAGGATAACCGTGAGGTGAACATCACGGCTAACGTACAATGTAACGCCAAGCAACCTACTGTCACCATGCAGGTTAGCATCATCGCTCCTGATGGTTCAGAGATTAAGAATGATAAGTACGAGATAAAGCGAATAAGGAACTATAAATATGGTCAGGAACTCAGAATACCTACCATAACTATTGACAATCCGCAGCTCTGGGATTGCGAGCATCCAAACCTCTATACAGCTAAGGTTCAACTTCTTAGGGAAGACGGAACAGTAGCCGACGAGATCAGCGAGACATTCGGAATACGTACCGTGGAGATAGGTCCAGACTTCGGTTTGCGTCTCAACGGAAAGAAGACTCTTCTGAAAGGCTATGCCAATCACCACAGCCTCGGAGCTCTTGGCGCGGCTGCTTATCCTCGTGCTATGGAGAAGCGCATAGAATTGATGAAGTCGTTTGGTATCAACCACATACGCACTTCCCATAATCCTTATTCAAAATCATTTCTTGACCTTTGCGACAAGCACGGCATTCTCGTACTCGATGAGCTTTACGACAAATGGAACGACCAGTATGTAGGTGGTGGACGTGCTCATTATCAGGACATCTGGCAAACGCACGTAAAGGAGTTTGTAACAAGAGACAGGAACCATCCTTGCGTGGTGGCATGGTCACTCGGCAACGAGCTTCAGTCATATAACGATATGCCTTTCAACGACTTCGGCGTTACTCAGTTCAAGTTGCAGAAAACACTTCTCCAGCGTTACGACGATACCCGCAAGGTCACAGTTGCCATGCACCCTCGCTATCGCAACTGGGAGACCGATTCCCTACCTTGCGACCTCGCTATGGTAACTGATTTCCAGTCATATAACTATCGCTATATGTATTTCCCTGGTGATGGCAAGCGTTTCCCTTGGATGACCTTCTATCAGTCGGAGGCATCAGTAGCGGCTATGGGCGAGAACTATTTCGCTATGGATCTTGACAAGGTAATCGGACTTGCCTATTGGGGCGCAATTGATTATCTTGGCGAGAGTCAGGGATGGCCAAAGAAGGGTTGGGGACAAGGAGTCTTCGACCTATCACTTGAGCCAAAGCCAAAGGCATACTACATGAAGTCATTCCTCAAGGATGACGAGCCACTCGTACATATCGCCGTTATTGATACAAAAGACGATGCTATGTGGAACGGCATACAGACAGGCAACGACGGTATGAGCGACCATTGGAATCGCACCTCTGGCAAGAAGTTCGCCATCACTACCTACACCAACGCCGAAGAGGTGGAATTGATAGTCAACGGCAAGAGCTACGGCACGAAGACAAACGATATTAACAGCGCGAAGATGAGAAATCAGATACGCTGGAAAGACATAGAATATCAGCCCGGCTATTGCGAGGCAATTGCAAGAACCAACGGCAAGATAGTCGCAAGACATAGGATAGAGACAACTGGCAAGCCTGTCAAACTCGTCATCGAGAGCGACAACGCCAACTGGAAGGCTGACGGCACGGATCTTCAGCATCTCCGCATCATAGCCCTCGACAGCAAAGGCCGTCGTGTAGCCACAGCACCGGGAGAGGTAAAAATAAAGATCACAGGCGATGCCGCCATAGCAGCTATGAGCAACGGCAACATCAGCACCTCAGAACTTGCCGTTACCGACCACCAGTCCCTCTTCAATGGTTCATGTCTCGCCATCCTCCGTTCAGGCACAGCACCTTCACAAGTCACCATAACAGCAGAATGTGAAGGAATGAAATCGGCAAAGATAAAACTGGTAACAAAGTAATAATACAAACTGATTTATCGACAATTTAACAGTAAAAATAATAATGGAAGCGGATTTATCCGATTTATCTGATAGCTGGCGCAGTAATCTTTCCGCGATTTTCTTCAGACAAATCAGATAAATCCGCTTCCTTTTTCTTTTTGCTCACATTGATTTAACGTTAGAGCAATGAATTGCTTGCCAACTTGCGCCACGAAGGGGCAAAAGCCCTAACATGAATCTATGCTTTTGCCCTTTCAGGGCGAACCGCCTCCCTCACTATTCCTAGGGCGATGCCCAAGGCTATGGACTTGTTGCCCCTTCGGGGCGCACCTGATTCTCCAACTCCCATGTAACTCCTATGCTACTCCCATGTAAGTCCCATTTTCCTCCCCATTCTCAGGAACGGATTTACAACGGTTTTGTAACGGTATTATAACGGACCTGAGAAGGGATTATAAAATTAAAAGATTAAGAAATTATCGTGAATTTGACGAATGACCTATGCTAATGAAACTGGTCAGAAAAAACTTTTTCGCGATAAACCTACATACCTACATTAACATGTGGTATAAGCTATTGACGCACAAAAACTTGCAGCAATTTCAAATATCGCACAAACCTACACTAATCCTACACTAAACCTACACAAATTTCCCCTAAAAAAGGGGACGGCAGATTGAAGTAATTAGGAACGTAAGAAGATTAGAATCAGCAATTTGGAAGAAATAAGCGTTTCTACAAGAAAGCAAGAAGATGCGACTGAGAGCAATAGTTCAGTTACCTATCCGTTAGCAGTTCAGTTACCGAAAT
>CAMKEM010000060.1 GCA_946411565.1 uncultured Prevotellaceae bacterium | reverse complement strand
GTTAAAAACAGCTTGCTGTTTGCCATATAGGCAATTCGTCGAACTCACGTTAATTACTAATTGTTAATTGTATTTGTTAATTGATTATTTTTTCATGTAAATGAAAGTTTTTCATGTTTTTCTGATATTGTTTGAAATGTTTGTTGTATTTTTGCACTCGGAATGGGTGTTAGGTGGGGGCTCTCAACCCTAAACCCTAAACTCTAATCACTCAACTGAATGATAGAACTGAACATTGAATACATGAAGGGCGTGAATTTTGCCCTGACGAATAACGCGATTGAGACATGCCAGTCGGTTACTCTGAAAAACCTTGGCGATGACCTTCACGATGTATGCGTGGAATGTAGTGGTGAATATTTTGCCACTACAAACTCTGTTGTGATTCCTCTCCTCGCTCATGACAAGGAACTGCGATTGGCTAACTTCTCTATAAAGCCTGATAACCAGAAGATGGTGATGCTTACTGAGAGCATCAATACTACTTTCTGCATCAAGATATGGGTGGACTGTGGCAATCTGGAAAACAGGAAAGAGGTGTTCTCGAATGAATTTGACATAAGATTGCTTGCCTATGACCAGTGGCTCGGCACAGATATTCTTCCGCAGTCGCTTACCGCTTTCATCATGCCTAATCATCCTGCTATCTCGAAGGTGGTGGTGGAGGCTGGCGCTATCCTGAAGCAGATGACGGGGGAATCGGCGTTCAATGCTTATCAGACTCACGATCCTAAGATGGTGCTTATACAGGTGGCTGCCGTATATGCTGCCATACATCAGCAGGGCATAGTGTATCGTGCCCTGCCTGCAAGTTTTGAGTGTATAGGGCAGCGCGTTACCTTGCCTTATCAGGTGCTTGAGGGTAAGCTCGGCAACTGCATCGAACTAACCATTCTCTTTGCCTCCGTGCTTGAGGCTATCGGCTTGAATACAGGCATAATAATTCAGCAAGGACACGCATTCCTTGCCGTGTGGCTTGTGGACGACTGCTATCAGCATGGCATCTGCGATGATGCGTCGTTTGTTGATAAGAAATGCTCAAAGGGCATTAATGAGATGATAGTGCTCGAAACCACTATGGCAACCCATGAGAATACGGCATTCGACAAGGCATTGCAGGAGGCAAGTCTGAAGTTGGCTGATGCGTCTGTATTCCAAATGATGATAGACGTGAAGCGTTGCCGACTGGAGAACTATCGTCCTATGCCATGCAGGGTGATGACAGATAACGGTTGGGTGCTGGAGCAAGGCGTAGAGCACGATTCATGTTCGATTGACGTTAGGGAATGTTCACGCTATGACTTGTCGAACATCAGGGTGATAGGTGCGAGGGAGCTTAGTCGTATGGATATATGGGAGAGGAAACTTCTCGACTTCTCTTTGCGCAATAACATGCTCAACCTGTATCTGCGTCAGAAAGCCATTCAGCTTATATCCTTTGAGGTGGATAAGCTCGAAGACCAGCTTCAGGAGGGACGCGAGTTCCGCATCATGGAGAAGCCAGACATCGACCTCAAGATTGATGATAGCGACCGCCTTGTACATTCCCGACTATATCCATCGTTGCAGCCGCTTGTAGTGGATGATCTTGCTCACGATATGCTGCACACCTACCATACGGAGGCAGAGACGAAGAACACGCTTAAGAACATATACCGCGCTGCGCGTAATGCCATTGAGGAGACGGGAGCCAACTCCCTCTTCCTTGCCATAGGCACGTTGCGATGGTATGAGAATGAGGTTAGCCAGACTCCACGCTATGCCCCTATACTCATGCTTCCTGTTGAGATGGTGTATAAGAAGGGTGGCTATTTCATCCGTACACGCGATGAGGACATAATGCTCAACGTGACCTTGACGGAACTCTTGCGTCAGAACTATGGTATTGCCGTGCCTGTGCTCTCAAATCTTCCGAAGGATAATCGTGGTGTGGATGTTCAGCTTATCTTCACCATGCTTCGCGATGCCCTCAAGGAGCAGAAACGTTGGGATGTGGAAGAAGAGTGCATACTGGGCGTGTTCTCGTTCAGTAAGTTCTTGATGTGGAACGATATACACAATCACCGTGAGGAATTGTTAGGGAACAAGGTGATAGAGAGCCTTGTGGCGCAACGTCTGACGTGGCAGCCAGAGCCATTGACAAGTACGCTGAAGGAGAAGGACAAGCAGATGCGCCCTGATGAACTCGCCTTGCCTGTAGCCGTGGATTCATCGCAGATGGCGGCTGTGTTCGAGGCAGGACTCGGCCACTCGTTCATACTCTATGGCCCTCCGGGTACAGGTAAGTCGCAGACCATCACCAACCTCATAGCAAATGCCTTGTTCCAGGGAAAGCGAGTGCTCTTTGTGGCTGAGAAGATGGCGGCTTTGAGTGTGGTGCAGAGACGATTGGCAAAGATAGGTCTTGATCCGTTCTGCCTTGAGATGCACTCAAACAAGGTGACAAAGCGACATATCCTCGACCAGTTTGCAAAGGCACTCGGCGTTACGCATATCATGTCGCCAGAGGAGTATGCGCATACGGCAGAGAAACTATATGCCGAGCGTACCAAGCTCATTGAGTATATGGAGGCTCTGCACGAGAACAAGGGTGAGGATGGCTTCTCGCTCTATGACTGCATACTGAGATATGAATCAAAGGATTGTGATACGTGGGATGACCTTAGTCCTTCGACCTTCGACCTTAGTCCTTCGACCTTAAACAAAAGCACCCTTCCCGACTACGAGCATCTGCTTGGTGGCAGGTTCGAGTCTGTTATAAAGCTTGTAGGTCAGCCTTCGCACCATGCCCTTGTGGGACTTGGAATAGAGGAAACAGACCTTGCAAATGAGAATACACTCCGCTCTTCATTGCAGGATGCTATAGAGACCCTCTCCCCGCTCTCCCTGCATAGGGAGAGAGCCGGAGGTCTGCAAAGTCTAGAGGGTCTGCAAAGTCCCCCTATGCAGGGGGATTTAGAGGGTCTTTACTCAACAAGGGACTTGCACGATGAGTTGCTTCGTGATAATTCAGAAAATATTTTCGCTCAGGATGCAGAAGCCTTGCATCGTGAGTGGATGGAGATACGTGCAAAGTGGTTCGTTCCTCGTTTCTTTGCAAAGCGATCATACCTGAACAGGATGCGTCAGTTCTCGCCTTATATCATCGAGGCAGATGTGGATAAGGTACTTGACAAACTTTCAACCTACACCAAGCTGCACAAGCAGATATGCGAGGTGCAGAGGGTAGGGGAGAAGTATTTCGGCAAGACATACGAGCTTGATGCCCTGCCTTCAAGGAGCGAGATAGAGAAAATGATAGCAATGCTCGGCCAGTGGAGTAATAATCTCGGAGGCTCACGCGACTGGTATCAGTGGTGCCAGTTCCGCAAGGAGGCAATAGAGAAGGGACTCTCCGCCCTTGTTGACATCATTGAGCATAGAGAGGTGGATGCAAGTAAGGTGCTTGATATGACGATGAAGACAATCTTCATGCAGCTTGCAAAGAAGAAGATAGGGGAATCGGCTGTGTTGCGCACCTTTGAGGGCATGATATTCGACGAGACAGTTTCACTCTACAAGAAACTCACCGCCGATTTCCAGATGCTATCGCAGAAGGAACTCTACGCAAAACTTGCTGCACGTGTGCCTCGTGTTACAGACAACATAGACAGCAGTAGTGAGATAGGCTTGCTGAACCGTAACATAAGCAATGGTGGTCGTGGACTATCGTTGCGCGACCTTATGGATCAGATACCGACGCTCATGCCACGCCTATGTCCATGTATGCTGATGAGCCCTATGTCCGTGGCACAGTATCTGTCGCTTAATCAGGAAAAGTTCGACCTTGTTATCTTCGACGAGGCATCGCAGATGCCAACATCCGAGGCTATTGGAGCTATTGCACGAGGCAATGCGTTGATAGTGGTGGGCGATCCGAAGCAGATGCCGCCAACGAGTTTCTTCACTTCAACCAACGTGGATGAGGAAGAGGCAGAGATTGACGACCTTGAGAGTATTCTTGAGGATTGTCGCACGCTTGAGATTCCTTCGCTTCAGCTCAACTGGCACTATCGTTCACAGCATGAATCGCTTATTGCATTCTCAAACAATGAGTATTATGATGGTTCGCTCATCACCTTCCCTTCTGTTGATGATCAGCAGACGAAGGTAAAGCTTGTGCCTGTAGATGGTGTTTATGATAAGGGCGGCAAGCGTTCAAATAAGGCAGAGGCTGAGGCTATCGTGGATGAGATAGAACGTCGATTGAAGGGAACAGGCTCCCTCCCTACGGGGGAGGGAGCGGAGAGAGGCTCCAGTATCGGCGTAATAGCCTTCAGCGTTGTTCAGCAGAACCTTATCGAGGATATCCTTCAGGAGAGACTGGAGAACGACAAGGCATTGCGTGAGGCAGCCGATGAGTTGTATGAGCCTATCTTCGTGAAGAATCTTGAGAATGTGCAGGGTGACGAGCGTGACGTGATATTATTTTCTATCGGTTATGGCCCTGACAAGACGGGTAAGGTGTCAATGAATTTCGGACCACTCAACAACAAGGGTGGTGAGCGTAGATTGAATGTGGCGGTTAGCCGTGCGCGTCAGGAGATGATGGTGTTCTCTACTTTGAGGTCTTCGCAGATTGACCTTCGCCGTACTAATGCTCGTGGTGTGGAGGGTTTGAAGCACTTCCTTGAGTATGCAGAGCAGCAGATACTTATACAGACGGAGAGTAGCATCCATTGTGGCAATGACTCTCTTATTGCCAAGCAGATAGCTAAAGCCCTTAACGAGAAGGGCTATCAGGCATCTATAAATATTGGTCGTTCACAGTTCAAGGTTGATGTGGCTGTTAGTCGTAAGGATCAGCCGGATGTTTATCAGCTTGGTATCTTGCTTGATGGTGAGGGCTATCATAGCACTCAGACAACGCGCGACCGTGAGATTGTGCAGACATCTGTGCTCGGAAACCTTCGTTGGCAGGTGATGAGGGTTTGGAGCGTGGATTGGTTTAATAATCCAGAGCGTGTAATTGGGCGTATCATTGAGAATATTACGAGTGAGGAAAACGTGGGCGAATCAGCTTCCTCCCTACGGGGGAGCGCGGGGGGAGAGGCTTCATCACCCACTTTCGACATCTCAAACGAGAAGGTAGAGGAGGTACAGAGTAATGCCCTGGAGTATAAGGAGTTTGGTATGGCACAATCGAAGGTGAATACTGCTTCTGACCATAAACTCGCTACTGCAATACTTGAGGTAGAGCAGCCAATGTCGTTTATGCAGTTATGCCGTAGAATAGCCGCTTGGCGTGGTATTCCTCGCGTTACACCAACCCTTCAGACTGACATAATGCAGATAGCCAAACAGGATATGTATGTTGTGCCTGACCGTAAGGGCTTTACCGTTTGGCTAAATGAGGAGGCAAGCCATGACTATACAACCTATCGTCCTGCCAGTGGTCGTGATGTTACTGATATTCCGATGGCGGAGATAAGGAATGTTGTTCTCGAGGCTGTTGCTGAGCAGTTCTCTATCAATGCAGATTCCCTCTCTCTCATAGCTGCCAAGAAACTTGGTTTCACTCGTCGTGGTATTAATGTGGATGAGGCTCTCACCATTGCCACACAACAATTATGTGACGAGGGTAAGATTGAGATAACGGATGGGAATATTCATCTCAAAGGTGAATAGAAGTGTTTTGGCTTATGCAGAAATAGTAATCCCTCATTCCTAAGTGGAGTGAGGGATTATTGTTTTCCTTCCTTTTTTCGCCCTTTCTTCTCCCTTCCTAAAATGGGATTTGGTAGGGATTTGGTTAGGCTTTGCATGGGAATTGCTGCGCTTGCTTATTTCCCTACTTTTTACTTGTTTTATGAATTGCCTATATGGCAAGCAGCAAGCTGCTATGGGAGTAATTGATAGCTCTTTCCGTCAACATGAATGTCGATATGGCCATTAGACAGAACCTTCTTTACGGAGCTCTTTGCCACCAGGCTATTCACGTTGTTAATGCAAGTAGCAACCTCGGCATAGTCATAGCGTTCTATTGTGTCGAGAATCCATTGATCTTCACTCCATACGTATGACTCGATGCTCGTGTTCCTGCCATTGTCATCGTATGTGTATTCCATCTTGTAGTTGTTCTCGCTCCTACCTTGACCGTCAAGAAGGTAAGTTGTTTCTGACTTCAGATTACCATTCTCATCATACTCATATTTAGTTCTTGGACCATAAGATGATTTGTCTTCATTGCCCTCCTTAATGTTCCAAGTCTGGCGAAGTTGCTCCTTACCATCCTCGTTATAGCCAAGCAATGATTTTGACATAAGTACGAAAGCACCATTCTTATAGATATAGCTGACGGAGAAATCGCCATTCTTCGAAATGCCATGCATATCCTTGAATTTCATCTCCCATTTGTCGCCCGTCCAGCCATAGCTGTATTTTGTATAGCCAGTCTCGTCGTATTCAAGCTCGGTTTTTGTGTAAGGTTTCCATGTGCCGTTAGTCCATTGGTAGGTGCACTCGCCAGCCAAAGTGCCATCATCATTATATGAGAACATATTCTTGCTCAGAACGTTCCATTTGCCGTTCTCCAACTTATGGGCAACCACACTCTGCATCTTACCTTCTGGGGTATAGGTGTAGTAGCGTTTCATAGTACCCACAAGTTCATCGCTTGAGAAGTCGGTCTCCTCAATCTGATTTCCGTTGGCATCATACTTGAATTGGTATGAGTCGGTCCAGTTACCTTCGCTGTCATAGATAGTGAGATTGACAGGCTGCGACGATTTCTGGGCAGTGGCAGTATTAGCCATTGCAACCAAGAAGGTTATAAGTGTCCAAATCTTTTTCATGTCGGTTAAGTTTAAGTTGTTTAGGCTGTTTATAAATGAAAAAATGAAAAGTGAAAAATGAAAAATACAAATTAGTTTTTTTCGAGTATGAACATTACCTGAAAAGTGTAATCTGTATTTTATGATTTTTCATTATTCATTTTTCATTTAGAATTACTGATTGTTTGCAAAATTAAACATTTTTTTTCATACAAGCAAGAAAAATCTAAAAAAAAGTAAATTCAACGTTGTTTTAGATGAATCTCTGTCAAAATATGCTCCCTCGCAAACGTTTGTATGATTTAAATTAACATGAGTTCGACGAATTCAAGACGGCGAGGGCTGAAAGCCCGACACCTAATAAATATAATAGGTGTCGGTCCTTCAGGCCTCATTCCCTATAAATATCTATATGACAGCCCTATCGGACTGCCCTGTTAGGTGTCACTCTTTCTGAGCTTCTTCAACCACATGTTTTTCAGTAATATACGAGTTGATAAAATCCGTCGAACTCACGTTATAATATAGCGGAATTGTAATGTGGAGATTACAAAAATATGCTTCGAAAAAACTTTTTCGTGCAAACCCTACACCCCTACACCAACACCCATTATATTCTCTTAAGTCTCAATAATTTGCAGCGTTTTCAAATATAGTCAAACCCTACACCAACCCTACACTCACCATACACCCTTTCTGCATTCGTAATGCAGAAAAATGAATAATGAATAGTGAATAATTAATAATGTGATTAGTATTTGAAGCGTTCATTTACAATCTAAATTATACATTATCAATTAACCTGAATTTCCTAAAAATTCAGGTTGGGGTGTAGGGTAGGTGTAGGGGTGGTGTAGGGTTTGCGTATATTTGAAAACCTTGTAACGCGCTAACATCGTGTGCGTTACATGGGGTGCTGGTGTAGGGGTGTAGGGTTTGCGCGAAAAAGTTTTTTCTGAGCCCAATTTGCCTATTTTTTACGTTTCATTTTTCATTTAATATACCTTCGCTATTCCTTCGCTTCTAATCCGCTTCAAAACCGTTTCAGCTCCCTTTCATGGAATGGGACTTACATGGGATTTGCAACGGCTTTGCAACGGACTTACTTGTATGGATGCAAAATTCTTTTAAGTATCGGAAACAAAAACAAGCCCCCCTTAATGTCTTAGAGCCTCTTGTAGAGTCTCTTCTGCTATGAGCCTTTATTTTCCTTGTAAGCTTTTGGAGGCTTACAGATAAAATAAATTCTCATATCAGGCCTACGGCAAAACATTAAGGCCAAAAACAGGAAAAAAAACGGTATGGCAAGAAGTTCCCTAAAAGTAGTTTGTAAGTCCTGCAAGGACGGCATATCATAGGATAGGGTGCAACCCTATCTATTGGCGGCTCTCTAATATCAGTCCTGTAAGGACGGCATAATTGCCTTTCTCTTAATATGTTATGAAATTATGCTGCACCTACGGTGCTCTTGGGGAATGGGAACTAAAGTTACGTGGGTTGCACCCACGCCTATACTATTGCGCCTTTTCAAGGCTTTCCGCGCGAACCAATGTTAATTATTAATTGAAATCGAAACGCGCTAGCCTATGTTAATTGTTAATTGGAAATGTTTTTTCTTGTTTTTGTTATATTCACAAGCTATATTTTAATAATGCGTACTTCATTTTTCGGAAAAATCAGAAGAAAAATATGCGGAATTTTCGGGACAACTCTTGGAGATTTCAGAAATTATTTATACTTTTGCAGCCGAATCCTTTTGACGAGGAAAAACATGATATTTACTTTTTAATCATTCATCAATTAATTCTTAAAAATCATTACCAGTATGATTGAAACTAATCCTTTTGCTCAGGGCGAAATACGCTCTGGAGAGTTGTCAACCGCGTCTTCTAACAACGAAGAAATGGCTTCTGCACAGGTTCCTGTTCAGGAAATCCCAGCAGAAGAGTCTGCTTCCGAGCCTATGGGAGAGGCACAGTTGCCTGCCGAGTACTTCCTTGAGCAGCACTACAATTTCCGCCGTAATGTACTCAGCGGTATGGTTGAGTACAAGAAAGTTGATGAGCCTGACGAGAAGTATGCCCGTCTGACATCAGAGGCTCTCAACACCATCTACATCATGGGGATGCGTGAGATGCCAGATGTCACAGAACTCAAGTCCGACATCAAGACCTACGTTGAGTCAAGCATCCCGCCTGTCTATGATCCTATCCGTCAATGGTTTGATGCTCTGCCTCAATGGGATGGCAAGGATCGTATAACCGACTTCCTCAACCGCATTCCAGGCATGAATGATGAGCAGCTCGCATTCCTGAAGACTTGGATGCGCTCTGTAACAGCCCATTGGCTGGGTATCGACGAGGAACACGGCAATGAGACCGTTCCTTTGCTCATCGGCAATCAGGGCTGTGGAAAGAGTACGTTCTGCCTCCGACTATTGCCAACCTCCCTTCGTCAGTACTATCTCGATCACTTCAACCTTACCAACAAATTTGATAAGGAGATGGCACTTAGTGGAAGTCTGCTCATCTGCCTTGACGAAATGGATCAGTACAAGGCAGGTCAGATGGCAGAGCTGAAGCAAGCACTCTCAAAGGTCAAGGTCAACGGTCGTAGAATCTATGGCAAGACTATCGACGAGCGCAAGCGTTACGCCTCGTTCATAGCCACCACCAACAACCGTCATCCGCTGAAGGATATGACGGGTTCACGCCGTTATCTTACTATCGAGATTCCTGACGGCAAACTCATTGACAATCAGCAGGAAATAGACTACGAGCAGATCTATGCCCAGTTGCTCCATGAGGTGTGTGACGAGAAGATGCGCTACTGGTTCACCAACGACGAGACGCTTCGCATTCAGGAACTGAACATTCCTTATCAGGAGTCAGTTGACCTTGAGGCTATGATCGATAATTTCTATCGCAAGCCAGAACCAGGAGAGCGTGGCAATAGCCTCACCTCGCTTGAGATTCGCAAGACTCTTCAGGCAGAGTACCCACATATCGCCATTAGCAATCTCTCTTCCGAGAAGATAGGTATGGCTCTCAGGGAGATGAAGGTCAAGAAGACACGCTCAAAGAAGGGTGTTGCCTATTCGCTCGTAAGGAGGGCGGCATAGGCTTTAGCCTTATCCACAAACTTGAAAAGTCCGCACATAACGTGTGGGCTTTTCTTGTTTTTTCAATACGAGATGTTTTTGCATGTATAAACAAACGATTGCATTAATTCTGCTATTTTTGTCCTATATGGTATTAATGAATGTTAAAATGTTGGCAATGGGGGTTAATTTATTTGGTTCTCTCAAATTCTGTCTATAATTTTGCAACAAATCACGGATATAAACATCTATCAGACGAAAATCCAAAGACTGCATCATTAGTGGTTAAAAGGACGTTATATTAAGATAGTTTTATCTATTAACTTATTCAATAGTAGTAATGGTACTTTAGGCAAGCCATAGGCAATGGAATATTGTCTATCTGGTTGTTTCGTTCCATAACATTAACAATATTATTCCATAAAACAATGAAGTGTAAACTGATATTTTGGCTTTTGTTCTCTGCAAATCTTTCATTTGCCCAATCCATTAATGACGAGAAAGCAGCCAAGCAGAAAGCCCTTGAATTTCTCTTGAATAACATGGAGGGCTTTTTCTCGTTGTCAAGTGCAGATGTGTCGAATTACTACAAGCACATGAACAGTACATTTGAGAGAACTGACACATTGACCAACGATCAATACAGAGAGGCATACCGCCATGCTTTGTATCATTATCCTTTCATCCCAGAGAACTGCGATACTCTCTATGACAGTAAAAACGTGTCTATTGACTATCTGAAATCCAACATTGACAATGCATACGATATGTGGAAGAAGAACAGCCGGCACATATCATTCGAGACTTTCTGCAACTTCATACTACCCTATCGTATTGGCTATGAGCCGCTATCTGACTGGCGAACAGCTTATAAAAAAGAATATGAAGAAAAAGTAAGTCCCTATCTCTCAAAGCAGTACAATTACTATCACCTTTTCAGCATACACAATATGCTGAATCAAGGATTTAACGGAGCAGTATATTATCCTACTGGTCCTATGCCAGAATTCTCATTGAGAGACCTAATCAAGGTGAAGGTGGGAAACTGCGAGTCGTATTCTGCAAGAGGTGTTGCCCAACTAAGAGCATTCGGAATCCCTGCCACTATTGACTTCGTTCCACAATGGGGTAATCGCTCTATGGGACATTCATGGGGTGTCATGTTCGTAAACGACGACTATACACTTCCTTTCGGAGTGAATGAAACACTTGGTTCTCATTTCGATGAACGTCCAGAACTCACTATGCCTAAAGTCTATCGCTCTACATTCAAGAAACAAGAGAAACTGAAGGAAATCAGTGAGGACGAAGACCCGAACATCCCTTCTTTATTCAGAAACCAGAGATACATAGATGTAACTGATACTTATGTAGAAACTTCGGATGTTTCAATAACGATACAAGACAGCAAATGGTTGGAGAACGCGAAGTGGGTATATCTGGCCGTATTCAACAATCGTGACTGGATTCCTGTTGCATACTCAAAAA
This sequence comes from uncultured Prevotellaceae bacterium, assembly GCA_946411565.1. Lineage (GTDB taxonomy): Bacteria > Bacteroidota > Bacteroidia > Bacteroidales > Bacteroidaceae > Prevotella. The sequence continues at coordinate 6,888 of CAMKEM010000060.1, read as the reverse complement.
TAGGCAAGGACAAGAAAGCGGTATTCGAAAGGATGGGCAGAGGTATTGTATATCTACCATTCTACCTTGACGAATTCGGTCGTCAGCATTACGTTTCCGACCCTTTCCTTCTTGCAAATGACGGAACGACAAAATATCAGGTGGCAGATGCTAGTAAGACCAGAAAGATAACAGTCACAAGAAAGTACTGGGAATCAGAGACTCTAAAGAAATACAACAGTCAATTGATCGGAGGCAAGATCGTGGCTTCAAACACGGAGGATTTCAAGGATTCAGTAATTATCAAGGTCATAGAAAGTATTGACGAGAATCGATACCACACTATCCCTGTGAACTATTCTGGAAACTACAAATACATCAAGTATCTGTCGCCAAAGGAATCTTACGGCAATATTGCTGAGATACTGCTTTTTGACGACAACGGCAACCTCGCTACTCCTATACGTTGTTTCGGAGGAATGGGCGCATGGGAAGAGCATAGCCCCGCAAAGGTGTTTGACGGTAATGAGCTGACAAGCTACAGTCGTATCTCTCCTGACGATGCCTGGGCAGCAGCAGAGTTTGAGAATCCTATACATTTCTCAAAACTGAGGATTCATCCACGTACTGATGGAAACGCAATCTATGCAGGAGACCTGTATCAGTTGCTTTACTGGCAAAACGGAAAATGGAACATGATTGCGGAGCATAAGGCAGGACAAGAAGATGGTATCTCTTTCGACAACGTGCCAGAGAATGCCTTGCTCCTGCTGCATAATGCCACAAGAGGCAGGGAAGAAAGAATATTTACTTACGAAAACGGACGACAGGTATGGTGGTAGCATTGAGATACATATTCATTACGCTTTGGTATTGTGTCTGCATCCTATCTTGCATAGATACACATCATTTCGTCTATACATCATTATCGCAGACGCTATATCCTTCCATCATAGGTTTGCTGTTGGTGATTGCTTTTGGCGCAGTATATCTTTTCAAGAAGAAGATACCGCCCTTTTACGCTATCCAGACATTTGCATTATTGTTGGCTGCATACATATTGCTTCATGGCATGATGATAAAAGAAGCCGAACTGTACAAGCAAGAATATACAATATGTACGCTTCTTTTCATGGTCGGCTTGGGTGGCTTAGTAAGGAAAGGACTCATAGGCGAAAATCATATTGAGAATGGCATAATACTAATCTCAGCCCTCAACATTGTCTATCTCATTGCGCAGTTGCTATGCTTTACAGACTCTGGCGATCAATTCTTTCAGCTATCAGGGGCTAACGAGAATCCAAACATTGCAGCAATAGCCCTGACTATCAGCATTCCGTTTATCATTCGGAAGATTGGGCAGAAAAAGCATATCTATCTTATGGCAACACTCCTTACTCTCGTGGTTGTGTTCATCATAACATTGAAATGCAGGACTGCCTTTGTTGGCATAACAAGCATCATTGTGTGCTATGCCCTCATATCGGCAAAGACAAGGCAATTCATACAATCCAAGGTAAAAAACTGGCGATGGGTCTTAGGCATTGGAATGGCCGTTGTCCTACTATCCTCTATCGCATATAACTGGAAAAAGGATTCTGCCGTTGGAAGACTCTTTATATGGCAAAGAGACTGCGAAATGATAGCCGAATCACCATTAGGACATGGTTACGGCAAGTATGAGGCAGAGTACAACCTGTATCAGTCAAGATATTTTGCAAGTCACAAAGACGAGTATGCCAACAGTATTCTTACAACGGCATGTGGTAGCGCATACAATGACATAATGGAGCACGGCGTTCAGGGTGGAGTGATAGGAGGCATATTATATTTAGCATTTCTGTTGCTGCCTGTATATCTGGCATATCGTACAAGGAAATGGTATTGTCTAATTGCCTCGTTTGCTGTTGTCATGATGTCAATGAGCAACAGCATCTGCTATTCTATATCTCCATGGATAATGACTATTTCCATAGCGGCTCTCTTGACAAAATACGACAAAAGTCGAGTCACAAATATAGCTGTCAGAGTATTGTGTGTGTTTGCTCTTATCCTAATGTCTGGCTTACTCCTACACAGAGAAATCCAATTAGCAACGAGTCAGAAGCTATTGAAAGAGTATAAGGAAAAGGGCAACCACAGTATAGAAGAAATAAGAAGTCTATACCCTGCTATTGGAACGTCTGAAGCATATTGGAGATTTCTTGCAGAGTGCAATGAGAATGCAGAGAATTTCAAGGAAGCAGACAAATGCTATACAGAGGCAAGGAAATACACCTCTGCCCCCTTGTTACTATATAAGTCTGCCATGTGCAAGGAAAATATAGGCGAAAAGTCCTCAGCAATAGAGATTATGAAGACTGCGGTCTGTATGCTGCCAAGGAATTTCTCACAAAAATACCATCTTATGATGATGTATGGCAGAATGAACGACAGACAGCACGAAAGGCTGATTGCCAATGATATTGTTACGACTCCCGAAAAATTTCATAATGAAACAATACATTTCATTAAAGAGGAGGCTGAAAGAATATTGAACGAACAATAACTATACGCGTATAAATTAATCATTAAACTTAAACTAAACAAAAATGAAAAGAAAACTACTTGTAACAGCAATGGGGTTTCTGGCATTGGCAAGTGCTCATGCCTCTGACTTCAAATGGACTGAGGATGAGTTGCGTATCTATGAAGAGAACATTAAGGACATGTCTTTCAGATGCAAAATTGCAGCCCAGGACGCTTTTCAAGAATTGCGACAGACATACTATCTGCCACAAGAGGACGAGAACTTCGTCTATAAACTTATACTCGAACGTGAGGTGAGGAAAGCGACTTATGACTACCTTTGCGAAACCTCTAAAGACAGAGTTGCAAACAAGAAGAGGCTTAATGATCTCTACCAAGATTCCATTGACGTACGACTACTACCGCACAACGACAAAGTGGCAGGTGCAAATGTTAGTATATCTTTGCGCTTTGCACAAAAGCTTGGGGTTAGTACTGAAAACTACAACAAGATAATACGTCTTGGTATCAGTGTATGCAAGCATCTTCGCAAAAACCCTCGGTACAACTATGACGTTGAGGTAATGGACAGTCTGAGAAACATCCTATCCAAGGATCAACTCGCATGGGTGCTCAGAGCAAAAAATGCGACGCCTGCTGTTGACAAAGGTATTGCCACATGGAATGAGGTCAAGGCTGCGGGACTCATAGAGAATGAGGACAGTGCTTCATGTACTCAAAATGCAATTGAGTATTTTCTCGAAGAATATGTAATCAACGATATGTTTGTAGGGCATGACAAGGTATTGAAGAAGAACCTCTCTGATCTCTGGAAGAAGCAACCTCTCATTGTCAGGATGAACGGCTCTATCAAGAAGAAAGAGGAACTTGCAAAGAAGAAGGAGGAAGAAAATGAAAGAAACGAAATGGCTTGGTAAAGATATGAAGAAGATTATACTTACAATGGTCGGTGTTGTCGGTCTGGCGTCTATGCCAAACTCTGCCACGGCGCAAGTAACCGAAAGTGACGTTACAGAAGCCGTTGACATACTCAAGGGCAAATCTATATCAAAGACTACCGAATGGGCTGTAAAGCTCTTGCAGAGTGTTGATGACAAGGAGTTAACCCCCACTGCTCAGAACGCTCTCGGAATAGCATACCTCAACGGATTGGGTGTAACACAGGATTCCGCTATGGCAATAAAATGCTTGGAGGAGGCAGGAAGGTGTGGCTCTGCAAACGCATACTACAACCTCGGTCTGCTGATGAAGAATGCCCCACATGATAGGCAAGACTTTGCAAAGGCTCTGAGGTATTTTGAGGAAGGAGCTAAGTCTGGAGCTCTGAACTGCTGCTATCTTGCAGGATATATGTACTATAAAGGATTGGGATGCGAACAGGACTATAAGCGTGCCGTGGAATACTTCAAGAAGGATGAGACTGGCAGAAGTCTGTCATGCCAGTATATGCTTGGCCTTTGCTATCGTAATGGCTTTGGTGTTGAGATTGACGACAAAAAAGCTGATGAGTATTTGCAGAAAGCAGCAAAGGGCAACTATCAGTTTGCCATAGAAGAGACCCTACGTGAAAATGCGGAGATACTGCCGTCAACAGTTCTGGCAGACAACGAAGTTGATAAACCAGAGTCAATGCCTGACGTAGAGCCTTTTATTGACAAAAACACAGACTTGTCAGGAACTTACAAGGGCATTATCGTAACCTACGACTGGAGCGGTAGCCAGATAGTAAAAGAAGAGAACCTGAGCGTTACGTTCAGTAAGGCAGGAGATTCTTATCGCGGAATATGGATGCAAGGCTCTGACACATTGGCAGTTAATGCAAGCATTGGAGCAGATGGCATTCTCAGATTTGCCGACACTCGTCATTTTATGAGTGACCGTTATTTTGAGGACACTAAAATTGAAAGTCAGTTCCAAGATGCCTCGCTCGCACTTGTAGGCCCTTCACTCACTGGCGGTCTTCGTCTCTATTCTCTGACAGAAAAAGAACCTCAACGTCCTATGTACCTATCATTGAGTAAGCCTATGGGTGATTTTGCCAAGGATGATCCAAACGACTGCTATATGGCTGCATATCCAGTTTCTGGAACGGATAAGATTGAGATTCGTTTTTTACTTCCAAAGGTTGTAAAGAATGCCTCTGTCTATCTTACGGATCAGAGCGGACTCTATGTAAAGAGCTACAATACAGGTGCTCTAAATGCTGGCCAACAGCGTTTTACTATATCAACAAAACTTAAGAAAGGACTTTATGTTGTCAGCATGGAAGCTGACGAACTTCATGGTCAGACAACAATTTTGTTAAAATAATGAAAAGAATTTTGTTTTTTCTTCTGTTGTTAGTAAATTTGCAACTGACAACAGATAACGGTTCTCTGAGCATAGGGTTCGGAGAAGTCGCGGCGCAGAAGACACAGGAAGAACAACTCCCAACAAGCGAAATTCCTGGATACTCAAGAGTGCCATGTGAATATTGTGGTAATCTTATACAGGAAAATTTGCTCTCTGAGCACAAATCCGTTTATTGTTCTAAGCGACCTTCTGGACAACAAACCACTAATAACGGCACGATGTGTAGTTCATGCAAGAAACCTGAAAGTGAGTGTAAATGTGGCATGGTAGGCGGTGTATGTTCATTCTGCAAAAAACCCGCTAATTTATGCAATTGCTTTACTGTAAAAGGCAATGGATCAAATAATACAGGTTCACTTGGGAACATACCAGCGCCAACTGGAGGTGTAATAACGATACCTGATATAGAACCTACACCAACACCCCCTAATAATGGAGGTGGTGGAGGATCAGGGGGCTCACTAAGTTGGGGAGGAGGATCTGTAATAGGATATCAATGGTCTAATGGCTCAATGCAAGGAGGGGAAAGCTCTTCAACAATCAGCGTATACTATTGTCCGCCTATCACTGTTGTACCTCCTCCTTCAGACAGACCATATGGAAGAGTCTCTATGAAGATTTTGAAGTCAATGCCAAATGTAACCTTATTGCCTAATTTGCCAGACATACTTCCTGTGCAAACAAAAGACGGTGAGTGTGTTGTAAGGGCATTAGCATTTTCACTATATTATTCGAAATTTAAGAATCTCGATTATAGCTTGATTTATAATGCATTGTTTGAAATTGCCGATTGGGATGATGAGTGTGACCCATATGAAAAGAATCGAGGTGTACCAATAGTTCCACCTCACAAAGTCAAAGAAATATTCGATAGTTATTGCGACATCAATATAATATATAACTACACTGAAAAAACCATTACAGATTTACTTGATCAGGGAATTCCTGTTGCGACAGGCAAGTTTACTCCAAAAAAGGACGATCCAACTATAGTGGAGAAGCATATGGTTACAATTATAGGATATAGTGATTATTATTTTTATGTCGCAGCAGGCAGAGAATGTGCAAATGCAATACCCCGAGATAAATTACATGATACTCCGTTATTCTTAATAAAATAAATAATTAACATTCAATAATTATGAAACATTTAATATCTATAATATGTGTTTTATTAGGCTGTATAAATATTACAAAAGCACAAGTTGTGATTTCTACATCAGATTTGATTGGGACAAAGTGGCAAACGACAAAACAGTATGACGATCAATCAAAGGTGTATTATGAATATACCCAAGAAAAAAGAATAAAGCATAAAAGCAATGGTAGTACCTTTGCATCTCCTTATTATTTGTCAAACACCATACCTGCCAAATTCGACTATACGAAAGTGGGTATAATAACCAAAGGATGCTATTATGTTGAAATCAACCCCAAGTCGGGTACGATTTACTGTTGCTCTATCGAACGATTTGACAAAACGAATAAAAAAATGACGTTAAAATATGTAGACGGAGATGATATCACCTACATAATGATACCAACCAACAAGCCACGAAATCAATCAGCAGGCGAATCTGTTTTAGATGAAAGCATTTGGTAAGTACATGATAAGATTGGCATAATTTAACGCCACATAAACAACTCATGTTTCCCACACTGCCATACAACATTTATATGTGCGTATTCTTGGCGGTGTGGGAATTTCTTTTCTCTGCCTCTCCAAATTCTTTTCCTCTCAGCCCTTGCGATGCTTTTACAAAGAGAAGAGACTAAGATAAAAGGAAACATCCCTATGCTTTTAGGGCATGAGCTAACAATAACCTTTGCTAACGCCGTTTCCTTATCAAGGAAACTCAAATTCTCCTAACCAAACTCAATGAGAGCTTATCTTTGCAACTTAGCGTCTTTGCGTTTACAATCAGAACTTGAAGGTAAGTTTTCCGAGTATCTGGCGGCCTTTTCTTGGAACACCATCGGAGAGCAACGAACCGACCTTATAGTCGTTGTTGGTGAGGTTCTGTGCTA
>CAMKEM010000059.1 GCA_946411565.1 uncultured Prevotellaceae bacterium | reverse complement strand
TAAATATATAGTTAAAAACAGAAATTTACTTGGAATTTAACATAGAATGCGGAGGCACAACGGAGGCACAACTGCGTTTTCTACCCCTGCAGTAACAAGTAACAGGTAACAATAAGGAATTTAGTGTCGGCGTATCTCATTTCAGAGATAGTACCCCTGTCTGGATATGCTCTGGTGGGTAGGACTATGAATAATTACCAATCTTCACAATCTTATTCCACAAAAAGAAAGGCTCGCTGATGCGAATTAAGGAAAGTAAATTATAAGAAAATTAAAACAATAAATTAATTTCTTCGCAAGGCTCAGGTGCTACGCGAATTCTGAATAAAATTTACAGCTCATTTACTTTCTTCGGAGATGCGTTTATTTCAAATTCGTCGAACTGACGTTAGCTTAGTTTTTGGCCAAACCAATGGGCGAGCCTTAGGTTCAATGCTATGCAGGCAAAACCGATTACTGATAATAGCGCGAGTTTGCCGAAACTCATTTGCTGGCAAATGCGGTCTATTACGAAATAAGAGTAGGGGAGAAGCAAGACAGAGGTGATAATGCCTGGAACATATTCTCTTACGAAGCAGCCTTGCCCGATGTGAACTACCAAGTGTATGGAGAATGCCATGAATATTGCCGTCCATACTTCCAAGGCATAAGCACCACCCATAAGATAATATGCCGTGACAAGCAACAGCAATACCAATTCCTCAATTACGGCAATTGTAAACGCCCTTGGGTTGAGGCTTGATAGATGGTTGATGATAGGCTGAAGTCTTGGGAATCTCCGAAGCAAATCATCCTTATGTGCAGCCATCCATTTGTGTTGCACGATTATCTCCTCCATGTCATGAATGAGAAATGCCAAGGGGAATGAGAGAATCAACATCTTTGAGGTTAGAGGGTAGGGGTTAGAGATTAGAGTTTAGAGTTTAGAGATTGCCTTACGGCATTTCTTTTTGTCTTTTTCTGATAGTTGCGGATGCATAACCGTACCTCCACGCTCGATAGTGGCAACAATCTTGAAACCAGAATAATGGCATATCTCACGAAGGGCACGAATTGCTCCATGTGATTGATTAAACCATATATTCCAAGGCCAAGGAGTTGTGCAAGTGCTGAGTAGGATGCATTTCTTGCCTTTCAACAGCGGTTCTGGGAAACGTGGTGTATCGCGCATCATGCCATAGACGATACGGTCGAAAAGCAGTTTCATCTGTCCGGGGATATTGCCCCAATAGCATGGTGCGCCCATGATAACGGCATCCGCATCCTGTATCATTTTCAGTACTCTTTGGGAATCGTCCTCGCCCAATACGCATTTCTCTTTCGTGCGGCAAGCCATACAACCGATACAAGGCTTGATGTTCAGGTCGTTTGTACGGACAATCTGCACATTGTCGCCTCTTTGTTCTGCCTCTTCACGCATGATGTCGAGCATCTGCGAAACTAATCCCTTCTTGCGAGGGCTTCCAGATAAAATCAGTATATTCATCATTTTGCTAATAATGTTTTTTCTCAGTAAGAGTGATAAGTGAATATACAGGATAGCCATATCGACTTGCCCTGTCACCTTTATAATCCTTGATTTTCGAAATGCTGTCGTTCCATTCCCATGATTCGTCACAAACATCCCTATAACCTTTGCACAGTAACTTGTTTGGGGCTATCCATTTAATGAAACTATCGTTGTTGTCTCCGCCAAACTCTTCAAATGCCCAATGGTAATTGATGTATTGACCGACATACACCATTCTTTTTGAGGATTTGTCAAAGAGATAGAATTGAATATCACAGCGGAAATCGCAATCATGACCAGCAAAACCTGCATAAATACCATTCTTGGCGTACGAAGAACCTTGCGAAGCCATAATTGTCGTATCAGCCTTGTTATCCGTTACCATAAACGAAATATCACCAATAAAATAGGTCTTGACCTCATATTGATCAGTTTGTTTATAATAGGTGATACTTGTAATATCGACAGGTTCAGTTTCTTCATCCGTTTCTATTCCATCGTTTAAGTATTTTTTCAGAAACTTACCGATTTCTGTGGATGGATTTTGTGCCATAGATATTAATTCATGCGCTTTTGCAGATTTGAGATCTATTTTCTGATACTCCATTTCATAGGAAAGGCATTTGAGGCTGTCAAATTCCTTTTGCGTAATGTACTGGGATGTACAATTATACATTCCATTGTCAGGAAAGAAAGAAGAACCGCCATTAGCTTCAACTATCTTATATGGATCTTCTTCTGGAACATATTCTTTAATGTTTGGGTTCTTGCAAGCGATGAAAAGCAATGCGGATATGCCAAATAAGATTTTCCTCATAAATTATAATTTTAGTAACGCCTTGCATCCTTCGAGAATATCCCGATAGGTAGTCTCGAAATCGCCTGTGTACCAAGGATCTGCAACATCATGAGGATTGTCTGTAAGGTCGAGAAGTCGGATGACCTTATGCTGTGTGTCCTCGCCTATGGTATAGCGCAGATTGCGGATATTGTGCTGATCCATACAGATAATCATGTCATAATAGGCATATTCGCTCCGGGTAATCTGATGGGCCTCATGCCCCTTGCAGTTTATGCCATGCTCTGCAAGTTTCCTGCGAGCAGGTGGATAGACAGGCTCGCCGATTTCCTCGGTACTGGTAGCCGCAGATGAGATTTCAAACTCATCTGCGCGACCTGCCTCTTCCACCATACTGCGGAACATATACTCTGCCATCGGACTTCTGCAAATATTTCCGTGGCATACAAACATAATCTTCATTTACATCAAATGTTGAAAGGCAAAATTGGCTTGCGCCAATAGTGTTTGGAAAGTAAATTGGGAGAAAATTGATTCAGTAAATTAATTTTGTAAGGAAATTAAAAATATAATTTACTGTTTCTAATTTACTGAATAAATTTACTTCCCATTTACTTTCCAAAGAAAAGCCCCACGCAAGTGGAGCCTTTCCTAAACCTTTCAGTAATTTACTTTCAATTTTTACTCATACTCCTGCCATGACTTGATCTGCAGGTCGTTCTCGCTCATAGCACAGAATGCCTCGATGAATGCAGATGCAAGACGTGCGTTGGTAATCAATGGGATGTTGTGGTCGATAGCACCACGACGAATCTTATATCCATTGGTCAACTCACGCTTGGTGTGGTTCTTAGGGATGTTGACGATGAGGTCAAACTTATGATCGTGTATCATATCCATCACATTAGGAACATGGCTTCCTGACTCGTCAGGCCATCCCACAGCTATTGCCTTCGCACCATTCTCGTTGAGATACTTGGCTGTGCCTTCTGAAGCATAAACCGTGTAGCCAGCCTTTACGAGAGCAAGAGCAGGGTCGAGAAGAGCTGCCTTTTCCTTCGCACCACCGCTTGAGAGCATGATGCCCTTGTCCTTTGAAGGAATCTTGTAGCCGGTAGCGATGAGTGAGTTGAGAAGAGCCTCCTCGAAAGAGTCGCCCATACATCCAACCTCACCCGTAGAACTCATATCAACGCCGAGGATTGGGTCGGCATTCTGCAAACGAGCGAATGAGAACTGTGAAGCCTTAACGCCCATACGGTCGATGTCGAATACGAGTTTGTCAGGCTTAGCGTATGGAGCATCGAGCATGATCTTTGTTGCTGTCTCGATGAAGTTGCGCTTCAATACCTTGCTGACGAATGGGAATGAGCGAGAAGCACGGAGGTTACACTCGATAACCTTGATGTCGCTACCCTTGGCAAGATACTGGATATTGAAAGGACCAGAAATGTTAAGCTCCTTGGCAATTGCGCGTGAAATCTTCTTGATCTGACGAGCCTGAGCGAATGTGATATTCTGTGCAGGGAATACCATAGTAGCATCACCAGAGTGAACGCCGGCATACTCAACGTGCTCAGAGATAGCATATTCCACAACCTCTCCGTTCTGTGCAACAGCATCAAACTCAATCTCGTTTGTCTCAGTCATGAACTGAGAGATAACAACCGGATATTCCTTGCTGACCTCAGAAGCCATCTGGAGGAAACGCACAAGTTCCTCGTTGTTGTAGCATACGTTCATGGCTGCACCTGAAAGTACGTATGATGGGCGTACAAGTACAGGGAAACCAACGCGCTCAACGAATGCGTTCACGTCTTCCATAGATGTGAGGGCGCTCCATTGTGGCTGGTCAATGCCGAGCTTATCAAGCATAGCAGAGAACTTACCACGGTTCTCGGCACGGTCGATTGAAACAGGACTTGTTCCGAGGATAGGTACAGACTGACGATGCAGCTTCATAGCGAGATTGTTAGGTATCTGACCACCTACAGAAACGATTACGCCACGTGGATTCTCAAGGTCGATGACATCAAGCACACGCTCGAATGAGAGTTCATCGAAATAGAGGCGGTCACACATATCATAATCGGTAGAAACGGTCTCTGGGTTGTAGTTGATCATGATACTCTTGTAGCCGAGCTTACGAGCTGTGTTAATGGCATTTACTGAGCACCAGTCGAACTCTACGGAAGAACCGATGCGGTATGCACCAGAACCGAGTACGATAACCGATTTCTCATTATTATAATAGTTGATGTCATGTCCTTTAACTGCGTATGTCATGTAGAGGTAGTTGGTGAGGTCTGGATGCTCACTTGCAACTGTTGGGATACGCTTAACGGCAGGGAGAATGCCGAGCTTCTTACGTTGAGCACGAACAGCAAGGTTCTCCTTCTCCATATTGCCTTCCTTGACCTTGAGCACGAAACGTGCAATCTGGAAGTCTGAGAAGCCCATCACCTTTGCCTGACGCAATACATCGGCTGAAAGTTCCTCAAGTGAATTGTAGCCTTCGAGCTTATGCTTGTAATCCACGATATTCTTCATGCGCTCGATGAACCAAGGATCAATCTTGGTGAGGTCATAGAGGCGGTCAATTGAATATCCCTCTTCAAGAGCCTGAGCAATAGCGAAGATACGGAGGTCGGTTGGGTTTGCAAGTTCCTCGTCGAGGTTGTCGAACTTGATATGGTCGTTGCCTACAAATCCGTGCATTCCCTGACCAATCATACGGAGCCCCTTCTGGAGCATTTCCTCAAATGAACGGCCGATAGACATAATCTCGCCCACAGACTTCATGGAAGAGCCAATCTTACGGCTAACGCCTGTGAACTTGGTAAGGTCCCAACGTGGAATCTTACAGATGAGATAGTCGAGTGAAGGTGCTACGTAAGCAGAGTTTGTTGTGCCCATCTCGCCAATCTGGTCGAGAGTATAACCGAGGGCAATCTTAGCAGCAACGAATGCGAGAGGATAACCTGTAGCCTTTGAAGCGAGGGCAGAAGAACGGCTCAGACGAGCGTTGATCTCGATGATACGGTAGTCGTTTGTTTCTGCATTGAATGCATACTGAATGTTACACTCACCAACGATGTTCAAGTGGCGAACGCACTTGACAGCGAGGTCCTGCAGCATCTTTACCTGATCCTCACGCAGAGAGCATGTAGGAGCAACCACGATTGACTCACCCGTGTGAATGCCGAGTGGGTCGAAGTTTTCCATAGAAGCAACAGTAAAGCAATGGTCGTTAGCATCACGGATAACCTCGAACTCAATCTCCTTCCAGCCCTTCAAAGACTCCTCAACGAGTACCTGTGGAGCGAAGGTGAAGGCTGATTCTGCAATCTCGATGAATGTCTTCTCATCAGGACAAACACCTGAGCCAAGACCGCCGAGAGCGTATGCTGAACGTATCATGATAGGGTAGCCGATTTTGCGGGCTGCAGCAACAGCCTCTTCCATTGTTTCGCAAGCCTGTGATACTGGCACCTTGAGATCTACCTTGTTGAGCTCCTTTACGAAGAGGTCGCGGTCCTCAGTGTTCATGATAGCCTCTACGCTTGTACCGAGCACTTCAACGCCGTACTCCTTGAGCACACCGCTCTGATAGAGAGCCGTACCAACGTTGAGGCCTGTCTGACCGCCCCAAGCGAGCATGATACCGTCTGGACGCTCCTTCTTTATTATCTCCGTGATAAAGTGTGGCGTGATAGGCAGGAAATACACCTTGTCGGCAATACCCTCACTTGTCTGGATGGTTGCTACGTTAGGGTTTACGAGTACTGACTTGATGCCTTCCTCACGCAAAGCCTTGAGAGCCTGACTACCAGAATAGTCGAACTCACCAGCCTGTCCGATCTTCAAAGCACCGGAACCTAAAACCAGCACTTTCTTCAACTGTTTCTTCATGAGTTATTTCTTTTGTAGAATAAATTGGTTTGTTTAAGACGAAATTTTCGACAAAATTAAAGGAAATAAGTGAGAATCGAGAAGAATTTATGTTAAACTATTATAATGAGGTGGAGAAGGGGATAAGTTGCTGTTTCTGTGAGTGTAACTTGCATTAATTGATACAAGGAAATAATGTGTGCAAACAATTTGCAAACTCTTTTCCTTTGCTTTTTGCATGAAATATCGTAACTTTGCACTTCCCAAATCAAAGACAGGCATCGCTCTGTAATCGACAAACCCTAAAAACATTTCGTAAAATCAACCTAAAATGAAAAAAATATCATACTTGTTATTTCTTGCATCTGTTGCATTTGCTATCTCTTGTTCTAAAAATGATAGCAAGAAACACTTCTGTCTTAATGGAGTATGGGAGTTGCAGCAAATGACGACTCCTGCTGGTTCCACATACATCTATCCAGAGAATGGCTTTACGTGGATGAGGATATATGATGATAGTTGCTACTACGCATGTCAGATAGCAAATGCTCCTAATGGGACAATGATAACTCCATCGGTTATGCAAGGCTATACTTTCGTTGATAAGGGCAACAACAATATTCTATATTTGCAAGGCGATAATACCCATCCTCTTACTATTATAAATGATTCCACGATGATAATTCAGGAAATGGGAAGAAAATACACATGGCGCTTTCGTGAGAATTTTGATGAGGATAGATGTCATGAAATCGTTGGTGTTATCAAAAATGATATAGAAGATAATAATGAAACCACACGCCATTATGTGTTTTCAAAGGCTGAGAAGGAATTGCAGACAACCAATCACACCCTCATCTATATCCTTATATTCATTGTTATGGCATTAATGATGATTCTGAACTATGCGCATAACCTGTATAAGAACAAGAAGCGTGTGGAACAGGAACTTAAACAGATAGAGCAAGTACACGAGGCTCTTCCTGAACCTGTTCGTCAGGCTATGAATACGGTAGAAACAGAATTTCATCATAGTGATTTCTATATCTCGCTTCGTAAGCGGATAGCAAATGGAGAACGCATGAATAAGGAAGACTGGGAAATGATTGATACTCACTTCAAAAGCGTATATCCAAGATTCACAAGTACCCTCTTGTCACTTTATAATATGTCACAAGTGGAATATCAAGTTTGTCTTCTCCTAAAGCTGAATGCGGCTCCCTCGGAGATTGCAAATGTTCTTTGTAAGGACACGAGCAGTATCAGTAGCATAAGAAGTCGTCTATATCAGAAGGTTTTCAACAAGAAAGGTAGCAGCAAAGACTGGGATGAGTTTATCCATTCATTATAAATGACTTACGAATATTTGCAAACATTTTGTAAACTCGAAAATTTCTTGTATGGAAACTTGCAAGGTAAGTGCCAACAAAATATTTTGGTGATAAGTAGAAAACAAACTACCTTTGCCCTCGAAATCCTTCAAGAATAAAGTCTTGGAAATGGCAGTAATAACAACTTAAACAATTATCAGTTATGAAACAGAATCAATTAATAAGAATTGCAAGACTATTATTAGTTATGCTTTTCACGATGATGGGTACAAATAACATCATGGCTCAAACAAAAGTTGCCGACAAGGAAATCATTGGTGTCTGGATTATGGCATCTATGAAGTATGAAGGCGAGAACAAGGAGTTCATTAGTGATAACTACAACCAAGTTAAGGTGTATCGTGCAAACGGGGAATATGCCTGTGCCGAAATTGTAAGGCAGAAAGACGGCAGTTACCGCGTTATACCACACGAATATGGCACCTACTATCTCAAGAACGGACAGTATAGCGAGATGGGACGTAAGCCTATCAAATATGAATGGGTGAACAAGACCACGAGCAAAGGCCGTTGGATGAACCGTATTGATCTATGGAAGAAGGTCGTTGATATGCCAGAAACACTTACTCAGCACATCGTTGATAAGTGTAAGGCTAATCAATCTTCACCAGAGAACTTGCAGAAGATGATGAAGAAGTATATTTTCGCTCAGAAATAATCAGCTTCAACTGGTACTAAGGAATATGATACAAAATATCATAATGAAACGTTAAGTTAGTAAATAAGGGACTTGGTGACTGTGAAGTTGCCAAGTACTTTTTTTCTTATATGACGTGAATTTGTCGAATTTGCCAAATTCCAAACTAAAAGTTTTTCATCCATATTATATATATACCTCCGTTCTTCTAAGGGACCAAACTCGGTGAAAGTCCTATCTATGTCCGCTATTAGATGGGAGCTTCACCGAGTTTGGTTAGGAGGAACAAGGGACTTACATAGGAGTTGCTTGGGAATCAGCTTTGTTTTGTGTGTCATGTAAACCTGATGCACTAATTCGGTGCACCAGGTTTTTATCGGTGACTCCATGAAACGTGGACTCAAAGAGGATAACAATATGAAACAGAATTTGACATTTATGGAGGCAGGGACAACTATGTGTTGAATTTACAAATATTTCTGTCCGCAAAACACCTGTGTTATACATATAATATCAAAAGATTTATGCTGTACAAGCCCTGTTTTTGTCAAGATTTTAGCGGACACTAATAATTTTATACAAAATTGCTCAATTTGTTTGGTGAAATGAAATTGATTTTGTATCTTTGCAATCGGTGATGTGATTATTTGCACAAAGAGACTGTTTTTCACTCCCCTAAAATAATTGTAACTTACACTTAAATAACATTTTACATCATGGAAAAGTACACGTCTAACACAAAAAGTTATGCCCCAATGGCTGCAACGGCTTCTACGCCTCTATGGCTCGACCTTAAAAAAGAGTATATCGATGATAATTTTGAAAAACTGCTTAGCTACCTGAAAAATAAGCATGATGCTCGTACAAATGATAGTTTCTACCAAACCACAATAAATTTGCTAAAAGAGCGAGTGGAGGAGTTGGTTCAGCAAATTGCCTCTCGACCTATTTATGGTGAAAATCCAGAATTAGAGCAGGTTAAATTCAACGCCCGTCTGCTTGCATCATATCTGCTTATTGAAAATGAAGGAAGTCTGGCATTATCGGCATATATTGCATTTGTAAGGGAATTGATGATTCTCTCTCCAAAGTTTGCTGACAGATTGATACAGACAGCAATTGAAAGACTTAGGCATGAGAAAATCAATAAACTTTCATTCTACTGGTATGACATAATGGATTTTAAGCCAGAGATTTTCATTTATAATATTACGAAAAATTCTCGTTTTGCAAACATCATAGGAAAGCCTTTGGTATATGAGAAATATGGTACGGCATTATTGTCGGAAAAAGGATTGTATCTCACTCGTGAGAAGAAAAATGAGGCTCTGAAACTGCTCACTTCTGGTGCCAGTTCGCTTGATACGAAGATTGGTATTGCCATAAGAACAGCAAGCAACGAAAAATGTAAGCAATCGTCAGAGACAAATATTCCTCTTATGGATGATTATGTCAAGGATCTCGTGTCTCTGATTCAGAAGACAAAAAAGAAAGAGGCAAAGCCTGTATTGAAATATGTTGATGGTGATGAGCTTATTGTAAGGGTTACATCCATAGATCGCAACAGAAACATTAATGTTGAGACTGTTGACGATAACTACGAGAGAATGCAAGGAATGATCACTTTTGATAAGCAAAACATTATTTATTATTATACAAGTGAGTTCGCTAAATATTTTCGTGCAGGCGATTTCATAAAGGCAAAGGTTAAGGACGTAGAAAAAAGGACTTTCGGCATAGAGGATACTTTTATTTCGTTTGTAGTTGAAGATTGTCGTGAACAATATAGTCTGAATACTACCGAGGCAAAGGTTATTTTCAAGTCAGCCACTTCGCTTGTGTGGATGAATGAGAGAGGTGTGCCTATCTACACTCGCATGAACGACAATTATGAAGTTGGCGATTGTGCCTTGTTGCAGATAAAGGAATATTGTACGGGCGTGCAATATGGAAAGATACATGCCTCGGTGATAGAGCCAGTTGAGGATATTGATATTAGTGAGGTGCAGAAAGAATGTATCATAGCATTTGCTGAGGCTATCCCAGCTCCCGATAATGCGATTGCTGCAAATGGGCAGATGCTTGGTCGTAATGTGCTTTGCATCTTGTCAAGAATGCTTTTTGAATATCAGAAACAGTTGTTGAAACCATCAGAGCGTTATCATTTTATTGCTAATGCCCGAATAATGTCGGAGATAACAGGCGATGTGTCTGCGGCTTCTTATATCGGTTTTTGCTCTACGTATCTCAGGCTTCTCATTCAGTTTGTTAATAATGAATCGGTGGCTAACATCACTCTTGAGGCTGAGGAGGAATTTAAGGATGCTAAGGATACGTTCGTTAGGCTATCTGTATTGAAACTTCTGAAGGAATATGGCAAGACGGAGAATTCTGAGGTGCTTGCCTCTACTATCAGCGAGTACGAAGAGAAAATTCCGATTCTTGCCCGACTGGCTCGTCTTATACAAACTGCTAACTCGCTTCGTGGCAATCTCTCGGATGCGGGTATCAATGTTATCAAGCGTGAGATTATCAGGACGCTTTCTCTTGAAACCGTGAATGATACTGACCTTGAGGCGGATAGTGGTACGTATTTAGGTCTTGAAAGTGGTACGCAGGAGTTTAAGACTTCGTTTGTGTATCCTTCGGGCAATAATATGCAGCCAGCCGAGAAGACTCAGGAACTGAACGTGTTCCGTGGGGTATGTGCCTTCATGAACTCGGAAACTGGTGGTACGTTGTATCTTGGTGTTAATGATCAGGGATATGTTATTGGTCTGGCTGATGATATGAAATATCTGCACATGACAGAGATTGATACCTATCAACGGCATATTCAGGATCGTGCCAAGCATTATTTTGATACAGACGGAATAATGCACTTGCGTATGGAACCTCTCTACGACAATAAGGTTCTTGCCATTCATGTGGAGCCGCATCCCTATCGTGTGGTGGAATTGGATGGTGTGGCATATCTTCGTGTTAATGCAGAATCGCGTGAGATGCCTGAGAAGGTGAAGCAGGAGATGATTGCCCGTAAGGTGTTTACCGACAAGAATAAGGCTGCTGCCATTTCTATGCTTCAGCAGGCATGTGACAGAAAACTTCAGGTGGTTCTTCATAAATATTCATCGGGCAATAGTGCTACTATCAAGAATCGTAGGATTGAGGCATATAAGGTTGTGCCACAAGAAGGTGTGGTTATGGGATGTGACGTGGAGAATGTGAACTATGCCTGCAAAGTGTTCAATATTGATAGAATAGGTTATGTGGAGATTCTTCATGATCAGCCTTGGGAACATGAGATTTCGCATAAGGAAATTCTGTTGGATGCCTTCCATTGGTCGGGGGAGAAGCCGATAAATGTGAGTTTGAAGCTTGATCTCACAGCAAGGAATCTTCTTGTGGAGGAATATCCGGGCATAAAGAAGGATTTGACAGAGGATAAGAAATCTCCAGGCACATGGTATCTCAATACGAAGGTGTATAACATCATTGGTATTGGGCGTTTCTATGCAGGTCTTGCTAATCATATTGATATTCTCGACTGCCCAGAACTTAATGAGTATATTGAGGAGTATAAAAAGTATCTATGAAAATAAAATTTGTAAACTTGAGTTTGCAATTCCGCAATATAAGTTGAAAAATGTTCGATTTTTATAAAAAAAAATCAAGATTTTCTTGCTTTTTCGAACTATTTTACTAACTTTGTAGGCAATAAAGAAAACCTTATTAACACCATTTATAGTTATGAAATTCAATAAATTATTTTACACTTTATTTTCGGTTTTGCTCATCTGCACTCCGATTGTTGCTCAGCAGAAAAATGCTGATCAGATGACGAAACGAGCAAAAAACTACGTTTTCCAGCAAAAAGATAAGATAGGCAAGATGGACAAGGTGCTGAACCTGAAGCTAACCAAGATGTATGCTACTGATAGAACCATCAAGGTGGTTTACGCCAAGTCAAATTCTAACTTCTCGGCTATGTTCCCTGAAATGACCGAAGGTAAGTTTAAGACCGAGGCTCAAGAGAACCGTTACGTCGCTCGTAACTATTGTATCTGGAGGGTGGCTACTGATGCCATCGCTTCTGCATCACTATCAAGCGTAGTGAGAAACGATGTATATACATGGTTCGTGGATGTTGTAGGCCCAGAGGGTGGTGAGCCTTTGTATTCATTCGACTTCAAGACTCAGGCTGTTCGTAATGCAATTGAGCTTTGTGGAGGTAAGATGCCTACAGTTTTCAAGGACTATCTGAACAAGACTCTTGTGGAGCGTGCTTTGCAGTCATTGTTGAAGGATGTATATCTCCCTCATGATAGTGCTGGTTTCTGCAATGTTGAGCTGAAGAATCAGAAACTGCATGTTGATCTGCTCACTACTCATAGAGGCTATCCTATTATGAAGGAAAACAACGGTGATGGTGCTCGTACAGCATGGCTTGGCTCTTTCATGAGACTGAGTAGGGCTAAGAGATACTTTAATGATCTTCTGGATGTAATCAGAGTTCGTCAGTTGGCTGTTGAGATCAAGCTTCGCGATGTTGATAACATGGCTGATAGTGCTATGTTTATGATCTATCCGAAGGAGATTATTGACTATGCTAAGACTCCAAGTGTTTCAGAGACTCAGATTGAGGGATATATTGTAGGTAAGCTTGGCGGACAGAAGCAGGAACGTGTGAATCGTGGTAAGTTCATTGAGCAGCACGGACCTAACAGACTTAGAGCTGCTGTTGCTCCTACGAGTAAGTCAAAGCGTGTATATGAGGTTGTAGAGGAAATGCCATCGTTCCCTGGTGGTAAGCCTGCTATCATTGCCTATATCGCTAAGGCTGTGAAGTATCCTGGTCCATGTCTTGACAACAAGGTTGAA
The DNA here is from genome assembly GCA_946411565.1 of uncultured Prevotellaceae bacterium. GTDB lineage: Bacteria > Bacteroidota > Bacteroidia > Bacteroidales > Bacteroidaceae > Prevotella. Next base: position 6,000 of record CAMKEM010000059.1, on the reverse strand, counting down.
GGACGTGTAATATGCCGATTCACCATTACCAGAGATGGTGCAGTGAAGGATGTTACTGTCACTAAGTCTGTGGATCCGCTTCTCGACAAGGAGGCTGTGCGTGTTATCTCGCTCATGCCTAAGTGGATTCCTGCAAAGCATAATGGCGAGCGTGTTGACGCGAAGTATTCACTTCCTGTTACATTCCGCATTACTGAGAACTTTGAGAATAATTAATCCACATCGACAATTTTGATGAATGGGGTTAAACTTTGTTTCTATTTCGCGGGGCATCTATGACATCATGTCATTGATGTCCCGATTTTCTTTTATGTGTTTTTTATTAAAATAGCATGAAAAATTTTGTCGGATAAAAAGTTTTCAGTATATTTGTACTCAAATTCCGAAAAAGAACAAACGTTTACACATAGACAGACAATGATAAACAGAGAATTAATCAATCCTGCCAGCATCGTTGTGATTGGTGGATCAAATAATACGCTGAAGCCTGGAGGGGCTTTGGTGCATAATCTGATACATGGAAAATACAAAGGAAATCTATATGTTGTGAACCCACATGAGGATGTTATTCAGGGCGTTAAGTCGTATCGTGACGTGAAGGATATCCCGAATGCCGAACTTGCAATTATAGTCGTTGTCTCAAGGTATTGCCCTTCTTATGTGGAATACCTCGCAGCAGAGAAGGGAGTCAAGGCTTTCATCGTCATTTCTTCTGGTTTCAGCGAACTCTCCCAAGAGGGCGCAGAACTTGAAGCGCAGATGCACGCCACTTGCGATAAATATGGATGCTCGTTCATTGGTCCTAACTGCATAGGTATGATTACTTCCAATTATTGTGGAGCATTCACAGCACCTAATCCTGTTATCTGTCCAGAGGGTGTTGATTTGATATCCAACTCAGGAGGTATGGCGCTCTATACCATAGAGATGGCGAAGGTGACAGGTCTTAGATTCAATTCCGTGTGGAGTATCGGAAACGCTAAATACACAGGCGTTGAGGACGTTCTTCAATATATGGATGAGACCTTTGACCCAGAGAAGGATGTGCGCGGAAAGATTATGTATATTGAGAGCATCAGAGACCCAGAAAGATTGCTCCGTCATGCCAAGTCGCTTATAGCAAAGGGATGCCGTATTGCTGCTATAAAGTCGGGAAGTACCCCAAGTGGTGCACGTGCTACGAGTCATCATACAGGCTCTGCGGCCTTTGACGATCGACAGGCTGATGAACTTTTCCGTGAGGCTGGTATCGTAAGGTGCTATTCCCGTCAGGAACTCGTGGCAATGGGATGCCTCTTCTCTCTGCCAAGGATAGAAGGCAATCGCTTTGCTGTCATTACGCAGGCTGGTGGTCTCGGCGTAATAACTGCCGATGCGCTCTGTAAGGGTGGTATGCTTGTACCAGAATTGAAGGGCGAGGCTGCTGATGAACTCCTTGCAAAGCTCCATAAGGGTGCATCCGTATCAAATCCGATTGATGTGCTTGCCACAGGAACGGTAGAGCAACTTGAGGCTGTTATTGACTATTGCGACAAGCGTTTTGATGAGATTGACGCGATGATAGTGTCATACGGCTCAGCAGGACTTGGTCCTATGGATGAATGTTTCGATGCACTTCACCGTAAGATAAATGAGTGTCGTAAGCCTATCATAACCATCTGCCCAAGTATCTTCACAGAGGCTGAAAACCTTGAGAATTTCCTTGCTAAAGGTCACGTCAACTTGCTCGATGAGGAATTGGCTGTGCGGTGCGTTGTTCGTGTGGCTGGTGCTGTCAATGGATCATCTGGCCAAGAGTGCTTGGGATAGCGGCGACGCAATTCCTTACGCACCTCGAAATACGTTTCTTGCCAGAAATTGCGAAGGTCTTTCGTCAACTGCACAGGCTTGAAACCAGGTGAGAGAAGTTCCATAAGCAAAGGCTGCTTGCCATCGTTTACGGTAGGCGTGTCGGTCAAGCCAAAACACTCCTGAAGCCTTACGCTCACCACAGGAGCCTCGGCACCCTGTCGGTAGTCAATGCGGATGCGAGAACCCGTAGGCACCGTGATATGAGTAGGTGCAAGACGGTCAAGTGAAAGCTGTTGCTCGTAGGTGAGCATACCAAATATAATTGCGCTTAGGTCGAGTGACCTGAGCGTTTTTTTGTCTATCGTTCCTGATACTTGCTCAAGATAGAAGGGAAGCCACTCGTCAGCTGTGGCAAGAAGGTGCTCCGTACTCGTGTTTGGTAGTGAAAGCTCTGGATGCCAACCTCTTACTGTCTCTATCCTGCGTTGGAGTGATGCCACGGAATCGGAGAAATCAAGGAGAGAAACACCACTCTTCGCCACCGCCTTGCATACCGCTTCTACTATCTGTCCACGGTCAGGATTCTGAATGTCTTTCGAGTCAATTACGAGGTTTCCTATGCGCTTCTGACGCTGTGCAACGATACGCTCTGTACGGCTATCCCATTGTACGGTTGTGTGGTCGTAGGAGAGTACAAGAAGTGAATCCTTGCTTATTGGTGAGGCGAGGAAGATACGTCCAGACGTTGCGTTGAGCGATGCCACGGCAATCCATTTGCTTGCTGAGAGGTTATCATTAATATCCACAAAAGCATTGTCGCCACTCGACAGACGGAAATGCCCGGGAGTGCTCAAAGCCATACCCACACGCTCAGGGTAGGCGAGGGCAAGGAGAGTGCCAATCTCGTCCTGTGAAGGAATGGCGTTGTCCTCCTTGCAATGAGCCAAACGGCAGTATTCTGAGGCTATTCGTGCTATGCGTGACCAATGCTCGAGATTGCGGTTTGCCCTTGCACGGCGCAGTTCGGTGATGCGGGTGAAAATATCACTATCGTCCGTGAGGTGAGAGAGTGGATCTTTCTCTTCAAGCAAAGCGGCAATGTCACAGGCAAGCGCCTTCTGGCTATCATCGGTGATGAGAATACGCGAAATACGAGGATGGCAAGGAATGCGCGACATACGCTTTCCGAGTTCTGTAATACTGCCGTTATTGATAGCTCCCAACGATTCAAGCAAGGCTTGTGCCTGAAACACATTGCCTCGGGGTGGGAGAGTGAGCCAAGGAAGTGCCTCGATGTCGTTTGCGCCCCATGCGGTGATGTCGAGAACGAGTGAGGAGAGGTCTGCGTCAAGAATCTCAGGACGGCGGCATTCCTGCATTCCGTGCTCTGCTGATTGCGCCCACATACGATAACATACACCCTCCGACAAGCGTCCGGCACGTCCCATTCTCTGCGTCGCCATATCGCGTGAAATACGCACGGTTTCAAGATGCGACATTCCGTTTCGCTTATCAAATACCATCGTTCTGCAAAGACCAGAGTCAATGACGACTCTGATACCCTCTATGGTGAGCGATGTCTCGGCAATTGAGGTGGCAAGCACCGTCTTTCGGCTTCCGTCAGGCGATGGGGCAATGGCTGCACGCTGTTCCGAAGGCGATAGACGAGAGTAGAGTGGGAAGATGGTGGAGTCGTTGGGAAGAGCCTCTGCCACGCGCCTTATCTCTGCTTCTCCAGGGAGGAAAACGAGGATGTCGCCCTCTTGTTCACGCTGCGCACGGATGATTAGTCGTGCCACTTCATCGGTGGTTGGGATGTCACGCTCCGGGGGCACGTAGATAGGTGTTACGGGAAACATACGCCCTTTACTCTCAATGAGTTTTGCCCCAAGTGCGGAGCAGATGTTACTCGTATCAATCGTTGCCGACATGATTATTATCTTCAGGTCGGGGCGTATCAGATTCTGCGCCTCACGCACAAGGGCGAGAGCGGTGTCTGAAGCAAGGCTTCGCTCGTGGAACTCATCGAAGATGACGAAATCCACGCCGTCTAATGTCGGATCACTCACAAGCATTCGGGTGAGGATGCCCTCGGTCAGCACCTCCAATCGTGTGTTGGGCGATACCACAGTCTCAAACCGAACTCGGTAGCCGACTGTCTCGCCAACAGGCTCGTCAAGGAGCGAAGCCATGCGCTCGGCAATCTGTCGGGCAGCAAGGCGGCGCGGTTCAAGGATTATGCCCTTGCCCTTGAACGCCTTCATTATAGTAAGAGGTAGAACAGTGGATTTACCTGCTCCCGGAGGTGCGGTAATTACAACGGAAGAGTGGCTGCCAAGGGCGGTGTTTACCTCCTCGGCAATGGAATATGCTGGTAGGTGTAATATCTTTTCTGTGTGTAGCATTTGCATTATTTTGATTGCAAAATTACTATTTTTTTGACTAAAAATCAATTTTTCTGCACGATTTATCGTGATTATTGTGGAAATTTACTATCTTTGCAACTTAAAATTTTAATTTTAAAATTAACGGATATGAATATACTTCTTTGTGGTGGTGCCGGATACATCGGCTCACATACTGCCATCGAACTTGATAAGGCTGGTCACTCAGTCGTTGTGGTTGACAATCTCGTGAACTCAAACCCAGAGTCGCTCCGTCGTGTTGCAAAGATCATTGGTAAGGAGATTCCTTTCTATGAGGCTGACGTGCGCGATGCTGAGGCTCTTGACAAGATTTTCAAGGAGAACAAAATTGACGCTGTTATTCACTTCGCAGGCCTGAAGGCTGTGGGTGAGTCGGTTGAGAAGCCATTGGAGTACTATCACAACAATATGACGGGCACTTTCATCCTCATGGACGTGATGCGTAAGAATGGTGTGAAGAACATCATCTTCTCTTCTTCTGCTACCGTTTATGGCGACCCAGCTATCATTCCTATCACAGAGGAATGTCCTAAAGGTCAGTGTACCAACCCTTACGGTCAGACAAAGTCAATGCTTGAGCAGGTTATGATTGACGTGCAGAAGGCTGATCCTGAGTGGAATGTGGTGCTTCTCCGCTACTTCAACCCAATCGGTGCGCATCAGTCAGGCACTATAGGTGAGAACCCTAACGGCATACCAAACAACCTCATGCCTTACATCACCCAGACAGCCGTAGGCAAGCGCAAGGAGCTTGGCGTGTTCGGTAATGATTATGATACTCCAGACGGAACTGGTGTGCGTGATTATATCCACGTTTGCGACCTTGCATCAGGTCACGTTGCTGCTCTGAAGGCAATCGACCGTAAGTGCGGTTTGGCTATCTACAACCTCGGTACAGGTCACGGATATTCCGTTCTCGATGTTGTGAAGGCATTCATCAAGGTGAACGGTGTTGATGTTCCTTACGTTATCAAGCCACGTCGTGCCGGCGACATCGCTACCTGCTACTGCGACCCTGCAAAGGCAAAGGCAGAGCTTGGCTGGGAGGCTAAGTACGGCATTGAGGACATGTGCCGTGATTCTTGGAATTGGCAGAAGAATAATCCAGAGGGATATTGATTTTGTAATTAGATATACACACATAAAGGCTCGCAACTCTGCGAGCCTTTTTTAGTATCCCGCTTACAGTCCCCCTTTGGGGCGCTTATGAGCCTTTTATATCTCCGATATAGGGAAGGGACTTGGAAGGGATTTGCAGCGGATTTACAATGGTGTTGCTTTTGTCTTCCTGCTGCCCTTCACTATAATTATACCCAATCATCCGAAAATTTGGGTTACCTATTTGTCCCCCATATATACCCCGAAATTTCAATTATTTCAATAATTTCAATAAAAAGAGATACACGCTTTAGAGAATGTATTCACAGAATTCTATTATATATATAAATAAATTTATTTATATATATAATAGAGCTTATTTCTCACTTTATGTATGTGCATATTTTTAATTGAAATAATTGAAATAATTGAAATGACGCTTGTGTGAATATGTATCATAAATGTTAGTATGATAATATCATAATCGTGCATCTGCGATTACCCCAAAATTTCAATAATTTCAATTATTTCAATTAAAAAAGTATATGCCTGCCAATACGCTGATATTTGTAAATCGTTGATGTTGAGAAGAAAACAGAAGAATGAGATGAGGGGGCTTCTCTGTTTGTACTAACCTAAATAATTCATAGAGGCACAAAAAAAGAAGCGTTTTTCTTTGTCATGT
>CAMKEM010000058.1 GCA_946411565.1 uncultured Prevotellaceae bacterium | reverse complement strand
AGGAATCAGCCCAATTTTTTGTTTGGAGATTTAAGTTTTACCGGACACCAATAATACCAAAAAAAGAGAAACCCACCTAGAGAGGAGGGATTAAGAGATTAAGAGATTAAGAGATTAAGGGATTAAGGGATTAAGGGATTAAGAAATTAAGAGATTAAGAGATTAAGGCTAACAAAAAAATGCCGCTTATGAATGGCTCATAGCGAACCTTCATAAGCGGCAATAGCTTTATTAGAGTTCATAGTTCATAATTCAAAGTTCATAGTTGGTTGTCGAGCGTTAACTATGAACTATGCACTATGCACTATGAACTATGCACTATGCACTATCTTAATACTCCTGCCAAGACCTGATGTTGATATCATCAAGGCTCATGGTGCAGAAAGCATGGATGAATGCAGAAGCGAGACGTGAGTTTGTGAGCAATGGCACGTTGAGGTCGATAGCTGCACGACGGATCTTGTAGCCGTTGCTAAGCTCACTTACAGAGTGGTTCTTCGGAATGTTCACAACCATGTCAATCTCCTTGTTGCGGAGCATGTCAAGAGCCTGTGGCTGCTTCTCCTCAGATGGCCAGAACACTTCCTTACACTCGATGCCCTGCTCTGTGAGATACTTGTAAGTACCACCAGTAGCGAAGAGCTCATATCCGTTCTTGAAGAGTTCCTTTGCAGCATCAAGCATCTCAGCCTTCTGCTTAGCGTCACCCGTAGAGAGAAGGATTGTCTTCTTTGGAATACGGAGACCTACGGAAAGCATACTCTTGAGGAGTGCGCATGAGGTATCATCACCGATACATCCAACCTCACCTGTAGATGCCATATCGACACCGAGGACAGGGTCAGCCTTCTGAAGGCGGTTGAATGAGAACTGGCTTGCCTTGATACCTACGTAGTCAAGGTCGAAGAGGTTCTTGTTTGGCTTCTCGAATGGAACACCGAGCATGATCTTTGTAGCGAGGTCGATGAAGTTGTACTTCAGCACCTTACTTACGAATGGGAATGAGCGTGATGCACGGAGGTTGGTCTCGATAACGAGGATGTCGTTATCCTTAGCCATGTACTGGCAGTTGAATGGACCAGAAATATGGAGTTCCTTTGCAATCTGCTTAGAGATACGCTTGATACGACGAACTGTCTCGACATAGAGCTTCTGAGGTGGGAACTGCAAGGTAGCATCACCAGAGTGAACACCAGCGAACTCAACGTGCTCAGAGATAGCGTATGCAATGATCTCACCATCCTTTGCAACACCGTCGAAGTCAATCTCCTTGGCATGTTCGATGAACTTACTTACTACAACAGGGTGCTCCTGAGAGATGTTGGCTGCAAGCTGAAGGAACTTCTCAAGCTCCTCTCGGTTTGAACATACGTTCATTGCTGCACCGGAAAGCACATAAGATGGACGGACGAGGACTGGGAAGCCTACACGGTCGATGAATGCGTTCATGTCATCCATAGAGGTGAGGGCAGCCCATTCAGGCTGAGCCACGCCGATACGGTCGAGCATAGAAGAGAACTGGTCACGATCCTCACAGTTGTCGATGTCCTTGGCAGTAGTACCGAGGATTGGCACGTTCTGCGCATCGAGCTTCATAGCGAGGTTGTTAGGTATCTGACCACCAGTAGAAACGATGACACCGTGAGGAGTCTCAAGGTCGATGATATCCATAACGCGCTCGAATGTCAACTCATCAAAGTAGAGACGGTCACACATATCATAATCGGTAGATACTGTCTCTGGGTTGTAGTTGATCATAACAGAGCGATAGCCCTGCTTGCGGATAGTGTTGAGTGCCTGAACACCACACCAGTCGAACTCTACTGAAGAACCGATACGGTAGGCACCAGAACCGAGAACTACGATTGAGTTCTTATCCTTCTCGAACTTGATATCGTGGGCAACACCTGCGTATGTGAGGTACAGATAGTTGGTCTGTGCTGGATACTCAGCTGCAAGTGTGTCGATCTGTTTAACGAATGGAACGATGCCGTAGCTCTTACGGAGCGCACGAACAGCAAGGGTAGCCTTGTGCATGTTGCCAAGTTCCTTCTCAAGACCTACTGCACGGGCAATCTGGAAGTCGGTATAGCCATATACCTTAGCGGTACGGAGGAGTTCCTTACTGAGAACATTTATAGAGGTGCACTTGCGGAGCTCATCGTCGATGTCAACGATGTGACGGAGCTTGTCAAGGAACCACTTGTCAATCTTTGTTATCTCGTGGATCTCATCAACGCTGTATATCTTCCTCTGCATTGCCTTTGCAATGACGAAGATACGCTTATCTGTTGGAGCGTGGAGAGCCTCCTTGATATCTGGAACCTCAAGTTCCTTGTTCTCAACGAATCCGTGCATACCCTGTCCGATCATACGGAGACCCTTCTGGATAGCTTCCTCGAAGTTACGACCGATAGCCATAACCTCACCTACGGACTTCATAGAAGAACCGAGTTCCTTATCTACGCCACGGAACTTAGAAAGGTCCCAGCGTGGAATCTTACAAACCACATAGTCAAGGGCAGGCTCGAAGAATGCACTTGTAGTCTTTGTTACAGAGTTCTTCAGCTCGAAGAGACCATATCCCATACCGAGCTTTGCAGCAACGAAAGCAAGAGGATAACCTGTTGCCTTTGATGCAAGGGCAGAAGAACGGCTAAGACGGGCATTAACCTCGATTACGCGATAGTCCTCAGACTGAGGGTCGAAGGCATACTGCACATTACACTCACCTACGATACCGATATGACGGATGATCTTGATAGCGAGTGCGCGGAGCTTATGATATTCAGAGTTTGTAAGAGTCTGTGAAGGAGCGATAACGATAGACTCACCAGTATGGATGCCGAGTGGGTCGAAGTTCTCCATGTTACAAACTGTGATACAGTTGTCGTAACGGTCACGTACAACCTCATACTCAATCTCCTTCCAACCCTTGAGTGATTTCTCAACAAGTACCTGTGGAGAGAATGAGAATGCCTTTTCTGCAAGTTTGTTGAGTTCCTCCTCATTGTCGCAGAAACCAGAACCGAGACCACCGAGAGCGTATGCAGCACGGATGATGACTGGATAGCCAAGTTCTGCAGCAGCCTTACGAGCATCCTCTATGTTCTCACAAGCCTGTGACTTGATAGTCTTGACATTGATCTCATCAAGCTTCTCTACGAAGAGCTCACGATCCTCAGTATCCATGATAGCCTGAACAGGAGTACCGAGAACACGCACATTGTACTTTTCGAGCACACCGCTCTTATAAAGCTCAACACCGCAGTTGAGGGCGGTCTGACCACCGAATGCGAGAAGGATACCGTCTGGTTGCTCCTTCTGGATTACGCGCTCAACGAAATATGGCTGAACAGGAAGGAAATATACACGGTCAGCAACACCCTCGGATGTCTGCACGGTAGCAATGTTAGGGTTGATGAGGATAGTCTCTACACCCTCCTCACGAAGAGCCTTCAAAGCCTGTGAACCAGAATAGTCGAACTCACCAGCCTCACCAATCTTCAGAGCACCGGAACCAAGGAGAAGAACTTTCTTAATATTTTGATCTTTCATTTTTTTCTTGTCTTTTTTCTAGTTATTCTAGTCTTTCTAGTTTTTTCTAGCTGTTCTAGTAAATTTCTAGCAATTCTAGATAATTAGAGAGTTTCAACAAACTTGTCAAACATAAACTCTGTATCCACAGGACCAGAACATGCCTCTGGGTGGAACTGGCTTGAGAACCAAGGCTTGGTCTTGTGACGGATACCCTCGTTAGAACCATCGTTCATGTTTACGAAGAGCTCCTCCCAATCAGCACCGAGAGTCTTGGCATCAACAGCATAGCCGTGGTTCTGAGATGTTACGAAACACTTCTCTGTACCTACCATGCGAACTGGCTGGTTGTGAGAACGATGACCATACTTCAGCTTGTATATCTTTGCACCTGCTGCCTTTGAAAGCAACTGGTTACCCATGCAGATACCGCAGATAGGCTTATCGCTCTTTTCCATCTGCTTACGGATGATCTTTACTGCATCCTCACACATATCAGGGTCGCCAGGACCGTTTGCAAGGAAAAGACCATCGAACTCCATGTCGGTATAGTCATAGTTCCAAGGCACACGTACAACCTCACAACCTCTCTTGATAAGACAACGAATGATATTAGCCTTAACGCCACAGTCAACGAGCACAACCTTCTTATTGATAGATGTGCCTTCTGCTGGCTTGTAAGTAATGATTTCCTTCACAGAAACCTGATCAACGAAGTTCACTCCCTCATAGTTAGCCTCAGGGATATTGTCAGGCTCATCATCGAATAAGATCTTACCCATCATCACACCATGCTCACGAAGAACCTTGGTAAGCTCACGAGTGTCGATACCTGTGATTCCAGGTACTTTCTCACGCTTCAACCAATCAGCAAGGCTCTCATTAGAATTCCAGTGAGAGTTCTTCTCTGAATAGTCAGCAACGATGATTGCAGAGGCGTAAATCTTATCGCTCTCCATGAATGTAGGAAGTCCGTTATCCTCGAATGTAAATGGTGGTACACCATAGTTACCTACGAGAGGATATGTCAGAACCATCAACTGACCTGCGTAAGAAGGGTCCGTGAGACTCTCAGGATAACCCATCATAGCAGTGTTGAAGACTACCTCGCCTGCAACAGGTGCATCATAACCAAAGGACTTTCCGTGGAACTTAGTTCCATCATTAAGTACTAATGTAACGTTTCTCATTTATCTATTGTGATATAATTTCCTTACTCTTTCAACTTTCCTCTTTCAACTTTACACTTTCTATTACAGCCCGTAAACCTTCTCATAGAAGTTGACGAATGCCTGCAAACAGAGTCGTGTGCCGCCCGGAGTTGGATATTCTCCTGTAAAGTACCAGTCTCCCCTATGCTCTGGAATTGCCTTGTGAAGACCTTCTATTGACTGGAATACAATCTCAACTGGTGTCTTCATACCAGATGGTCGCAGCATCTCAACAACCTTGGCATTGATTTCCTCGACAGTAAATGGTGCGTAGATATCCTGTACGCAGTTCTTCATCTCTGCACGAGGCTTCAGCAGTTCAGCCTTACAAGCCCTATATACATTGTCGATTACGCTTGTCTTGTGCCTATCCTTGAGCAACTGTATTGCAGCCCTGAACACGCAGAACTCCTCAAGCTTTGCCATGTCAATGCCGTAGTAGTCAGGATAACGGATCTGCGGAGCACTTGATACCATGACGATCTTCTTTGGATGCAGACGGTCAAGTATGCGGAAGATACTCTCACGAAGCGTTGTACCTCTTACGATAGAGTCATCAATAACAACAAGGTTATCGACTTCAGGCTCAAGGACATTGTATGTCACGTCATATACGTGGGATGCAAGGTCGTTTCTTGTTGAGCCTTCAGAAATAAAGGTACGCAGCTTGATATCCTTCCATGCCACCTTCTCAGACCTTACATACTCATCGAGAATCTCCATGAGTTCCTCGCGAGTAGGCTTATGATCCATATTTACTATGGTCTCAACCTTCTGAGCGTTGATATAATTCTTAAAACCAGTCAGCATTCCATAGAATGCCACCTCTGCAGTATTTGGAATGAAAGAGAATACCGTATGGCGATGATCGTTGTCAATAGCCTTCAGGATTGGGGCTGTCAACTGTTCGCCCAGTTTCTTTCTTTCATTGTATATATCCTTATCAGAACCGCGTGAGAAATATATTCTCTCGAATGAACACTTTGAGTCTCCCTTCTGCTCGATAACCTGCTTGAAACGCACATTACCCTGATGATTTACGAGTATTGCCTGACCTGGCTGCAATTCGATAATCTGACCAGCTTCAAGGTCGAAGGTTGTCTGAAGTACCGGGCGCTCACTTGCCAATGCCATAACCTCGTCAGACACATAGTAGAAAGCTGGACGGATTCCCCAAGGATCTCGCATTGCGAACATCTCGCCGCTACCTGTTATGCCACATACCACATAACCGCCATCAAAATACTGCATAGTGGTATCGAGCACATTGCTCATATCCACGTTGTTGTCGATGAACTCCGTTACCTCACGACCTTCAAGTCCTTGTTCGGTAGCCAAGGTGTAGTTACGCTCAACCTCTCTGTCAAGGCGATGCCCCATGAGCTCAAGCATGATGTAGGAGTCGGAATAGATACGTGGATACTGTCCCTGACTTGTAAGACGCTCAAAGATCTCGTCTATGTTGGTCATGTTGAAATTACCACATAGACAGAGATTCTTAGCCTTCCAGTTATTTCGACGCAGGAATGGATGCACATACTGAAGACCAGACTTTCCCGTTGTTGAGTAGCGAAGATGTCCCATATAGAGTTCTCCGGCAAAAGAGATATGCTTTCTTGCATAGTCAGCATTATTCAACTGCTCTGATGTCAGTCCTTTCATGCTTCCATGCACAAGACCGAAGATCTCGGTGATAGCATCCTTGCCTTCAGCACGCTCACGGAACATATACTCATTACCCGGCTTCACGTTCAACTTGACGGCAGCCATACCAGCACCCTCTTGTCCGCGATTGTGCTGCTTCTCCATCATCAGATAGAGTTTGTTGAGTCCATACATCCACGTACCGTACTTTTCCTGATAGTACTCAAGTGGCTTGAGAAGGCGTATCATTGCAACGCCACATTCATGCTTCAGTGGTTCCATTTCTGTGTATTGTGTTATAACTTATTATCCTTACCAATCTTTATATCCTTTTTATTCCACTGTTACTGACTTTGCCAGATTACGAGGCTGGTCAACATTGAGTCCCTTAGCCACAGCTACGTGATAAGACAGCAACTGCAATGGAATAACGCTGAGCAATGGAGCCAGACAACCAAGAGTCTCAGGTATCTCGATTACCTCGTCAACCATATTCTTAACTTGCTCGTCACCTTCCGTGACAACTGCGATGATATGACCGCCACGAGATATTACCTCCTGCATGTTTGAGATAATCTTCTGATACAACTGATGATGGGTTGCAATGAAGACAACAGGCATTTCCTCGTCAACGAGGGCGATTGGTCCGTGCTTCATCTCTGCTGCTGGATAGCCCTCAGCATGGATATAAGAGATTTCCTTCAGTTTCAAAGCTCCCTCAAGGGCTACAGGATAGTTGTATCCACGTCCGAGATAGAGGAAGTTATGTGCGAAAGTGAATTTTGCAGAAAGTTCCTTGATCTTATCATTCTGTTCAAGCACCTTCTCTATCTTCTCTGGGATAAGAAGGAGTTCCTTGATTGTCTGCTCATACTCTGACTGTGAAACAGTACCCTTAGCCATACCAAGAGCGAGTGAGAGCATAACAAGAACCGTAACCTGACCTGTGAATGCCTTTGTAGAGGCAACACCGATTTCCGGTCCTACGTGGATATAGATACCTGTATTTGATTCACGGGCAATGCTTGAACCTACACCATTCACGATGCCGAATACCATTGCACCATTTTCCTTTGCCATCTGAATAGCAGCAAGTGTATCTGCGGTCTCACCAGACTGAGAGATTGCCATTACGACGTCATCATGCTCGATAACAGGGTTGCTGTAACGGAACTCAGAAGCGTACGCCACTTCAACAGGAATACGGCAGAACTGCTCTATCAACTGCTTTCCAATAAGACCAGCATGCCATGAAGTACCACATGATACGATAATGATACGCTTTGCACGAAGGAGTTCACGACGATGCTGCGTAACAGCGCTGAGTACGACCTGAAGTCCCATCTCTGGGCAATCCTTACCCATTGTGCAAGAAGAGTATGGAGACTCAACGATACGACCACGCATACAGTCCTTCAATACGTTTGGTTGGTCGAAGATCTCCTTCAGCATGAAATGAGGATAGCCCTCATGATCGAGCATTGAGAGGTCAAGGTCAACTTCCTTTATCTCTGCATCAGCCTCCTCACCATTGAGGTTATAAACCTTCATTTCCTTGCCACGCTCGATAACAGCAATTTCCTCATCCTTAAGATATACGATATGCTTTGTATATTCTGCTATAGGAGAAGCATCAGAAGCAATGAAGAACTCAGAGTTATCTTCTACGATACCTACTGCCAAAGGAGAAGACTTACGTGCACATACAAGTTGGTTAGGGAAACGCTTGTCTATTACTGCTATTGCGTATGCACCGATAGCCACCTGAAGGGCATTACGGACTGCATTACCAAGACCGCAGTTGAGTTTCTGCTGTGTATATTCTATAAGCTGAACGAGAACCTCTGTGTCTGTCTCACTCTTGAAGTGGAAGCCACGCTGCTTCAACTGTTCACGAAGAGTTGCATAGTTCTCGATGATACCGTTATGAACAAGTGTAAGGTTGCCTGATTCACTAACATGTGGGTGTGCATTCACCTCACTTGGAACTCCGTGGGTTGCCCAACGCGTATGAGCAATACCGATTGTTCCTGTTATATCCTTGCCATTTGCAGTTTTTTCAAGATCAGAAACCTTGCCCTTTGCCTTATATACATTGAGACTGTTGTCTGATGCAGAGAGCAAAGCACAACCTGCAGAGTCGTAACCACGATATTCCAATCGCTTAAGTCCCTTGATAAGAATTGGATAAGCTTCTCTTGTTCCTATATAACCAACTATTCCGCACATAAACTTTTATTTTCTGTTCGTGTTTCTATTTTTGAAAAAGAGTTAATAGGACAAGGAATTGAACCTGGCCATATTAACTCTATTTCTATCTTACTTCTTCAAAATGTTATACATCAGAGATGTCAATGAAATCAAAATACTTGTAGCAGAGAACCATAAAGATGTGCTTGAACCGATGTCTGAGTTCTTTGCCTTTGCCTTATTCGGTTGAACGTAAACAACATCGTTCTGCTGCAAATAGAAGTATGGAGAATTGATAACATTAGCATCATTTAGATCCAGACGATGAGTACTCTTCTCGCCCTTTGCATCCTCTCTAATAAGAAGGACGTTATCACGCATACCGTAGATCGTCATGTCACCGGCAGCGCCAAGAGCCTGAAGAACTGTGTATTTCTCGGAATTAACATTGAATGCACCTGGTCTTGCAACCTCACCAAGAACGGTGACAGTATAAGACTGGAACTCAACAACAACAACAGGTGTAATGTCGCTTGAAAGATAAGGCTTTACGAGACCTGCAATCTTATCCTCGCACTCACGACGGGTAAGTCCCTGTACGTTAATCTTACCAATCATAGGGAAGTTGATGTTACCGTCTGCACCAACTGTGTAAGGCATCATTGAACCACCACTTGAACCAATGTTTCTAGCGCCACTACCTGTAATAGTATTATAGACGAGTTGGTTAAACTGAGAAGAAATTTCTCTATCTGGTGTAGTAACACTGATTATAAGAACATCTTTTGGCATAATACGTGCATCATGAATGCCACGAGAAGCAGAAAGGTTTGCCTGATCTGCATTCTGAAAGTATGGTACTTTCTTGTATGAAACACATCCTGATAAAAACAATGCCATACATGATACGGCCATTATGCTGAGACAGCTCTTGATATTTAATTTCATAGTTTATGTTATAATATTAGCAATTAAGCAAAATTTTCTGCAAAATTACTCCTATTTTTTGAGAAAAACAAATATTCAGCGAACAAATTGCGTTTCAAGGGTGTTAAATTTTATTTTCGTCAATTATTCCTCATCTGCGAACAGATTTTCCGGATCAAGAATGTGCAATTGGAACGCGCGTGTAACAAGACGAACTGCATTCACGCTTTGTTTGCCATTCCCGCCTGGGAATAGCTTCTGAGTGAGTTCCATCTGACGTTTCTCGAGACTCTTAACGCCGAATGGCATACCTCTGAGACCTGCAATCTGATCCTTGGTGTAGCCAAGGGCAAGATGACGGAGGAATCGCTCATCATATTCGTCTATCTCATAACCGATTGATGCTTCCTGACGAAGAACTGTTGACATCACATTCTTGCGGAATGATCCTACGATAGCATCCATTATTGGCTGATTGAAAACATATTTTCTGCCTGACATTACGCTAACCACATCAGCACGGGTAAGCATCTCGCCAGTCTTCAAAATGATACCGTCAGCACCTGCATCAAGGGCATCCACCCATAATTTCTCGTTCAATATTTCTCCTGTGAAGATCAGTACCTTCACTTCTGGATGCTCTCCCTTCACACTACGGCAAATCTCTACGCCAATAGTCGTAGAACCGCCCAAACCGAGGTCAAGGAGAATAAGGTCAGGGTTGCCAGAGCGCATGAGTTGGATAAACTGCGTCTCATCGCTTGCCGTACCAATCACTTCTGCTTCAGGAACCTCATTGCGAAGCAGTCCTTCTGTGCCTTTAAGCTCAAGAGGCACATCTTCTACTATAATGACTTTAAAATTCTCCATATCAACTTACAAAAAAGAGACTACAATCAAACTATCTTAGCCTGAATGCAGTCTCTTTCATATCATAAAAAGTTTAATTCAAATTTACTTGAAGAATGACTTAACAGCCTCGTTTGGAACCATCTGCTCATCGAAAATGTAAGCACCAGTCTTAGGGCTCTTAACCATCTTGATTACCTTTGTGTATGCACGACCATCAGTCTTACCAGTCTGAAGGGATGCGACGGTTTTCTTTGCCATAGTTTCTTATAAATCTATATGATTACTTGATCTCCTTGTGAAGAGTCATCTTCTTGAGGATAGGATTGTACTTCATCAACTCAAGACGCTCAGGAGTATTCTTACGATTCTTTGTTGTGATATAACGGCTTGTGCCTGGCATACCACTGTTCTTGTGCTCGGTGCACTCAAGGATTACCTGCACGCGATTTCCTTTTGCTTTCTTTGCCATGTTGATTATTCTCCTATAACTTTAACATCCTTCCAATCAAGATAGCCCTTAGCTACAGCCTGCTTCAGAGCTGCATCAAGACCTACCTTATTAATCATACGAAGACCAGCGGCAGAAATCTTAAGGCTAATCCAGCAGTTCTCCTCTACATAGAAGAACTTCTTGCTAAACAGGTTTACATCGAAGCTACGCTTTGTGCGGTGCTTAGAGTGAGAAACGTTGTTTCCCATCTGAGCCTTCTTACCTGTAATCTGACAAATTTTAGACATTGCTATCTTTGTTTTTTACAATCGTTAATTGATACTTATTCCAAACAGGGTGCAAAATTACACATTTTTTCCCATTTTACAAAATATCTTTTCGCCTTAAGATTATATTTAATACTTTTTAACAAATAATCTTGCAACTTTATTCTTTTCGGACGAAAAACCAACAAGAAAACACTATTTTGCCTCTGGTGCAGGAACCTCACTCAAGTCTGGCATTGGGAAGTCTTCTTTCAGAACATCAAGCAACAACTGGAGAGCACGGAAAGTGGCACGAGCGACATTAACATCACGACCATCATTCTCCGTCAGCTTAACGGTTCGCATCTCACCTTTCTTGCCGGCTGCAATCCAGATCGTTCCTACTGGATTCTCGTTTGTGCCACCACCAGGACCAGCAAAGCCTGTTGTTGCAATGGCATAGTCAGTACCAAGAAGTTCGCAAACACCATCTGCCATCTTTACTGCAACCTCCTCACTTACAACGCTCTTTTCCTCGATGAGTTCTTCTGGAACCTTGAGAAGATTTTTCTTTACCTCTTCGCTATAAGCAACGATAGCACCAGTAAAATAAGCACTTGAACCTGGTATCAACGTAATTGACTCTGCCACCTTGCCAGAAGTACAGCTCTCTGCTGTTGCGAGAGTCTTTCCTGACTCGTACAGAGCAAACAATATCTCTTTACTTAATACTCTATTTTCGAACTGCATAATTTTCTTTCTTATTCAAATGTAACTTTAGAGAACGCTGGCACCTCAATACCACAGAAATCCTTGTCCTGAAGTTTATACGAACCTACCACGCCAATCATAGCGGCATTATCAGTTGTGTATGAGAACTTTGGAATGTAGATTGTCCAGCCATAACGCTTTGCATGATCGTGAAAAGCATTTCTAAGACCATTATTAGCAGAAACACCTCCTGCCACAGCCACATGCTTGATGCCTGTCTGCTTAACAGCCAAACGGAGTTTCTTCATAAGGATATCAACAACCGTCCATTCCAAAGATGCTGCGATATCCTCCTTATGATGTTCCACGAATTCGGGTTCTTCCTTTACCCACTTTTGAAGAGAATAGAGGAATGAAGTCTTCAAGCCTGAGAATGAATAGTCAAGTCCTGGGATATGTGGCTCTGCAAACTGATAAGCCTTAGGATTTCCCTGACGGGCAAGTCTGTCGATGATAGGACCACCAGGATATCCCAGGCCCATCACCTTCGAGCACTTGTCGATAGCCTCACCAGCAGCATCGTCTATCGTCTGGCCGAGAACCTCCATGTCGTTATAGGCATTCACCTTGACAATCTGTGAGTTACCTCCTGAAACCAACAGGCAAAGGAAAGGGAAAGGAGGGGCGTTATCCACTATCTTATAGCCACCCTCAGCAGTCTCATCTTCCACTCTTTCCTGAATGAAGTGAGCCATAACGTGTCCCTGAAGGTGATTGACGTCTATCATAGGAATGCCGAGTGAACGTGCAAAGCCCTTTGCAAAGCTAACGCCCACAAGAAGCGAGCCCATAAGTCCCGGTCCTCGCGTGAAAGCAACAGCCGACAGCTCTTCTTTCTTTACGCCTGCCTGCTTTAATGCCTGATCCACTACAGGAACCACATTCTGCTGATGTGCTCTTGAAGCCAATTCTGGCACCACACCACCATAAGCCTCATGTACCTTCTGCGATGCAGTAACATTTGAAAGGAGTACCCTTCCATCCATTACCGCAGCCGAGGTATCATCACAAGACGATTCTATAGCAAGTATAAGAGATCGGCCTCTCCCCCCGCCCTCCCCCGTAGGGAGGGAGCCGGAAGTCTCACGGCCATCCGCTATATTATCAATATGTAATTTTTCCTGATTATTCATCGAGATTATTTTTTATTGCTTCTAAAACATTTTCAATTTCACCAAATAGTTCTTCGTTGGTAAAACGAATAGTTTTATATCCGAGTTTCAATAATTCATTATCTCTCAAGCTGTCATGCTCTGTCATTTCTTCATGACACTTACCGTCAAGTTCTATGACCAACCGCTTTTCAAGACGAACAAAGTCCGCAATATAATCGCCCAAAGGATGTTGCCTTCTAAACTTAACTCCCAGTCTGTTAGCACGCAAATATTCCCACAGCAACCTCTCTGCTTCTGTCGGCTTTGCACGCATTCCCTTTGCTTTATCAGCCAAATTGCGATACCTATCAGGCGATGTTGTCTTATAGCAGTCCTTCATACAAAACAGCCTTTTGTATTTCCATTTCGCATTTCCCCCACCGCCTTCCGGCTCCCTCCCTACGGGGGAGGGCGGGGGGAGAGGCCGTTAGCCTGAGGCCTTAATACGTCAGCACCTCAACTCCATGCTCTGTCATCAAGAGCGTGTGCTCCCATTGTGCTGAAGGAAGCTCATCTTCCGTGATGACCTCCCAACCATATTCATCGTCAGCATCAATAAATACCTTTGGCGACTTCATGTTGATCATAGGCTCAATGGTGAACACCATACCAGGAACGAGCAGCATACCAGTACCACGATAGCCTGTATGCATCACCTCTGGCTCCTCGTGGAATTTTAGTCCTACGCCATGACCGCAAAGGTCTGTCACAATGCCATAGCCGTATTTCTTGCAATGCTTCTTGATAGCATGACCAATATCCCCCACAAAACCGTAAGGCTTTGCTGCCTCCATACCTATCTCAAGGCATTCCTTGGCAACACGCACAAGCTGTTCCTTCTCTGGAGTGGTCTTGCCTATGATGAACATACGAGAGGCATCTGCATAATAGCCGTCAACGATAGTGGTGAAATCCACATTTATAATGTCGCCTTCCTCAAGAACATCTTCTTCCTTTGGAATGCCGTGGCATACCACCTCATTGATACTTGTGCAGACAGACTTAGGGAATCCCTCATAGTTGAGGCAGGCAGGAGTAGCGTTATGATCCTTGCAATATTGCATACAGATATCATCAATCTCCTGAGTGTTCATTCCTGCGTGGATATGCTTTGCCACCTCATCCAGAACGCCTGTGTTCACCACACCAGCACGACGGATGCCCTCAATCTGCTCGTCGTTGAGAATCAAATCACGGGTAGGCACAAGCTTGCCCTTGCTCTCCCAATACATCACCTGCTTATCCATCTCGGTGAGAGGCTGACCGGGAATGCAGTGCCAACGTTTTTTCTTTGCCATTAATTAGTTGTTTCAATTTCCGAGTGCAAAATTAATTCATTTTCTGCATAATTGCAAATAAAACGCAGGAAATCTTTATTTTCGTCCCAAGCAAGAAGTATCTCCCTCCGTTGTTCCAAGGGACCAAACTCGGTGAAGCTCCCTTCTATGTCCGCTCTTAGAACGGACCTTCACCGAGTTTGGTTAGGAGTCACATAGGAGGAGCAACGGAGGAAGAGCGAATCTACAATAGAATCTAATCCAAATAGTAACACAATATAAAATTCAAGCCTCCAAGGAGAAATAATAGCCCAAGAGCTAGTCCATTTAAATAATAGTATATATTTTCTACTTTTTCTTCTATGTATTTGTGGCGTAGATTTATTAATTCTGAAACTCCTGCATAAACTCCACAAAGGCAATTCAAGGAGAATTTTATGAAAAATGTAGATATTCCTAAGATTATCATAATAATAGCCAATACAATATAAGCATATTGCCATTTGCTGAGTGTTTCCTTTTTTTCCAGAATTTATAAATCCAGGAACAAGCGTATGCTATGGATACAAGTCCCATAGTAACAAAAGCGAAATGTTCATCAATAAAATCCATAGAGATGTTTCTTTTTTTCGTTATTTCTGAGGGACAAAGGTAATCAAAAATCCTAATATCTCAAAGGGAATCCACAAGAAAATCAAGATAGATATAAGCTCCTGCCTTGAAGGTTGTTCCTATCAGACAAGGAAGTAAATCCAATACATATAATTTACAATTAAAATACCATCATAATACAATAGTTTATGGTATTATTATGGTATTGTAATGGTAATATAATGGTATTATCATCGGAGGGAAGGCGGACTATTGACGGACTGTGGACGGACAAATAAAGAAATTATTTGCCCTTTGATTTGCATAATCAGAAAAATAATAGTAATTTTGCACTCAGAAATATAAAAAAATGACAGCAGCGCCCCGGCTTTGTCGCTGGTCCATTATCACTTGTGACTTGGGCGAGAGGAAAGTCCGGGCAGCATAGAGCGCTCCGCTCCCGAAAATAGGAGTTACCGGTGACGGTAAGATCGGGCAGAAGAAAATAACTGCATCTCTTGGCTTTAGCCCTAACTCGTTTATCGCTATTGCCGTGGAGGTGTCAAGGTGAGAAGGTGAGGTAAGAGCTCACCAGGCCGGTGGTGACATCGGTGCTGTGTCTTCCGGAGGCTGCAAGTTCGCGTAAACCATCGTCAGAGGGTTGCTCGCCCAATGTCATCCGACTACGGTGGAGGGTAGAACGCTTGAGCCTGAGGGTAACCTCGGGACTAGATAAATGACAAGGCACACCGCTTTTCGAGAGACTTGCGGATGTACAGAACCCGGCTTATAGGGGCACTGCTTTCTTTTTTTTGACCTATCAAGAAATCTCCCAAGGGGAGAGGAAAAATATAATTCAGTAGCAAGCTACTTTTGCTTTTTGGAAAGTAAATTATCAGGAAATTAAATTCAGTAAATTAATTTTACTACTTGAAAATTTACTGATTCAATTTTCTCATCAATTTACTTTCTAAAAAAAGCTGAAGGCATAATTAATTTTTGGATTCAAAAGAATTCATGTAAAAGTTATTATGGAAAAATGAAAAATCCTTTAACCACAAAGTCTTTAAGCATTAAGGTCATCAAGGATGTTGTCATATCCCTGTATAACGACTTTATGGCAAAGCGCGTTCTGGCTTCTGCAAGTAGGCTGACATACTCAACCTTGCTCGCAACAGTACCGATCCTTGCCGTTGTATTTGCCATAGCACGAGGTTTCGGCTATAGCATCTATATCGAAGAGTGGTTTCGCGACCTGCTCAAGGCTCAGCCTGACGCTACTGAAATCATCATAGGCTTTGTGAACTCGTACCTTATTAATACGAAGAAAGGCGTTTTCCTCGGCATAGGTCTGCTCTTCATGCTCGGAACTGTGTTGATGCTTATCAGCACAATAGAGGAGACATTTAATGATATCTGGCTTGTGCGAAAGCCGAGGTCTATGTTCCGTACCTTTACCGACTATATGGCTCTGCTCTTCGCCCTACCTATCGGCATAGTGGCAATATCAGGTCTTACCATCTGGATGCAGGCATTCAACCGCCACCTTATAGATATAACCATCATAGGGCCTTTGATGAAGTTCTCCATAGAACTCATTCCATACGTCGTTATGTCGGCTGTTTTTGTCGGGCTTTACGTCTTTATGCCAAACACGAAGGTGCGAGTTCGTTCTGCCCTATGGCCGGGAATAGCGGCTGGTGTTGCTATGCAGTTATTCCAAGTCATCTATATCAACTCTCAGATTTGGGTGAGCAACTACAATGCTATCTACGGATCATTTGCCGTAATACCTCTCTTTATGCTATGGATGCAGATTTCGTGGACTATCATTCTTGTTGGTGCAGAACTATCATATACAGTTCAGAATCATGATGACTTCCTATCTCATAGCTCGCAGGCAGACTTGTCTTACAAGGCACGTATTGTACTATCTGTCAAGATAATGTCTATTGTCTGCAAGCGTTTTGCAGAAGGAGGACAGGCATATAATTCCATGCAAATAAAAGAACAACTCGGAATCTCGATGCGTGTATTGTCGAAACTTCTCTATGACCTTCAGCAGATTCATTTCATAACAGAGATTATGCACGATGACAAGGGCGAGGAAGTGCTCTATCAGCCAGCCGAGGCGCTTGACATTCTTACCATAGGAGAGTTACACTCACGCCTATCACAGCTTGGCTCTAACGTAGATTCCGACATCTTGTCAGCATCCGAAGAGTGGGAGTCTGCCATTTTGCTATATAATGATTATCTTGGCAACGCGAGAAAGATGGCGTTGAAGGATTTATAATTTCTTGGCACACCTTTTGCTTTTCTGCATATTGAATTGCAAGAAATAATTGTAATTTCGTAATTTGTAATTAGTAATTTTGTAATTATAACAATATGCAAAAAGGTAACATCGGGGTTACAACCGAGAACATATTCCCCGTCATCAAAAAGTTCTTGTACAGTGATCATGAGATTTTCCTTCGTGAGATGATTTCAAATGCCGTTGACGCTACACAGAAGCTCAAGACATTGGCTGAGCGTGGCGAGTTCAAGGGCGAACTGGGTGACCTTACCGTTCATGTTTCTCTCGACAAGGAGGCTGGCACTCTCACTATCTCTGACCGTGGTATTGGTATGACAGAGGAGGAGATTGACCGCTATATCAATCAGATTGCATTCTCAGGCGTAACAGACTTCCTCGAGAAATACAAGGACAACGCTAATGCCATTATCGGTCACTTCGGTCTTGGTTTCTACTCTTCATTCATGGTTTCTGACCGTGTGGATATCATCACACGTTCATATAAGGATGGTGCAAAGGCTCTGAAGTGGACTTGCGACGGTAGTCCTGAGTTCGAGATTTCAGATGCAGAGCGCGATAGCCGTGGTTCTGACATCGTACTCCATATCTCTGAGGACTGCAAGGAGTTCCTTGAGAAGTCAAAGATCGAGTCTCTCCTTAACAAGTACTGTAAGTTCATGGCAGTACCAGTTGCCTTTGGCAAGAAGCAAGAGTGGAGTTCTGAGAAGAAGGAAATGGTTGACACAGCTGAGGACAACGTAATCAATAGCGTTGAGCCACTCTGGACTAAGACACCATCATCACTCAAGGACGAGGACTACAAGTCATTCTACCGCACTCTCTATCCTATGCAGGATGAGCCTCTGTTCTGGATTCACCTCAATGTAGATTTCCCATTCCATCTCACAGGTATCCTCTACTTCCCACGCATTCAGAGCAATATCGACCTTCAGCGCAATAAGATTCAGCTCTATTGCAATCAGGTGTTCGTAACTGATCAGGTTGAGGGCATCGTGCCTGACTTCCTCACACTCCTTCATGGTGTTATCGATTCTCCAGACATCCCATTGAACGTAAGCCGTTCTTATCTCCAGAGCGATGCTAACGTAAAGAAGATCTCAACATACATCACAAAGAAGGTGGCTGACCGTCTCAACGGTATCTTCAAGAACGACCGCAAGGACTATGAGGAGAAGTGGGATAAACTCAAGATCTTCATCAACTACGGAATGCTGACCGACGAGTCTTTCTATGACCGTGCAAAGGATTTCTCTCTCTTCAAGGACACAGAAGGCAAGTACTTCACATTCGAGGAGTACAAGACTCTCATCAAGGACAACCAGACTGACAAGGACGGTAACCTCATCTACCTCTATGCTAATAACAAGGAGGAACAGTATTCATACATCGAGGCTGCAAAGGCAAAGGGCTATTCTGTTCTCTTGCTCGACGGCGAGCTTGACACTCCAACAATCAACATGTTTGAGCAGAAGTTCGAGAAGTCACGCTTCACACGTGTTGACGGCGACATCATCGACCGCCTTATCGTTAAGGACGAGGTTAAGAAGGTTGAGTTCTCTGAGGAGGAGGTTGCAAACATCTCTGAGGTATTCAAGTCTCAGATGCCAACAATCGACAAGACCGACTTCATGGTACAGGTTCAGGCACTCGGAGCAGAGGCTGCCCCTGTAATGTTCACCCAGAACGAGTATATGCGCCGTATGAAGGACGCAAGCCGTTTCCAGAGCGGTATGGGCTTCTATGGTCAGATGCCAGACTCATACACTCTCGTCCTCAACTCTGACCACGCCGTTGTTAAGGCTATCCTTGCTGATACAAATGCCAACACAGCAGAGGCTCTCAAGCCTATCCTCTCAGAGATCAAGGGCCTTGAGGCTCGTAAGATGGTTCTTGAGGCAGAGCAGAAGGACAAGAAGGCTGACGAGATTACAGATGCTCAGAAGAAGGATCTTGAGGATACACGCAACAATATCTCTGCTGAGCAGAAGAAGAAGTCTGACGTTCTCGCTGGTTATGCTTCTAAGAACGACAAGGTTCATCAGCTTATTGACATCGCCCTCCTCCAGAACGGCATGTTGAAGGGAGCTGCCCTTGACAAGTTCCTCAAGCGCACAGTAAGCCTGCTCGGCTAATTGAAAATTGATA
>CAMKEM010000057.1 GCA_946411565.1 uncultured Prevotellaceae bacterium | reverse complement strand
CTCTTGCTCAGGAGATGGGCGATGAGTTCGTGAGCGTGGAGACATTGTTCCTTGCCCTCGTTGAAGTGAATAGTACGGCAAGCAGAATCCTAAAAGATGCAGGTCTTAACAAGCATAATGTGTTGGCTGCTATCAAGGAACTGCGTCAGGGAAAGAATGTTAAGTCACAGTCGGCTGACGACAATTACCGTTCTCTGGAGAAATATGCCAAGAACCTTGTAGCAGATGCCCGTGCAGGAAAGCTCGATCCTGTTATAGGTCGTGATGATGAGATTCGTCGCGTGCTCCAGATATTGTCTCGCCGTACCAAGAACAACCCTATTTTGATAGGTGAGCCGGGTACAGGTAAGACCGCTATCGTGGAGGGTTTGGCTCAACGTATAGTTCGTGGTGACGTGCCTGAGAACCTGAAGGACAAGATGTTGTACTCATTGGATATGGGTGCTCTTGTTGCAGGTGCGAAGTATAAGGGCGAGTTTGAGGAACGTCTGAAGAGCGTCATCTCAGAGGTGACAGGAGCAGACGGTCGTATCATCCTCTTCATCGATGAGATCCACACCCTTGTGGGTGCTGGTGGCGGCGAGGGAGCTATGGATGCTGCCAACATTCTGAAGCCTGCACTTGCCCGTGGAGAACTCCGTGCGATAGGTGCAACGACTCTTAACGAGTATCAGAAATACTTCGAGAAGGATAAGGCTCTGGAGCGTCGTTTCCAGACTGTAATGGTAGATGAGCCAGATGAGATGAGTGCAATCTCTATCCTTCGTGGACTGAAGGAACGCTATGAGAATCATCATCGTGTACGTATTCAGGATGATGCTTGTATAGCAGCCGTGAAGCTCTCAGAGCGTTATATCTCTGACCGTTTCCTTCCTGATAAGGCCATCGACCTTATGGACGAGGCAGCAGCCAAGCTTCGTATGGAGCGTGACTCTTTGCCAGAGGAACTTGATGAGAAGACACGTCGCCTTGCTCAGCTTGAGATAGAGCGCGAGGCTATCAAACGTGAGAATGACGAGGACAAGCTCGCACAGCTCAACAAGGAGATTGCAGATCTTCAGGAAGAGGTGAGCCTGTATAAGTCTAAGTGGCAGAGCGAGAAGGAACTCGTCAATAAGATTCAGCAGAACAAGCAGCAGATAGAGCAGCTCAAGTTCGAGGCTGAGCGTGCCGAGCGTGAGGGCAACTATGGTAAGGTGGCTGAGATTCGCTATGGCAAGCTGAAGGCTCTTGAGGATGAGATCAATTCTATCCAGGCACAGCTTCATTCTGCTCAGGGTGCAGAGGCAATGGTAAAGGAGGAGGTTACTGAGGATGACATAGCAGAGGTGGTAAGCCGCTGGACTGGCATTCCTGTCTCTCGTATGCTCCAGAGTGAGCGTGAGAAGCTGCTGCATCTTGAAGAGGAACTACATCATCGTGTGATTGGTCAGGACGAGGCTATAACAGCCGTTAGCGATGCCGTGCGCCGTTCACGTGCAGGATTGCAGGATCCAAAGCGACCAATAGCAAGTTTCATCTTCCTCGGAACAACGGGTGTTGGTAAGACTGAGCTTGCCAAGGCACTTGCTGACTATCTCTTCAACGATGAGACGATGATGACCCGAATTGATATGAGTGAGTATCAGGAGAAGTTCAGCGTTACCCGACTCATCGGTGCGCCTCCGGGATATGTAGGATATGATGAGGGTGGTCAGTTGACTGAGGCTGTTCGCAGAAAGCCATACTCTGTGGTTCTATTCGACGAGATTGAGAAAGCACATCCAGATGTCTTCAATATTCTGCTTCAGGTGCTTGACGACGGACGATTGACAGACTCTAAGGGGCGTACTGTCAATTTCCGTAATACTATCATCATCATGACGAGCAACCTCGGTAGTCATCTCATTCAGGAGGAGATAAACAAGAATGGTGGTGCTCTCGATGCTAATCAGTCAGAGGCTCTGTTTGGACGTATCTCAACCTTGCTCAAGCAGACTATCCGTCCTGAGTTCCTCAACCGTATTGACGAGACTATTATGTTCACACCTCTTAGCAAGCAGGAAATTGCAGGTGTTGTTCGCTTGCAGATGAATGCCGTTAGTAAGATGCTTGAGCAGCAGGGCTTCAAACTCTCTGTTACCGACAAGGCTGTGGAGGCACTTGCACAGGCTGGCTTCGATCCTGAGTTCGGTGCTCGTCCTGTGAAGAGGGCAATACAGCGTGATGTGCTCAATGCTCTAAGTAAATCTTTGCTCTCTGGAGAGGTTATTCGTGAGCGTGAAATCATCGTTGATGCCACGGATGAAGGAGTAATTAGGCTCAAAAATTAAATAAAGTTTGAGTTTTTCAGATTAAGTTTTGGTTATGATAAGACCGCTGTAAGAAGTGATTCTTGCAGCGGTCACTTGTTTTTGCCGCATTTTCAACTATTTGAAAATAAGTCAGTTTGCAAATATGCAATATAGATTGCAATACGAATAAGTGTAAATCTGCACTATTGCAGTCTTTATGTTAGCCTATTGCGCAAACGTAAAAAATGTTGCATGGTATAAATAGTAAACTTTATGAAACACTTTTTCTTGCCCAAGCCGAAAAAACTTCATACCTTTGCACTCGGAAATAAGTGTAAGATTTATGCAATGTGACACTAAAGACGGTCACAAACATTATGTAAAAATTGTATTTGATTAGGGGAACTCGACGGAATTAGCTAAGAAGGTAATTATAGATTGTATTAATGGGATTAACAAAGAACAAGGTCAATGTCAGCGCAAGCCGATATTGACCTTGTTCTTTGTCGTGGTATATACCCATGTCCCTTTGTTCTTTCAAGGAAGTAAATCCGATATAAACACATATAAAATCCAATTGAATTACCATTAAAATACCATAGTTAATGGTATCTTAATGGTATTTTAATGGTATTTACATCGGAGGAAAAGGTGCTGTGATTCGTTGTGTTCTTGGTGGTAAATTAAAGTTGTAATGAAAAAACATAGTCGTTTCTTGTTGTTTTGAAAAAATATCATTACCTTTGCAAACGATATACGGATTACGCAAACTATCGAAAAAAATGGAGTCAAAAGAAACTAAAACAATAGATCTATTTCTCGAAGATCGCGTCATTTATATAGCATGGAAAGTTAATAAAAACGGAATTCTAATTTTTTATAGACAAAAACTGATTTTCTATGAAGAAGACTATCATTTCTTTATTGTTGTTGCTCATCGCTGTTTGCGGATGGGCACAGAAAGTGTGGGAAAACCCAACGTCATTCTTTGGTAAAGATCCTTATTTTGATATTAAGGTCTGCAAAGTGGAGTTTCTGGATAAGGAGACGGTATTACATCTCGATGTTATCGGTCCTGGTGGTAGGTTTCAGTTTGCGAAAGAGACCTATCTGAAGACTCCTGATGACAAGCAGTATCATATCACAAACGGTAAGGCTACACGGGAGAACGAGAAGGATTTGCCGTTGAGCCAATGGTATGATGTTTCTGAACCCCATACTTATGTTGCGCTCCATTTTGAACCATTACCTGCGGATGTGGAGCGTTTCCATTTGATAGAAGGACCTTGGCCTGAAGCGTTCAGAATATGGAACATAACGGAAGGAAAGGCAAAGGATATGTCTGAGCTTTTCAACTCAAACTGGCGTGATGAGCAGACTGGTGACTGGGTGCTCGGTCTTTATGCTGATAATGCTGTTTATGATAGCAAGGTTTGGAAGTATGAAGAGAAAAGCGACAAGAAGGTTGTCTTGACTAACGGTCAGGACAGGACTACTATCAATATTGGTAAGGAGAAGAACGGCAAGCGTCAGTTCACCATTAACGGACAGAAACTTTCTCTTTCAAGTTTCGGCTCTGTTCTTCCTGCATATCCAACGGCTGATAATACAGCTTTCAGCACAGAACTCGCAAATGCTGAGGCTACAATCGTTGGCTGGATCAAGGATTTTCCAAAGGATATTTCTGATAAGGAAATTACGTTGTCTGCAAATGCAACTAACTTGGTGACTGCTGAGCCAATGAATGTGACTGTACCTGCATCTGATGAAATGGGACAGTTCACGATGACCGTGAAACTGAATGGTGCTCAGACTGTTACATTTGGAGAAATTGCAGGGAATAGCCAGATTTTCGCAAAGGAACTTGTACTGGAACCAGGAAAGAAATACTATATGGTTCATGACTGGAAGAATGGCAGTTTCCTGTTCATGGGTGAGAATGCAAGATTGGAGAATGAGCTTGTATCAAACGTATGTAATTACGAAAACAATGGGTTGGGAAGGATGAAAGTCGATGAGGCTGCGGCTTTCAAGGATGAGTGTATGGCTAACTACGACAAAGCCATCAAAGGTCTGAATGAGATCGTTGCAAAGAATCCTAATATCAGTAAGCGTTATCGTGATTATATGAATGAGAAAATCAGGATTGCAGCTGCTTCAAATATTCAGGATTTGATGCATGTTTTCAAAGGCATACTACCTGATGATATTGCCAGCATTTCTGGTAAATTGGGTGCTTTCAATCCTGCAATGCCTATGTCTCTTGTTTCTGATTTCGGAAATTATCAGTATATGAGAGTCGTAACACATAGCATGAAGACAAAGGAAAAGTACAACGAGAAGCCTGAGGTGTATTTTTCTTTTGAAGAAAAGGGTATGCTCAAGCTTAGTGATAGCGATAGGGAACTGCTGAAAAAATGGCAGCAAAAGAGAAAGGTGAGGAAGGAAAAGGAACTTTCCGTACATAACCAGGAGCAGTATAAGGCTCTGATGGATGAACTGGAAAAAATATGTGCTGATGGTGATATTGATGCGTTTATAAAAAGAGACGATGTAAAGAAAGTATATGACGGGTGGGCTCCAAAACCAGTTCAGGTTACGATGAATGTTATTGACTCTTTGCATAATGAGCAGATTATGCGTGACTATTGTCGTGCCTATCTACTTGGCGTGGAACTTATTCACACTAAGAAACTTAGGGATGTGAGTGTAACTATGTTGGATGACATCAAGGATGGTTATCTCAGGCAGCAGATTGTTGACCTGAAAAATCATTATGAGGAATTGGCAAGGCAGAATGAGGAGAAGGTAAAGAATGTTATTGCTCCTTCATCAAATATGGAAGGATTGACAGATGGTAAGGCTATTATCGACAAGATTATTGAGCCATACAAGGGTAAGATCGTGTATATGGATATCTGGGGCACATGGTGTCAGCCATGTATTAATGCCATAAAGTCTTCTCCTAAACTGAAGGAGGCTGTGAAGAATTATGATATAGTGTATGTGTATTTTGCAGGTCAGTCAGAGGAGATTGCATGGAAAGGCTGTATTGCAGAACTAGGTCTTACAAAACCAAACTATGTTCACTATAATCTTCCTCAGAATCAGCAGGATGCCGTGTTTAAGTATCTGGATCTTGACGGTTTCCCATTCTATGTTCTCTTTGACAAGCAGGGCAATATGGAAAAGCTTGACCGTGGGCATATTGGAGATGTTGATGGTTTCAAGAAGAAGATTGACGAGCTGAGCAAGAAGTAAAGTTCCTTTCAAACGCAAAGGCGCAGAGACGCTGAGTTTTTTTCTTTTTTGAACACGGAAAGCACAAAAGAAACGAAAGTTTTTCGCAAAGCTCAACAAGCTACGCAAGTCCGTTAATTCCATGCTTTCTGTGTTCATAAAAACTTAGTGTCTTTGCGCTTTTGCGTTTTGAATTTCAAAAAACATCGTTCTTTCTTGCGATTTTGGAAAAATATAATTACCTTTGCAATCGATAAACAGATTACGCAAACTGTCTAATAACCGAAACAAGTTCTATGAAGAAAACTGTTATTTCTTTAGTGTTGTTGCTCATCGCTGTTTGCGGTTGGGCACAGAAGGTATGGGAAAACCCAATGTCTTTCTTTGACGGAGGGAATTTCTCTATGAAGGTTACAAAAGTGGATTTCTTAAATGAGGAAACAGTCGTACACTTAAGTGTTAAGACTCTTCCTCGTAATAGCTATGGGTTTGCGAAGGAATCATATCTGATAACACCTGATGGCAAGCATTATTCCATAAAAAGTGGTAAGGCTATGCGTGACGGAGAAACAGATTATATATTGGGAGAATTTTTAAAACATACAAGTGTAAATACGAATTTTGCCCTGCATTTTGAGCCATTGCCCGCTGATGTAGAGCGTTTCCATTTTACAGAAGGACCTATTGATGGGGCTTTCAAGATATGGAATATAACAGAGACGAAACCGAAGGAAATGTCTGGGCTTTTCAACTCAAACTGGCGTGATGATCAGACGGGTGACTGGGTGCTCGGTCTTTATGCTGATAATGCCGTATATGATAGCAAGGTGTGGAAGTATGAAGAGAAAAGCGACAAGAAGGTTGTTTTGAGTAATGGTCAGGAAAAGACCACTATCAATATCGGTAAGGAGAAGAACGGCAAGCGTCAGTTTACTATCAACGAACAGAAAGTCACTCTTGCAAGTTTCGGCTCTGTCCTTCCTGCATATCCAATAGCCGACAACACGGCTTTCACCCCAGAACTTGTAAATGATGAGGCTACTATTGTTGGTTGGATAAAAGATTTCCCGAAGGATATTTTTGATAAGGGACTCTCCGTGTCTGCTAATGTAATAGACTTGGTGACAGACAGAAATGTGATAGTGAAAGTACCTGCGTCGTATGAAAATGGTCAGTTTGCTATGAAAGTAAAACTGAATGGTGCTCAGCGTGTTGTGTATGGAGAGATTGCTGGAAACGATAGGGTTTTCACAAAGGAGCTTGTATTGGAACCTGGAAAGAAATACTATATGGTTCACGATTGGAAGAATGGCAGTTGTCTCTTTATGGGTGAGAATGCAAGATTGCAGAATGAGCTTGCAACAAACGCCTGTGATTATGAAAGCAATGAATTTGTTAGATATTTGCAAGGTGATGAAGCTATTGCATTCAGGGATTTGTGTAAGGCTAATTATGATAAAGCCGCAAACCTTATTGCAAAGAATCCTAATATCAGTAAGCGTTATCGTGATTATGTAAACGAGAAAAACAGAGTTGCGGCTGCTTGTGATATGTTGTATTCTATTGCGGGATTAATAGACGATGTTACTGATGTTTCTGATAAATTGTGTGCATTCAATCCTGCATTGCCAATATCTCTTGTTCCCGATTTTTCAAGTTATCAATTTGGTAGATTCTTGTCAATTAATGGGAAAGTTCGAGAAAAGTACATCGAGATGCCTGAATTGTATATCTCTTTTGAAGAGAAGGGGCAGCTCAAACTTAATGATAACGAACGGGATTTTCTAAAGAGATGGCAAAAAACACTTATGAGAAAGCGTGCCCGAGAGAAGGCAGGCGATGAAACGAAAAATGAAGTCGTTACGGAAGAATCTGATAGTAGAGTTGACTATGGTGAGATCGTGGATTTCATAGGTAAGCCCCATATAAAGAAAGTATATGATGACTGGGCACCAAAGCCTTATGAGATAGAACGTCGTGTTATAGACTCTCTGTATAGTGACCAAATTATGCGTGACTATATTCGTGCTCGTATGATTGCCTATGATCTTAGTCGCAATGGGAGTTTGAAGAAAGAGGCTGCTATCGTTATCAATGAGATTAGGAATGATCGTTTAAGGCAACAGGCTGCAGCTCTTAAAAATCAAAACGATGAGTTGACAAGGCGGAATGAGGAGGCTGTAAATAAAGTCATTGCCCCTTCATCAAATGTGGAGGGACTGACTGACGGTAAGGCTATTCTTGACAAGATAATTGAGCCATATAAGGGTAAGATCGTGTATATGGATATCTGGGGCACATGGTGTTTGCCTTGTAAAAATGCCATAAAGGCTTCACCTAAGCTGAAGGAGGCTGTGAAGGATTTTGATATAGTTTATTTGTATTTTGCAAGCAAGTCAGAAGAGTCAGCTTGGAAGAACGATATTGTAGAACTTGGTCTTACAAAACCGAACTGTGTTCACTACAATCTTCCTCGAAAACAGCAGGATGCCGTGTTTAAGTATCTGAAAGTCGATATTTTACCTTCCTATTTCCTTTTCGACAAGCAAGGCAATATAGAAACGCTTGATAACTGGCACGTTAACGATATTGATGGTTTCAAGAAGAAGATTGACGAGCTGAGCAAGAAGTAAAGCTTCTTTTAAACGCAAAGGCGCAGAGACGCTGAGGTTTTAATTTTTGAACACGGAAAGCACGGAAGAAACGGATAGGCTTAGACCCTCTAAATCCCCCTGCGTAGGGGATTTTTATCTGTGTTATCCGAGATATCTGTGTTCAAATAAAAGAAAAATTAATGCGACATTAATGTGGTATTGATGATAATTAATGTTTCCTCGCAGAGCGAGAACGTATAATGTTCGTTAATATCACGTAAATATCGCATTAATTCTTTTCAGATAAAGCAGATAAATCCGTTTCTTTTTTTTAGTTTCCGCAAAAGCTATTCCATTACAAAGACAATGAATCTCCAATTCTGGATTGGATGTGGATTGGACTTGAATTGGAGCTGAATTGGACTTGGATTGGAACTGCTACGACATTACATAACGTTAGGTCTATGAATCTCCCTATTAGCAGCAAGCTGTAAAATCCACTGCGTGGGGCTACACGAATTTATCATTAATTATTCGCAGAAGCTCATCAAGCTAAAGCAAGAGTCCACGAATTTTCCGAAAATTTATACTGAATTAAGAAAAAAATCATGATAATTCACGGATTATTACTTCCCTATGGTCAGTGGGTCTTCGACAAATCTCATGTAGCCAAGCGCAGCGTTTTTTCGTCACAATGACGTTTTTTCATAATCGCAAAAATAAAAAAAATTTTTCGTGTTTTTACTGTCACCTGCAACACTCGTTGAGTATCAGAGAGTTAAGTGGTGACAGATACTTTTTGACTTGTCACCTTTCTGTCACCAAGGAATATTTTTTTTTAAAGGTGGTTGCTTGTATGGGTGACAAGTGGGTGACAGGTGTGAAAACTCCTGTCACCACTTAACTTATTGATAATCAGATAGTGTTGCAGGTGACAGGAAAATCAAAGAAAAAATTATTTTTAAATATCAAAGGGTACATCCTGTAACTGTGAGGGTATTCCCTTCAACCTTGAACTTGACATCTCGACCTGCGAATGGCATTCCGTAGATGCGCTCTGGATCGTTGTGATATTGTGGACGTGGGTCTTGTGAGAGTACGCCTTTGAGTGATGATAACTCTGTATCGGTGAACGCTTTGGCTATTTCCTCTGGGATTATCACTTCAAGAGGCTGCCAGTCATTATTGTCCGTGAAGCCGCCACGAGCATCTGGATGGGCATCTGCGTATGGGATGTAAGGCTTAATGTCGTAGATAGGTGTGCCGTCCATGAGGTCGGCACCGTAAACTAAAAGCCTAACAGCGTCCCTACAACCCCTATCCCCATCCCTTCCCCCGTGGATGGGGAAGGGGGAAAAGTCACTATTTGTCGCTTGTGAGGAATCCTCTTTGGGCGATTTGCCCCCTTCCCCCTCCACGGGGGAAGGGACGGGGTTAGGGGTTGCTATTCTTACACTCGACAGCCCTATTGGGTTGGGCCTAAAAGGTGATCTTGTTGCAAAAACTCCGAGTCTTTCATTTCCTCCGAGGCGTGGAGGACGGACTGTGAGACCGTTTGATGCGTGCTTGTTGGCAGAGAAACCCCAGATAAGCCATATGTAGTCGAAGCCCTCAAGACCTCGTATTGCATCGGGGGAACTGAACTCTTTTTCAAAGACTATCTCGCCAACAAGATCCTCTACCACACCACTCTGGCGCGGAATACCGAACTTGCTCGTCAATGGCGAACGGAAATATGCTATGGGTTTGATGTTCATTTTTTGAAAAAAAGTCTAAGGACTAAGGTCTAAGGCTTTTGACTTTTGACCTTTGACATTTTGCTATTGCAAAGGTACACAAAAAAACACTCACGGCAAAACATTCCTTGGAATTATTTGTCGTGAGTGTACGTTTTATCTCAAATACATGGTATTAGTAAATGCTGACTATCTCCATTCCGTTTCATGTATAATCCATTCCCTCTTTTGAGATGAGTCTAAAAAACTGTCAAGTGTATTCTTTGCTTCAAAAATTAGTATGCTTTTTCATGAACACCTGCAACAGCTCTGCCTGAAGGATCGTTCATGTTCTTCCATGCCTCGTCCCATTCAAGAGCTTTGGCTGTAGAACAAGCAACGCTTGCCTCGTGAGGAACTGCCTTTGCTGCGCTCTCAGAAGGGAAGTGCTCTTCGAAGATTGAGCGATAGTAGTATTCCTCCTTACAGAGAGGTGTGTTGATAGGGAAACGCTCAGCTGCATGAGCCATCTGTTCGTCGGTTACAGCCTGTGAGGTGATTTCCTTCAGGGTGTCGATCCAAGAATAGCCTACGCCGTCAGAGAACTGCTCTTTCTGACGCCAAGCCACGGACTCAGGCAACATATCTGCGAAAGCCTCACGCACAAGTTTCTTCTCCATAACCGTGCCTGGGCAAAGCTTATGCTCTGGGTTGAGAGCCATAGCCACATCAAGGAATTCCTTGTCAAGGAAAGGCACACGACCTTCAACGCCCCATGCAGACAAAGACTTGTTTGCACGAAGACAGTCATAGAGGTGGAGCTTGCCAAGCTTACGAACTGTCTCTTCATGGAACTCCTTTGCATTTGGCGCCTTGTGGAAATAGAGATAGCCACCGAACACCTCATCAGCACCCTCGCCTGAAAGTACCATCTTGATACCCATAGACTTGATGACACGGGCAAGGAGATACATTGGGGTAGAGGCACGGACGGTTGTAACGTCGTAAGTCTCTATGTAATAGATCACATCGCGGATAGCATCGAGACCTTCCTGAATGGTGTAGTTTATCTCGTGGTGAACAGTACCGATATAATCAGCAACCACCTTCGCCTTTGCCAAATCTGGTGCGCCTTTAAGACCAACGGCAAACGAGTGAAGACGAGGCCACCAAGCCTTCTCGTCACCCTCAGCCTCAATACGGTGGGCTGAGAATTTCTTTGCTATGGCAGAGGTAACAGAAGAGTCAAGACCGCCAGAGAGCAGTACGCCGTAAGGCACATCGCACATCAGCTGACGCTTAACGGCAGCCTCAAGAGAATCGTGGATAGCCTCTACGCTCTGCTTGTAAGAGAGGCTTGCGGTTTCCTTGATTTCCTCACTGGAGCAGTCGGTTGGCATCTTTTCCATCCATTCGCGAGTGTACCATTTCTTAAGGCACTTGCTATCGCTTGTGTAATAGTGGCCAGGAAGGAATGGCTCGTACTCATCGCAGAAACCTTCGAGAGCCTTGAGCTCAGAAGCGCAGTAAGTCTTGCCATCCTTATCATGACCTATATACAAAGGAATAACGCCTATTGGGTCACGGCCTATGAGGTACTTGTCTGTTTCCTCGTCATAAAGACAGAAAGCAAAGATACCGCTTAGCTTCTCGAAAATCCAAGAAGGATCCTCAATGCCCATGCGTTTCCAGTCACGATAGAGCGCAAGGATTACCTCACAGTCAGAGCCTGTCTGGAACTCATAGCGACCTGCGTACCATTTACGAATATCACGGTGATTATATATCTCGCCGTTGACAGCAAGCACCATTTTCTTATCAGGAGAAAATAGTGGCTGCTGACCTGATTCCGGGTCAACGATACTAAGACGCTCATGCGCCAAAATTGCGGATCCACCTTCGTAGATACCGCTCCAGTCAGGTCCGCGATGACGGATCTTCTGCGACATTTTCAATGCCTTCTTTCTAAGCTCAGGAGTCTGCTCCTGAATGTCAAGGATACATGCAATTCCACACATGGTTTTTAAATTTTTCTTTAGTTGATATTAAGTTTGCTGTTTTCTTTTTTATAGTTTAAGATTGATAATTGAGCCGTTGCCGACTCAATTATCAACTTAATTTTCAATTTTCAATTAACAACCGTTTAGTTGTAGCAAGCCTCACCATGCTCATAGATATCGAGACCTTCTTCCTCAATGATTCTATCGCAACGGAGTCCGTGAGTATATTTGATGCCAAGGAAGATAATCATACCTGCTGCGAATGCGAATGCTGTAACAGCAAGGGCACCGAGAGCCTGAACACCTACTGTGCACTCTACACCATCGATAGAAGAGTCGCAGAACACACCTGTAAGGATTGTGCCGAGCAGACCACCTACACCGTGAACTGATACTGCACCAACTGGATCGTCAATCTTGCAGACCTTATCAATGAATGCAACTGAGAGACACATAACCACGCTGACTACACCACCGATTATTGCACTTGAACCGATGCTTACGCAGTCACAACCAGCCGTGATGCCTACGAGACCTGCAAGAACACCGTTACATACCATTGAGAGTGATGGCTTGCCATCTACGATCCAAGTGTATGCGAGAGCTGCAAGACCACCTACTGCTGCTGCCATGTTGGTTGTAACGAATACGTGTGACATGCTAACTGCGTTGTCAAAACCTGTTGCTGCAACTGTAGAACAAGGGTTGAAGCCGAACCATCCTACCCAGAGACAGAACACGCCGAGAGCACAGAGTGCGAGGTTGTGACCTGGAATAGCGCGAGACTTACCGTCCTTGTCATATTTGCCGATACGTGGACCGAGAACGATAGCACCTGCAAGGGCGAGAACACCACCGCAAAGGTGAACTACTGTTGAGCCTGCGAAATCGTGGAAACCCATCTCAGAGAGCCAGCCGCCGCCCCATGACCAGTGTCCCTCGATAGGGTAAACGATGGCAGAGATAAGCATTGAGTATATGAAGTACATGGAGAACTTTGTACGCTCAGCCATAGCACCAGAAACGATTGTTGCTGCTGTAGCACAGAACACCGTCTGGAAGATGAAAGTACATTCTGCAGGTACGTTAGAGTCTGAACCAATAGCGAAGAAACCATCCCAGCCGATGAATGAGTTTCCGCTTCCGTACATTATAGAGAAACCAAGAATCCAGAACAGAACAGATCCGCACATGAAATCGCAGAAGTTCTTCATCAGGATGTTGGCAGTATTCTTTGATCGTGTCATGCCTGCCTCTACGAGAGCGAAACCAGGCTGCATCCAGAATACGAGCATTGCACCAAGCAATACCCAGAGGGTATCAAGACCGTTTACATAGTCTTTAGCTTCTTCCGCAACTGCGGCGAGAGGCATTATTGTGGAAAGTGTTGTTGTTATCATATCGTTTCCCGTCTATTTTACTCTTGACGGGTTAAGAGCTTTAAATTGATTGTGTTGTGTTTGTCTGTGTGTTTGCGTTGTTGGGAGCTTTACTTCTTTACTCCTTACTCTTTCTACTTTACTCTTTATTTCTTATCTGCGAGTACCGTATCGCCGCTATCGCCTGTGCGGATAGAGTAACAATCAATTACGTCGCTAAGGAAGATACGACCGTCACCAACCTTGCCTGTGTGTGCCACTGTCATAATTACCTTAATAGTAGGATCTACGAACTGCTCACGGCAGACGATTGTGATCTTCACGCGCTCAATCACATCAGTAGAATACTGTACACCTCTGTAAATGCGCTCCTGACGACTCTGGCCAATTCCGTGTACATCGTGGTACTCAAACCAGTCAATGTCTGAATTAAGGAGAGCCTCCTTAACATCCTCGAACTTTGTCTTACGGATGATTGCTTCAATCTTCTTCATACCTTAAACTAATTAAAATGTGAATATTTGTGTCACTTTGTAACTTTCTGGGTGCAAAATTACTACATTTTGTTAGTATTTCAAAGGTTTTAATATCACTTTGGATTTAGAAAATTGGGTAAAATTACTATTTGTATATTCTTTTTCTGTTGTGTGTTACAAATTGAAAGTGATTTGCCGTAAAAACGTTGCAAATTGTAAGTTGTGTAAAATTTTCAAGCAATAATGTCACTATTTTTGTTGATTTTCCGACAAAAAGTAGTAATTTTGCACCCAGAAACAAACAAAAAGCAATCGAATGAAGAATTCAACTATACAATTTACCAAAATGCATGGTGCGGGTAATGATTATATATATGTTAATACATTAATATATAGTATAAAGGATCCTGCTAAGGCGTCAATCGAATGGAGTAAGCCTCATTTCGGAATTGGTAGTGATGGTTTGATTCTCATAGGAGAGGCGGCAGAGCCAGACGCAGATTTCTCAATGCGTATATTTAATAATGATGGCTCGGAAGCAATGATGTGCGGAAACGGAACACGATGTGTTGCCAAATACCTTCATGACAAAGGGTTGACCGACAAGAATCCTATCCGCCTTCAGACTCTCTCAGGCATCAAGATTCTCAACCTCCATCTCAATGCCGATGACAAAGTTGAAACAGTTACTGTGGACATGGGAGAGCCAATCCTCAAGCAGCCGGCACAGTTCGGTGTTCATGGTGGAAAGGCAACAAACTGGGAGTTAACAGTTAGCGGTCATCAGTTCATCGGAACGTTTGTTTCAATGGGAAATCCTCATTTCGTGATATTCCTTGATGGCAGATACAAACTTGATGCCAATCCCGATAGTGATAAGGAACTCTTTCCTCTCGACCACTTCGGA
Source organism: uncultured Prevotellaceae bacterium (assembly GCA_946411565.1). Lineage (GTDB taxonomy): Bacteria > Bacteroidota > Bacteroidia > Bacteroidales > Bacteroidaceae > Prevotella. The sequence continues at coordinate 4,909 of CAMKEM010000057.1, read as the reverse complement.
CCAATCCTTGAGCATCACGATGTCTTTCCTCAGCGATGCAACATAGAGTTCGCACAGATACTTCCAGATGGTACAATCCGAATGAGAGTATGGGAAAGAGGAAGCGGAATAACACTTGCCTGTGGCACAGGAGCCTGCGCAACGGCGGTAGCTGCAAAGCTTACAGGCAGACGTCCAAGCGAAAGCAACATCCAAATGGATGGCGGTACCCTTAACATTAAATGGGATGAGACAACCAATCACATCCTTATGACTGGACCCGCAGCAATCTCCTTCGAAGGAGAAATTGCTCTTCCTGAATAGAAAGAGCAAAGGGTAAAGTTGAAAGTGTAAAGGGTGATAAAAAAGAAAAAAGCAAACTTACAACCACGAAGTCGGTCAGAAAAATCAAGGATGGTTTTTCCCTCACTTCAAAAAGAGAATTAAATCATGGCATTAATAAACGAACACTATCTCAAGCTCTCGAACAACTACCTGTTCGCTGATATTGCGAAGAAGGTGAACGCCTACAAGGCCACACATCCAAAGGCAAAAGTGATTAGCCTCGGTATTGGAGACGTTACCCGTCCACTTGTACCAGCAGTTATAGAGGCTATGCACAAGGCGGTTGACGAGATGGCAGTAAAGGCAACATTCCGTGGATATGGTCCAGAACGAGGATATGAATTCCTCCGTGAGGCAATCATCAAGAACGACTTTCTTCCACGCGGTATCCACCTCGATCCTAATGAGATCTTCATCAACGATGGTGCAAAGAGCGATACTGGTAATATCGGAGACATAGTTCGTTGGGACAACTCAATCGGCATGACCGACCCTATTTACCCTGTGTATATCGACTCTAACGTGATGTGCGGTCGAGCAGGAGTTTTCGAGAACGGATCATGGAGCAATGTCAACTATATGCCATGCACGGCAGAGAACGGATTCACGCCACAGATACCTGATCATCGTGTGGATATGATCTACCTCTGTTATCCAAACAATCCGACTGGCACGGTACTTCCAAAGGAAGAGCTTCGCAAATGGGTTAACTACGCACTTCGTAATGACACGCTCATCCTTTTTGATGCAGCATACGAGGCATACATTCAGGACGATGATATCCCACACTCTATCTATGAGATAAAGGGAGCACGTAAGGTGGCAATCGAGTTCCACTCTTATTCAAAGACAGCCGGCTTCACAGGCGTAAGATGCGGATATACGGTCATTCCAAAGGAACTCTCTGCGGCCACTCTCGACGGTACACGAATAGAGCTTAATCACCTCTGGGATCGTCGTCAGTCAACAAAGTTCAATGGCACCAGCTATATCTCTCAGCGAGCAGCAGAGGCTATCTACACTCCAGAGGGTAAGCAGCAAGTAAAAGAGGTCATTGACTACTATATGACCAATGCGGCAATAATGCATCGCGCACTCACCAACATGGGACTTGAGGTTTTCGGCGGAAGAAACGCACCATATCTTTGGGTAAAGACGCCTAACGGCATGGAGTCATGGAAGTTCTTTGAGCAACTTCTCTACGGAGCAAGCATCGTCTGTACTCCAGGTGTAGGCTTCGGACCATCAGGCGAGGGATATGTCCGCCTAACGGCATTCGGTAATCGTGAGGATTGCGAAGAGGCTATGCGCCGCATGGCTGAGTGGATGGCTAAGTAATCTTGACAATTCAACAACATACACACACATAAACAACAACGGTTCCCGTCGGGCAACCGGCGGGAACATAACACAAACACAAACAAAAGAAAGGAAAAAGATTATGAGAACATTCAAGGTAATGGCTTTGACACTCGTTGGAGTGCTGAGCGCAAGCGTAGTAAACGCACAGGATGAAGTAGAGGTTAGTGTAGGGGCTGATGTAGTAACCAATTATCTCTGGCGTGGTCAGAAACTTGGAGAAGGAAGCGTACAGCCAACTCTTGGTATTAGCTATAATGGTCTTAGCGTAGGTGCATGGGGCAGCTATGGCATCACAAATCCTGATGATACCAAGGAGTTCGACCTTACTGTTGCCTATACCACAGGTGGATTCAACATCGGAATAACCGATTATTTCTTCACCAACCAATACGATGGTGTTAAGTACTTCAAATATGATGCCCACGAAACAGCTCATGTATTTGAGTTCAATGTAGGATATGACTTCGGACCTCTCTCAGTTCAGTGGTTCACAAACTTCGCTGGAGCTGACGGGTATAACAAGGACGGAGAGCGTGCATACTCTTCATATGTGGAGCTTGCAGCACCATTCAAGCTTGGAGGTCTCGACTGGAGCGCATCATTAGGCGTAGTGCCATTCGCAACAAGTTTCTATTCTGATGCAGATGGTTTTGCGGTAACCAACCTTTCCGTAAAGACAACCAAGGACATAAAGGTAACTGATTCCTTCAGCATCCCGGTATTCGGTCAGATCACAGCCAACCCAAGCAATGGCAAGGCATACTTCGCACTTGGATTCACACTCCAGCCATAAGTGAGGGCATTAGTAAATAAAAAAATGAATAATGAAAAGTGAAAAATGCTGGTATCGCTTTTCTTGCAAGATGTTATCAGACAGATATATTGATTTATATTTTTCATTTTATCTATTTTTCATTTTTCATTTAATATGCTTTGGTAAACTCATAAAAAATCACTAATTTTGCACCCGCAAACTTAGACCAAAAGTTATTTAGGAAAAAAGATCAACAAATTTTATAACTTTGCCCCTCAAAGTCTCTCCCGTTTGGGAGAGGTGGCAAGAGGCTCAATAAAAGATTAAGACAATGGCAAATTTAAGATTTCAGGTAGTCGCTGAGGCTTTCAAGAAGAAGCCAATCGAAATCCCAGCACCGGCAGAGCGTCCATCGGAGTTCTTCGGCAAGTACGTATTCAACAAGCAGAAGATGTTCAAGTATCTTCCTAAGAAGGTTTACGACAAGATGCTTGATGTCATCGACAACGGCGCACCACTTGACCGTGCAACTGCCGACAAGGTAGCTGAAGGCATGAAGAAGTGGGCTATGGAGCTTGGCGTAACACATTGTACTCACTGGTTCCAGCCTCTTACCGACACCACAGCCGAGAAGCACGATGCATTCGTTGAGCACGACTGGAAGGGTGGCATGATTGAGGAGTTCGAGGGTAAGTCTCTCGTACAGCAGGAGCCTGACGCTTCTTCTTTCCCATCAGGCGGTATCCGTTCTACTTTCGAGGCTCGTGGCTATTCTGCCTGGGATCCTACATCACCAGTATTCGTCATCGGCGATACTCTGATGATTCCTACTGTCTTCATCTCATACACAGGTGAGGCTCTTGACTACAAGACACCTCTTCTTAAGGCTCTCCATGCTGTTGACAAGGCTGCAACCGACGTTGTTAAGTACTTCAACCCTGAGGTTAAGAAGGTACAGTCAAACCTCGGTTGGGAGCAGGAGTACTTCCTCGTTGACGAGGGTCTCTATTCTGCACGTCCTGACCTTCTCCTTACAGGCCGTACTCTCATGGGACATTCTTCTGCTAAGGATCAGCAGATGGACGACCACTACTTCGGTTCTATCCCAGAGCGTGTAAGTGCTTTCATGCGCGACCTTGAGATTCAGGCTCTCGAGCTTGGTATCCCTTGTAAGACACGCCACAATGAGGTGGCTCCTAACCAGTTCGAGCTTGCTCCTATCTTCGAGGAGACAAACCTCGCTGTTGACCACAACATGCTCATCATGTCACTCATGAAGAAGGTAGCTCGTCACCACGGTTTCCGTTGCCTCCTCCACGAAAAGCCATTCGATGGCGTCAACGGTTCTGGTAAGCACAACAACTGGTCACTCTCTACTGATACTGGTATTCTCCTCCACGCTCCTGGTAAGGATGAGGTAAGCAACCTCCGCTTCGTTACATTCATCGTTGAGACTCTCATGGGTGTATATAAGCACAACGGTTTGCTCAAGGCTTCTATCATGTCAGCTACCAACGCTCACCGTCTTGGTGCTAACGAGGCACCTCCTGCAATCGTATCTTCATTCCTTGGCAAGCAGCTCACAGAGGTTCTTGATCACCTTGAGAACTCTAAGGACGATACAATCGCTATCGCTGGTAAGGCTGGTTTCAAGCTCGATATCCCATCAATCCCAGAGCTTCTTATCGATAACACCGACCGTAACCGTACATCTCCATTCGCATTCACAGGTAACCGTTTCGAGTTCCGTGCTGTAGGTTCTGAGGCTAACTGTGCATCAGCAATGATCGCCCTCAACTCTGCTGTTGCTGAGGCTCTCGTAAACTTCAAGAAGCGTGTTGACGCTCTCGTAGCAAGTGGTAAGGATCTCCACGCAGCTATCATCTCTGTTCTTCGTGATGATATCAAGACCTGTAAGCCAATCCGCTTCAACGGCAACGGCTATTCTGACGAGTGGGTAGAAGAGGCTACAAAGCGCGGTCTCGACGTAGAGAAGTCTTGTCCGCTGATCTTCGACCGTTACCTTGACAAGGAGTCTATCGAGATGTTCGAGTCTCTTAACGTGATGAACGCTAAGGAGCTTGAGGCTCGTAACGAGATCAAGTGGGAGACCTACACAAAGAAGATTCAGATTGAGGCACGTATCTTCGGCGACCTCTCTATCAACCACATCATCCCACAGGTTGTAGCTTACCAGACAAAGCTCGCTCAGAACGTAGCAGCCCTCAAGGCTATCCTCAGCGACGACGAGTTCAAGGTACTTGCAGCAAGCAACCTCGCTCTTATCTCCGAGATTTCAGAGCGCGTTAAGGCAATCGAGGAAGGTTGCGAGGCACTCACAGAGTCTCGTCGCGTAGCTAACAAGATTGAGTCTGAGCGTGAGAAGGCTATCGCATACCACGATACCGTTGAGCCACTTATGGATCAGATCCGTTACCACATCGACAAGCTCGAGGCTAAGGTTGATGA
>CAMKEM010000056.1 GCA_946411565.1 uncultured Prevotellaceae bacterium | reverse complement strand
TGCGGGGGATTCGCAATTTATAACACGCGAGCCGGACTCGGCTCGAACTAGGTGCGGAAGAGGCATACCCGCCAAACTGGGGGCGAGGCAGGGACGGCTCGATAGAGGTGAAGGGAGGCCAAGAGCCGAACTCGACTCTAAAGAAAACGAGCCAAGGTCGGCTCGGAGATTGGCTAATCTCTCAGTTTCTCTATGCGAAGGATACTTGAACAATAATCTACAACAGCAGGACGATGGGTAATGAATATGATCGTATGCTGATTAGATTTCATTATATTAGCAAGGAGATTCTTTTCGGTCTCTGGATCAAGAGCACTTGTAGCCTCATCAAGAAGAAGGATGCCACGATTACGGAGAAGCGCACGAGCGATGCATATTCTCTGAGCCTGTCCTTCACTTAATCCGCCACCGTTCTCAGAACATGTGGTGTCGAGACCATCAGGAAGTGCGAACACGAAATCAGCACATGCCATTTCAAGAGCTTCGTGCATCTGCTCATCCGTTGCATCTTCATCGGCAAGAAGAAGATTCTCACGGATAGTGCCACTAAGAAGAGTGTTTCCCTGTGGTACATATACAATATTGCAACGTGTAAGAGGACTAACCTCTACGTTATCCACCTTATTATATATATAAAGAGAACCTGAATCTGGACGAAGAAGCGCCTGAATGAGTCGGATTATAGTAGTTTTTCCCGCACCTGTTTCTCCAAGAATTGCTGTACACTCACCTGGACGGAAGTCGAAGGAAAGATCACGAATAACAGGATGCGCCTTGTCATCCTCATATCCATAGGTGACGTTCTCAAGACGTATTCCACAAGGACACCCTAATAGAACATCCTCTCCTTGTTCCTCAAGAGGAGTCTCCTCAAGAAGCATCAATCTCTCGGCAGCAGTAAAGACGCTAACGAAAGCAGGTGCCAGTTTCATAAGACTACGAGCAGGCGACTGTATCTTATTCACAAGTTGTAGGAAAGCCGTCATTCCACCAAATGAAAGCGTACCAGCTGACATTCGCAAAGCACTCCACGCAAAAGCGAAGAGATAGCAAAACGCAAAGCCGAAATTAAGGATAAAATTAGATAAAAGACGGAACTTCGTCCTTCTCTCCACATTACTCTGCAACATACGATGCTGATCATCAAGACGCTCTACCATCATCTCCTCACTCTCAAGCGTCTTTACAAGCATACGATTCTGAACAGTTTCCTGAAGAATGCTCTGCACACGAGAATCTGAATCACGAACATCACGCGAGAGCTGTCGCATACGACGGACATACACCTTGCTAAGAAGAGCAAAGACAGGTATCAAGAACACAATTATTAGCGCCAATCTGTGATCCATAAGATACAGATAGAAGAAAGCGCCAAGAAACATTGCAAGAACAGAAAGGGTACTTGGAAGGGTTTCCGTCAAGAACACAACCACCTGATTTACGTCCTGCTCAAGTCGGTTTATGACATCACCGCTATGAAGACTCTCCTTACCATGCCACTCAGAACGTAGAATACGGTCAAGCATCTGCCTCTGCATACGATTCTGAGCACGAACACCGAGGATATTCTTCACCCACACTGCCGTCATATTAATAGCAAAGCTACAGAGAACAAGCCCTCCCATTATCCCGACAGCCGTAATGACATCTCCCTCAACTGAGTGTGAAGCCACATCAATGGCATGTTTCACAGCCCACACGGAAGCAAGACTCACTCCCACCTCAAGCAAGCCCAAGAACGCATTTAGCGAAGCCTGGAAAAGATTTCCACGCCACGAACGCCAGAGCCAGCGAAGTATTTGTTTTGAAGAATAAGCCTTTGGTCCCATGGTAAAAAATAATGAAATATTTATCTTTGATCTGCCCCCCACATCATCTTTTCACGAAGTGTAGAGAAATATCTATGATCACTAAAACGAACTACCTTTGCTGTATAGTCGGCCTTACGGATTGTGATGAGTGTACCCTCAGGAAGGCTCTCAGAGCGACCATCCACAGCAACAAGGAAGTTATGACTACGGCTCTCCACCTTTAACGTGATAACCGAATTGTCAGGAACAACCATCGGGCGAACGCTCAAACTATGAGGAGCCACAGGTGTAAGGCAAAGAATGTCAGTATCAGGGGTAATGATAGGACCACCATTACTCAAAGAATATGCGGTTGATCCCATTGGAGTGGTAACTATCAATCCATCAGCCTGATAAGTAACCACATACTCATCATTAACACTTGTGCGAATAGCAATCATAGAAGCTGTGTCACGCTTCAGAATTGAAATATCATTAAGAGCATAAGGGCATTCCTTGATCTGAGCGCCATCACTCTCAATTACAAGAACCGCATGTTCGCTAACCACATAATCACCAGAATAAAGATTAGTAATAGCACGCTCAATCTCTGTAGGATTCACATCTGCAAGAAAGCCAAGTCGGCCAATATTCACTCCAATGACTGGGATATTCTTACGACCTACACGAGCCGCAGTCTTCAGCAACGTGCCATCTCCTCCCATTGACACAGCAAAATCTGCATCAAAGTCATCACCATCAAAGATACCGTCAACATCCAGTTCAAGATGCTGCCCTTTGGTTAGGAAGTCATAGAAAGGGCGGTCAATATAGACATCCCCCTCACGCTGATTAAGTAGTGAGAGAATTTTCTGTATTGCCGCAGACTTCTTGGCCTGATACTGATTGCCGAAAATTGCAAAGCGAAGTGACTTATCTGACATAAAATTAAGCGTATTATTATCTTTATGAACTGAAATATTTTGAATATTCAGGAAACTTTCGTATATTTGCAAATGATTTGCAATGCAAAAATAACAAATAAAATTCAAAAAGCAGAAAAAATATCTAAAAAAAATAGGAATTATGGCAAAAGTATATGAATTTCTTGCCAATGGCACAGAAGAAATAGAGGCTCTTATCACAGTTGATATCCTTAGAAGAGGTGGTGTTGATGTCAAAATGGTCAGCACAACAGATTCAGAATTCATCGAGTCTGCACACGGAATCGTAATCAAGTGCGATGAGATGATTGAGGACTCTGATTTCTCTGATGCAGATATGTTGCTGCTCCCAGGAGGACAGCCAGGAACTACCAACCTCATGGCTCATGATGGCGTGAGAAAGGCAATCTCTACACACTATGCAGCTGGCAAGAAGGTTGGTGCTATCTGTGCAGCTCCGATGATTCTTGGCGATCTCGGACTTCTCAAAGGCAAAAAGGCAACCTGTTTCCCAGGTTGTGAGAATGGTATGATTGGTGCAGAATACACTCGCGAACTCTACACTATTGATGGAAACATCATCACAGGTGAAGGTCCTGCCGCTACATTCCCTTACACCTATGCCATCCTCGAGATGTTTGCTGACAAGCAGACAGTAGAGAACATCAAGGAAGGCATGAGGTTTAATCATCTGATGGGCAAATAATTATGGACTATATCATTATAGTTGCCGGAGGCAAGGGACTAAGGATGGGCGGAGACATCCCCAAACAGTTTCTACCTATCGGAGGAAAACCTGTCCTGATGAGGACAATAGACCGATTCCGCGAATACGACAAGGGAATCGGTATTGTCCTTGTATTGCCTAAAACCCAACAGGACTACTGGAAGGAACTCTGCAAGAAGTACCCAGATTTCAATTCAGAAGGTATAATGATTGCAGATGGTGGACAGACAAGGTTCCATTCCGTACAGAACGGTCTCAATCTTGTACCTAACGATGCCCAAGGAGTGGTAGGTGTGCATGATGGCGTTCGCCCATTCGTATCTGTCGAGACTATCAAAAGATGCTATGAGGCAGCTCGTGAAGTTAAGGCTGTAATTCCTGTAACAGAAGTAGTTGAGACTCTGAGATACACACCAGAAAACAAGAACGTATTCAGAGGCGACTACCGATTGGTACAGACCCCACAGGTTTTCGACATACAACTTCTCAAAGAAGCCAACAAGCAGGAATACAAGGACACCTTTACAGACGATGCCTCGGTTGTGGAAGGTATCGGACAAAAGGTGGCAATGGTTGAGGGCAACCGCGAGAACATAAAGATAACAACCCCATTCGACATAACGATAGCAGAGGCTTTGCTTAAATAATGAGCGACATTCTGAAGCAAGACATAATGTATGTTAGCGGCGTTGGACCGACCAAGAAACAGATACTCAACAAAGAACTGGGTATCAAAACTATCGGTGATATGCTGGAATACTATCCATATAAATATGTGGATAGAAGTCGAGTATATACCATCAGCAGCCTAACGCAGGATATGTCTTTTGTTCAGATTAAAGGCAGGATTCTCTCCTTTGAGACATTCCCTATGGGAATAAAAAAGAAGAGACTCGTTGCACATTTCGGAGATGGATCTGGTGTCGTGGATCTCGTATGGTTCTCAGGAACACAATACATCACGAAGAATTTCAAGGTCGGGGTTGACTATATCGTTTTTGGCAAGCCAAGCATTTTTGGAGGCAGATTCCAATTCACTCATCCTGAGATAGAAAAGGCAGAAAATCTTCAGCTCTCACAGATGGGTATGCAACCATACTATGTAACGACGGAGAAGATGAAGAACGCTGGTCTAACTTCTCGTTCTATGGAGAAGATAGCAAAGGCTATGCTTGCAAAGATGCCGACACTTCCCGAAACTCTTCCCGATTACATCACTACCCCACTCCACCTTGTAGGTCGTGACACGGCTATGCGAAACGTGCATTATCCTAAGTCACAACAGGATATGCAGAAGGCAAGGGAGAGGCTGAAATTCGAGGAACTATTCTATGTTCAGCTCAACATCCTTCGCTATACGGCTAACCATAGACGTAAATACAAGGGGTATCTACTTCCAAGAGTAGGCAATCATTTCAGGGATTTCTTTAGCAAGAACCTGAAATTTGAACTCACAGGAGCTCAGAAACGTGTGATGCACGAGATACAAGCCGACATGAATACTGGCAGACAGATGAACCGTCTCGTACAAGGTGATGTGGGTTCAGGAAAGACTCTCGTCGCACTTATGGCTATGCTGATAGCTGTTGACAACGGTTTTCAGACCTGCCTGATGGCTCCTACCGAGATTCTTGCAGAGCAACATCTTGCCACCATACAGGAATTCCTCAAGGGATTGGACGTAAAGGTAGAATTGCTCACAGGTATTGTCAAAGGCAAGAAGAGAAAGGAAGTCCTCGAACAGCTTGTTACAGGCGAAATTGATATTCTAGTGGGAACTCATGCCTTGATTGAAGAGACCGTACAGTTCAAGAACATAGGACTTGCTGTTGTTGATGAGCAGCATCGTTTTGGGGTTGCACAAAGAGCCAAGCTATGGGCAAAGAACGAGAACCCTCCGCACATACTCGTAATGACGGCAACGCCTATCCCACGAACCCTTGCTATGACTATCTACGGAGATCTTGACGTAAGTGTTATTGACGAGCTTCCTCCTGGTAGAAAGCCAATCCAAACTCTGCACAAATATGACAACCAGACAACGAGCCTTTTCAACGGCATAAGACAGCAGATAAGTATTGGTCGTCAGGTCTATATCGTATATCCTCTCATAACCGAGAGCGAGAAGATAGACCTCAAGAACCTTGAGGAAGGCTATGAGTATCTGCAAAAGATATTCCCTGAGTACAGGATGAGTAAGGTACACGGAAAGATGAAGCCTGCCGAGAAGGAAGAGGAAATGCAGAAATTCATCTCTGGCGATACCCAGATTCTCGTTGCTACAACCGTTATTGAGGTGGGGGTAAACGTGCCTAATGCCTCTGTAATGGTGATAATGGACGCTCAGAGGTTCGGTCTTTCACAGTTGCATCAGCTTAGAGGACGAGTAGGACGAGGGGCTGACCAAAGCTATTGCATCCTTGTTACGGGGCATGAGCTTGCTCAGGAAACACGCAAGCGCATGGAAATAATGACAGAAACCAACGACGGTTTCCGCATAGCAGAGGCAGACCTAAAGCTAAGAGGTCCAGGAGATCTTGAAGGCACTCAGCAATCTGGTCTTGCCTTCGACCTCAAGATTGCCGATATTGCAAGAGACGGACAACTCGTTCAGCTTGCAAGGGACGAGGCTCAAAAGATAATAGACGATGATCCTGAATGTAATTCTCCTCATCACGCTATGCTTTGGAGGCGTCTCAACGAATTAAGAAAAGATGATGTGGATTGGGCTCAGATAAGCTAATAGTGGCCTTCCCCACAACAATCAATTAACAATTAAAAATTAACAATTAACATGCCTTTCACGACAAATACTATAATAAAAGACTCCCCCTCGGGGGCTGGGGGGGCGATTACAAGCGCTCAAAACCCAAAGATAAAGCGATTACTTCAATTACAACAGAAGTCTTCCGAAAGAAGGAAGGCTGGATTGTTTGTTGTTGAAGGAATAAGAGAAGTGGAGAGATGTGTAGAAAAAGGCTATGAAATTGATACAATATTTTGCCTGAGCAATCTTTCACAAAAGGAAGGAAGCATAAATGTATCAAAAATCATAGAGAAGAACAAAAACATCAAATTGTTTGAGGTCTCTCCTGCTATATACGAAAAGATAGCATATCGTGGTAGTACAGAGGGCGTTATAGCAGAGGTGAAGACTAAAGACAAGACGCTTCAAGACTTGAAACTATCGGAGAATCCGCTTGTCGTGGTATTAGAGAGCGTGGAGAAACCGGGAAATCTCGGTGCTATACTTCGTTCTGCAGATGCCGCAGGAGCAGATGCCCTTATTGTTTGTGATCCTTTGACGGATCTCTACAACCCGAATCTCATAAGGAATAGCACAGGTGCGATTTTTAGCGTGCCTTGTGTTGCCTGTACTTCCGAGGAATGTATTAAGTATCTGAAAGAGAACGACATCCAGATCCTTACAGCCCAGCTTCAAGACTCAGAACTCTATTATGATACTGACATGAAACGTGGTACGGCAATCGTTATGGGTACTGAAGCTACAGGATTGACAGATATCTGGCGTAAGGCTGCTGATGCCCATATCCGAATTCCTATGCTCGGAATTACGGATTCCCTTAACGTATCTGTAAGTGCAGCGATATTGCTTTATGAGGCGGTAAGGCAAAGAAACCCCTAACCCCAGCCCTTCCCCCATGAAGGGGGAAGGGAGAGAAATTACTTTTTATCGCTCAAAATAATGTGATCAGAAATACGAACTCACTTCTTCCCCCATATTAGGAAATTGACATAAGGCATTACTTACGCCCCAAAATGAGAGGCACAAGAAATATTAATCCTACCCATCCCACTAACATAATAGCAAAAGCCACGCACACCACACCGAGACCTATGATGCACCATGCAGTGGAGAGCTTAGGCCTGTCTGGAATCTTACCTACACCACCTGTATAATCAAATTCTTTAGGCTCAGACCTTTCCTCTTCTGTGTAATGCGTCTTAATGTATGACTTTGATTCATCGTATTTATATGAAGGCCTCGTTACTTTCTCTTTCTTCTTCGGCTTAGACTCTGCCTTCTGATTCTCATCTGCCTTACGACAACACTCTGGCCTCCAATCACCATCATTTCTCATAGCTTTACATGATTTGAAGTGTCACACCTAAAGCATCACAAATCTTTTCCAAAATGTCGATGCCTACATTCCACTTACCATTCTCTATCTTATTAATTGTACTCTCCACAAAACCAGCACGTTCAGCCAGTTCCTTTCCAGAAAGTCCTTGACGCTTACGCTCACGTCTTATCTGTATGCCTATCTCTTGACGCATAGTGAGAGAATATAGTTTCTCATAGTGGTTATCTCTGAGCCAATCGCTAAGTCCACGAAGATAAGCAGCCACCTTCACAGCTTCCTTCTCCGAGGATAAAGCATAACCGTTGAGCAATGTTACCTTCCGAGTGTCATCATAATGCCCATGCTCGAACTGTACCACCATTCCGTTTTCATTATCTGTTGCAACCCACCATCCAGGTGTGCTTGCACGCTGAACAATATATTTCTCCATGATTATAGATTTATCAATTTAGGAACTTACTCAAAAGGAGAAGAGAAATTCAAAGTGTAACTACTCCCCCTGGAGGGGGAAGGGGGGTGGAGCCCTCCCTTGGGGAGGGACGGGGTAGGCCTTATCTAATACTTACCCTTCCCGAACCAGTAACGGTTGTATAATGAGCCTTAATATCACCTGAAAGCTTAACATCACCACTACCCTTGATAGTTGCCGTAACGTTATCACAATTAATCCTACCTGTCATGTTGCCACTTCCACGGATTTCAACATTAACGACATCTACCATACCGTTTGCAGTAACATTTCCTGAGCCGTTGATATTAGCAGTTAGTTTCTTGCTGACCTTCATGCCATTACATTCAACATTACCACTACCATTAACCTCAACCTCGGCAGAAGAAGCCTTCAACTCGGAAATCTCGACATTACCACTACCACTAACGTTTGTAGTCAATTCTTCGCACTCAACCTTCTTGGTTTTAAGATTACCACTACCCTTTACTGACATAGCAATAGCCTTGCCAGAAGTATTCAAAGGACTCTGTACAGTAACGTTACCAGATCCAACAACAGCCACAGATTCGAGAGAAGGAGACTCAACATTTATCTTCACATTCTTTGTTTCCTTGATAAATGTATTATCTTCCATTTCTATAATAAGAACACCATTTTCAACATAAGTATTTATCTTGTCTGCCTGATCCTGTGGAGCAACGATAGAGACCTTGATAGTCTCGCCCTGCTTGTAGAACACATTACATGGAGTCTTATTCTCTATAGCTGTGAATGTAGAGCAGTTACGTTCTACGGTGACATTCTTAACCTTAGAAGCCATCATAGTTGTCATTTCAGGCATAGCCTCATTGTTGCCAGTTGCAAAACCAGCCACACAAGCGGAAAATAAAGCGATTGCAATAAATGTTTTGGTTTTCTTCATAATAATAATGTTTTTTCGGTTTATAGTCTTCGTGTGCAAAATTAAACAATTATTTTCATATCAGCAACGTTTTCCCATGAAAAATTAGTCATAGCAGCAAATATCCCTTTAAATCCTCATTTTTATGCACATTCATCATTTCTCAATTCCGAAGCACATAAAACGTTATTCCTCCGATGATAATACCATCATAATACCATTATAATACCATTATAATACCATTATATTACCATAGTTAATGGTATTTATATGGTATCTTTATGGTATTTTAATAGTATTTTAATGGTATTTACTTCCTTGTAAGAACGAAGGAAAATAGAAGTATGGACGATGGATCTTTACATGAAGAATTTTGAAGAATCTATCTTTTTTCGATATTTTCTTTGCATTACAGGATTTTTTATTTACCTTTGCCACCCAGAACGAAAAAATATAAAGAACAATTATGAAATACCGATTTTTCACAAGCTTACTCTTATTTGTAATGGCAGTTTACATGCCATTATTCGCTAACGATGCAGTATTTTATGCATCCGGAAATCAACTTGTGCCTTTGCAGGAAACTGATATTGCCGTAAAGAAAGAAGTATTGACAATAACCCTTACGGATAAAAATATAGCCAAGGTGGATGTGCTATACACATTCTACAACAATGGTGAGGATAAGACTGTACTTATGGGCTTTGAATCACAACCTCTCGCTTGGAGTCATGCTATTTACCAGCCTTCAGGCATAGACCCTCATATTAAGGATTTTACGGTAGAAATGAACGGAGAGAAACTTAATGTAAAAAATGGAGTTGTGCATGGCAAGGACTTCAAAATAACGGACGAAATACAGGTTGACTATACATACGTGTATAGTTTCAATCCAACCTTCAAGAAGGGAGAAAATATTGTTCATCATACATACACCTATGACACTTCATACGGAGCAGCCTGTGCGTTTAGCATTAATTACAAACTCACCCCTGCAACACGCTGGGCAAACAAGCAGATTGACGATTTCACGTTAATCATAGAAGCCCCAAACACGGCTAAGCACTTCTTTGTTTACTCTGCAAAGGACAACTTTATTTATAACGATATATTTGCAGGTTCATCCTTTGAGATAAACAGCGGTGTCGGGAAAACTCGCAAGAACACAATTCACGATTATGAAAACAAAACGATTAATGTTGAGGAGGTTACGATAAGGAACGGCTCTGTGAAATGGCATAAGGAAAACTTTGCGCCTTCTGACGAATTGTATATTAATTCGACAGAAATTCTAAAAGGCTGGCATTTATATGAAATAGGTGACACTTACGACCGAGGTGAAAGCCAATATATAAATCTCACAAGTTTTCGTCCTAATGAAGAATTCTTAACTACTTCTCAAGAAAAAAGGATATTACGCAATTTGCCATACGCCAATCGTGGACATATTTTCAAAGACAAAAAGCTAAAGGAATTCTTTGAATCCAAATGGTGGTATATGCCAGATCCTTCATACGATGATTCCACCAATGATTTCACGGAATATGAATGGAAATATGTCAACGGGAAGTTAGAATAGGATATTCCGAAATGGTGATAGAAATGAAACATCTCAGTTATATTAGGATATACATTTCATTATTCATGATCTTTTTACAGCTTAACTCTGTTTTGGCTCAAACAGAGTTAAGTTGTAATAGCTATTATGAATTTGTTGATAAAAACGATAGTATAACGGAATTACGCATTTCTATTAATGGGCATAATGCCACAGAAGAGTTTATCAAAGAGATAGATAAAGAGCAGATACCTCTCCCCACATTTCAAGGGAAATACAAAGACTGCATGATTTTCATGCGTGGATATGGTCAACATTATAGACTTTTGATAACATATCAAGTGCAGGACGGGAAAATCCATAGAGAAGATTATGAACATAGTATGTGTTTAAAAACAAGCAACAAAGAGTCATATCTATTCTTCTATGGCGAACAGCCAATGAAAATGACATACAATTACAAGACAGACAAGATTAAATTTCGCAAGCTTAGAAAAAACAAGAAATATTATGAATTAAAAGGCAGAACGATAGAATCTTGCAATAATAGCTTTGGCGGTTTGTAGAAAAATATTATTCAATACAATCTATAATAAAAAAAGCAGCCAGAAATAAATCCCGACTGCTTCCTAAACAATGATGTATTGAAAAAAAACTATTACTTCTTACCTGGAGCCTTGCCGATAAGATCCATGAACTCATCGAGCTTAGGAGTGATGATGATCTGAGTACGACGGTTTGTTGCACGACCAGCATCTGTATTGTTGTCTGCGATTGGATTGAACTCACCACGACCACCTGCTGTGAGACGCTTAGGATCTACACCATACTTGTTCTGGAGGCACTGAACAACGCTTGAAGCGCGGAGACAAGAGAGATCCCAGTTGTTACGGATGTTAGTACCCTTCATAGGAACGTTATCGGTGTTGCCCTCGATGAGAACATCGTAATCCTTATAGTCGCTGATGATCTTTGCAATCTTAGAGAGAGTAGCAGCAGCACGATCGCTGATCTCGTAAGAACCACTCTGATAGAGCATGTTATCAGCAAGAGAGATATAAACAACACCCTTCATTACCTGAACGTCAACCTCCTTCATATCCTCCTTAGAGAGAGAACGAGTAAGATTGTTTGTCAGTACCATGTTAAGAGAGTCGCTCTTAGACTTAACCTCTACGAGGTGACGGATATACTGATTTGACTCGTTAACCTGATCAACAAGCTTTGCTACATTCACGTTGTTAGAGTTAGCAGCAGCAAGGCTCTGGTTGAGTGAAGCCTGCATATCCTTCAAAGACTTCTGAAGGTTTGCGCTATTAGCCTTCTCTGAGTTGAGCTGTTCCTGAAGGCTCTGAATACGAGCGTTAGCTGAAGCCAAAGCCTCACGATTTTCCTGATACTTGTTATTGAGAGTCATGTTAGAACTCTGACAATCGAGCAATTCCTTCTTACTTACACAGCTACTGATCATCATACAACCAGTTACTGCCATTACGATAAGCAAAAGATTCTTTTTCATCCTGTTTTATTTTTATTAGTGATTTTTTGATTTCGGGTGCAAAGATACCTATATGACTTGAAAAAGTGGCAAAAAACAAGCGGCGTTTAATTTATTTTAACCACGAAAAGCATAGTTTTTTAATCATTAACATACCCTATGTGCCATAAATGCAAAATAATTGCGAAATATATTTTTGAATTTCGGAATTAATTTCGTATCTTTGCACTCAATAAATCATAGAACGTGCGCCAGCCTTTGGGGCTGACATGCACTTTTAATTTTTCGTGCGAAAAAGCAAACATGAAAGAATTCGTAATATCAGAAGCTAAAACAGAGACAGCCGTACTTGTAGGTCTCATCACCCCAAACCAAAACGAGGCAAAGACAACAGAGTACCTTGACGAACTTGAGTTTCTTGCCGATACTGCGGGAGCTAAGGTGCTTAAGAGATTCACCCAGAGAGTGAACGGACCAAGCAGCATAACCTATGTGGGAACTGGTAAGCTTGAGGAGATACGCGCATATATAGAAGAATGTGAAGATCACGTGGAGAACGAGGATGTGCATCCTGACGGAACTCCATGGGAAGAGGTCGGTATTGTTATCTTTGACGATGAGCTTTCGGCAAAGCAGCTTCGCAACATAGAGGCAGAGCTAAAGGTGAAGATTCTCGACAGAACGAGTCTTATTCTTGACATCTTCGCCATGCGTGCCCAGACAGCAAACGCAAAGACACAGGTGGAACTGGCACAATATCGCTATATGCTTCCACGACTCCAACGCCTTTGGACTCACCTTGAGCGTCAGGGCGGTGGCTCTGGTTCTGGTGGAGGTAAGGGTTCAGTAGGACTTCGTGGTCCTGGTGAGACTCAGCTTGAGATGGACCGCCGTATCATTCTCGGAAGAATGAGCCTTCTGAAGCAAAGGCTTGCCGAGATTGACAAGCAGAAGACAACACAACGCAAGAACAGAGGCAGACTTATCCGTGTGGCTCTTGTGGGTTATACCAACGTGGGTAAATCTACCATAATGAATATGCTTGCCAAGAGTGAGGTGTTCGCAGAGAACAAGCTCTTCGCCACTCTTGACACTACTGTAAGAAAGGTGGTGGTGGACAACCTTCCTTTCCTTCTTGCAGATACCGTAGGTTTCATAAGGAAACTGCCAACCGACCTTGTGGATTCATTCAAATCAACACTTGACGAGACACGAGAGGCAGACCTTCTGCTTCATGTGGTGGATATATCTCATCCTGACTTTGAGGATCAGATTAAGGTTGTAGAGAAGACTCTCGGCGACCTTGAATGTGCAGATAAGCCTTCTATGATTATCTTCAACAAGATTGATGCATATAAATGGACGGAGAAGGAAGAGGACGACCTCACTCCTGTAAAGAAGAACGAGATTTCACTTGACGACCTCAAGCGTACATGGATGGCTAAGGTCAACGAGAACACCAATCCCAACAACTTCGGTTGTCTGTTCATCTCTGCCAAGGAGAAACTGAACATTGACGAGTTCAGGGAAACTATCTATAAGAAGGTACGTGAGCTCCACGTTCAGAAATATCCTTACAACGATTTCCTGTATGGGGATTATTAAAACAAAGCCCCTCACCCGTCCTACGGACACCCTCTCCCCAAGGGGCGAGGGGAAAGTTAGTATTTACCCCTCAAACAATCCCTCATAAGCTGTAAAATGTAACTCATTCCTCGCCCCTTGGGGAAGTCCGATGTTGATAACATCGGAGTATGTGTCAGAGGATGCCCGAAGGGCAGGTGAGGGGCTGGGATTCTTTTTATTCATATAATATTCTATGGTAAACGATACAATCCTTGCAGGTCTCACTAATCTCTTTGCTCTCTTCGGGGCAAGGGATTGTGTGGATATTGAGGTTTCCAAGCGGAAGCTTCACAACTACCTCGCACGTCATTTCGGTATCCGCGATACCGAAACATTCATCATGATGTACGAAACGCTGAGAGACCTATATGAGAGTTCTCCCGACATTGACAAAGAGGCTATCATCAAGGATGTATGTACCAAGATACAGATAAACTTCTCCACCGAAGAGCAGGCTCTGTTCCTCTTGCGTCTGATGCAGTTCTGCGTAAACGACGAACTGGGATATCTTGCCGACGATGATCTTTTCCAAACAACAGCAAGCATCTTTGGAGTAAGCCATGAAAGATACCTTGCCTTCTGCGATTTCGTAGGAGATAAGGAGTCTAAGCTTGTACGCAGAATAGAGGCACCGGGAATTGACGGTCATATCACGACCTTCTGGATGCCTCATTTCAACAGAATACAGTTCACCTATACGGGTAATGACACGATACTCATGGACGATGTGCCAGTATTGCCCGACACATTCCAGACATGGGCACAGAGTAGCGTGATAAAAAATGCGCGTACAGGTACACGATTGTACTATTCCACAGCCAAGGCTCTCTATTCAAAGGAAGACACAGGCAAGGAAGTGGAGTTCTGCGGACGTGACATCAACTTCCGTTTCCCTAACAGCGAGAACGGAATACACAACTTCAGCTTCACGCTTCATAGTGGCGAGCTTGTTGCCGTTATGGGTGGTAGTGGAACAGGAAAATCAACGTTGATGTCATTGCTCAACGGTAGTCTTATTCCACAGAGCGGTAGCATCACTATCAATGGGCACAACATTCTTGAGAGTGGCGCAAAGGAGCTTATAGGCTTCGTGCCACAGGATGACCTTCTCGTAGAGGAACTGACGGTATATCAGAACCTATATTATACTGCCAAGCTGTGCTTTGAGGGCATGAGCAACGAGAAGATAGACGCGCGAGTAATGGAGGTTCTGCGACAGTTGGGACTTGATGCCGCACGCGACCTAAAGGTAGGTAGTGCCATTAACAAATACATCTCTGGAGGTCAGCGCAAACGACTGAACATCGCCCTTGAGCTAATCCGTGAGCCTGTTATTCTGTTCCTTGACGAACCAACTTCAGGTCTTTCCTCAACCGATACCGAGAATGTAATCAACATCCTCAAGGAACTTACCTACAAGGGCAAGCTCGTAATCATAAACATTCATCAGCCATCATCCGATGTTTATAAGCTGTTCGATAGACTTTGGCTATTGGATAGAGGTGGTTATCCTGTTTTCGACGGAAATCCTATTGAGGCCATCACATATTTCAAGATGGCGGCAAACTATGCCGATGCAAATACGAGCACATGCCCTACTTGTGGAAACGTGAATCCAGAGGTAGTGCTCAACATCATTGATGAGAAAGCTCTTGATGAGAGTGGCAGACTGAAGGACGAGCGTAAGATTTCCCCACAGGAATGGCATGAGACATATCTAAAGTGGAGAAAGAAAAAGCCGCTGAAAGAGCCAAGAAAGACAGATGTTCCTCCTACGGAACAGAAGAAGCCTGGTGTTCTGCATCAGTTTGCCATACAGCTACAGCGCAATTTCAGCACAAAGATAACCAACGTACAGTATCTCCTCATCACGCTTCTTGAGGCTCCGTTGCTTGCAGCCGTATGTGCATATCTCACTCACTATGCACCTAACGAAGGCTACTCAGTAATGGATAACAAGAACCTCGTTTCATACCTTTTCATGGCTGTTATTGTTGCTATATTCATAGGTATGAGCGGTTCGGCAGAAGAGATAATAAAGGATCGTGCATTGCTGAAACGCGAGAAATTCCTCAGCCTGTCCTATGCAAGCTATATGTCGAGCAAGATTATCTTCATGGCAGGTGTCACCCTGTTGCAGACATTACTGTTCGTAGGTATCGGCAATCTCATCATGGAAATTCATGATGTCTTCTTCGTATGGTGGGGACTGCTATTCCTTGCTGCATTCCTATCGTCACTTATCGGACTATTATTGTCACAATGCCTAAACAGCGTAGTGGCTATCTATATCAGCATCCCAATATTACTCATTCCGCAGATTCTGCTTTGCGGACTCGTGGTTAATTTCTCTGATCTCACCCCTAACAGCACAACGGGAAATGTACCTGTTGTAGGTGATGTGATACCTTCACGATGGGCTTACGAGGCATTGTCCGTAACCCAGTTCAAGGACAATAAATACGAGGCTCCGCTCTTCGATATCCAGAGAAAGAAATACGAGGCTCAGTATTATCTGTTTGCATATCTCTATGAGGTTCAGTCTCAGCTTGAGACCATGAACGACGAGAAGACGAAGGGCGAAGAGGTTAAGCCTGAGCACATGGACGTGATAAAGAAAGCACTCCCTACCCTATCGGATGTTTGCGACATGAAGCCATACACAGGCGACTATTCCTACAAGTCACTTCGTGCCTATACCGATGAAGCAGAACGTATTCTCTCGGATAGATGCAACAGGGCAACCCTTGACGAGGATAAGATTGTTACATCCATCGTGAACAGAATTGGCAAGGATGAATATCTAAAGATGAAGAAGAGGCATTACAATATGCAGCTTGAGAACTTCTGTATCAATGCCGACACCAAGCATACGCACGACATAGTGGATGGCTATATAGTGCCAAGAGCAGGATTCATATACCTTACACCACGCTCAAACAATGGTCGTGCACCATTCTATAGCTCGGTAAAGGTGGTAGGTGAAAATGAGATCCCTACTCTGAAATTCAACATTTTCGTTCTTCTGCTAATGAGCCTTATTGTGTCAATAATGCTCTATTCGGACCGTCCGGGACGCTATCTCAGGAAAGAGCAGCAATAGAAAAAGGAGAAAAAATGTGAAACTTTGTCAGTTTTTTCCGATATTTTTGTTGAATTATAAAATAATTTATTAACTTTGCACCTATTAATTCCGCGTTAATACAAAAAACATAATAATAAAAACCAAATCATTATGAAGAAATTCACTCTCGCAATCGTAGCATTCGCTGCTATGGTACTTGCATCTTGCGGTGGTTCTAAGCCACAGCAGGAAGTTGCCGATCAGGACACAACTAAGACATTTGAGCAGGCTCAGCTCGAGGCTGCCGTTAAAATGCACCTTGACAGTCTTTCAACACAGATCAACGACAAGCAGTTCGCTGCTATCGAGGAGAACATCAAGGCTGGTAAAATCAAGCTCTCAGCAGACGAGAAAAAGGTTAAGCCTACTTATCTGCTCTCTCCAACTGCAAGTGCAAATGCGACATCTATTGGTCAGAAATATGCAGTTATGGCTATGCTTACTGCCGACAAGGAAGTAGCTAGTCTCTATGAGATGGAAGTTAAGGGCTATGATGAGGCTATCTCTAAGCTCGTTACAGACATCAATGACCCTGCAATCAAGAAGGCACAGGAAGCTGCTACTAAGGCAGAGCAGAATAAGGTTCTCTACAAGGAGATGGAGGCTGAAGGCCGCATCAACTTCTACTGGATTCTTACCAGTGCTGCAACAGTTGAGACTGTATATGTATTGTCACAGAACATTGAGAAGTTCTGCGCTGGCTACACAGACGAGCAGGTTGCAAATATCACATTCCGTCTGTTCTGCATCATCGACGCAGTTGATCAGCTCTCAGTATATGACCCACAGATTCAGGGTATTGCAGAGGCTCTCAACCCACTGAAGGATCTTCAGGCTACAACTCTCGCAGACTTCAAGAAGGAACTCGCTGCTTCTAAGGAGAAGATTGAGGCTTCACGCGCTGCATTCCTGAAGTAAAAAAAACATCACCAGCCCCTCACCCGTCCTACGGACACCCTCTCCCCAAGGGGCGAGGGAATAGTTAGATTTTCTCACGATGAGAAGCCTTTAAAGGTTCAATACTAACTTAGCCCTCGCCCCTTGGGGAGAGGGTGTCCGCAGGACGGGTGAGGGGCTGCAATTTGTATTTTATTATTATACAAAAATATCATTATGGCAAATCCAGAATTCAAGTACGCGCCAATGTTCCAACTTGGCGAGGACAAGACAGAGTATCGCCTTATATCTAAGGAAGGCGTTTCAGTTGGTGACTTCGAGGGACACAAGATCCTGAAGGTATCACCAGAGGCTCTTGAGCTTCTTACAACACAGGCTTTCCACGACGTGAACTTCATGCTCCGTCGTGAGCACAACAAGCAGGTTGCTGCTATACTCAACGACCCAGAGGCTACAGACAACGATAAGTATGTTGCCCTCACTATGCTTCGCAACGCCGAGGTTGCTTGCAAGGGTCAGCTCCCATTCTGTCAGGATACAGGTACAGCTATCATCCACGCAGAGAAGGGACAGCAGGTTTGGACTGGCTTCGAGGACGAAGAGCCTCTTGCTAAGGGCGTATATAACACATACGTAAACGACAACCTCCGCTATTCTCAGAACGCTCCTCTCAACATGTACGATGAGGTGAACACACGTTGCAACCTCCCTGCACAGATTGACATCGAGGCTACACACGGCATGGAGTATAAGTTCCTCTGCGTAGTAAAGGGTGGCGGTTCTGCAAACAAGACATATCTCTATCAGGAGACAAAGGCACGTATCCAGAACCCTGGCACTCTCGTTCCTTTCCTCGTTGAGAAGATGAAGACTCTCGGCACAGCCGCTTGTCCTCCTTACCATATCGCATTCGTTATCGGTGGTACTTCTGCTGAGAAGAACCTCCTTACCGTTAAGCTCGCTTCTACAAAGTACTATGACAGCCTCCCTACAACAGGTGATGAGACTGGTCGCGCATTCCGTGACATCGAGCTTGAGAAGCAGCTTCTCGAAGAGGCTCGTAAGATCGGCTTCGGTGCTCAGTTCGGCGGTAAGGCATTCGCACACGACGTTCGCGTAGTACGTCTTCCACGTCACGGTGCATCTTGCCCAATCAGCCTAGGCGTTTCTTGCTCTGCTGACCGTAACATCAAGGCTAAGATCAACGAGGACGGTATCTGGATTGAGAAGATGGACGATAAACCATACGAGCTTATCCCAGAGTCACTCCGTCAGGCAGGCGAGGGCGATGCAATCAACATCAACCTCAATCAGCCAATGTCAGAAATCTGTAAGGAGCTGAGCAAGTATCCTGTTTCTACTCGCGTAAACCTCACAGGTACTATCATCGTTGCTCGTGACATCGCACACGCTAAGATCAAGGCTCGTCTTGATGCAGGTGAGGGTATGCCACAGTACTTCAAGGATCATCCTGTTCTCTACGCTGGTCCTGCTAAGACTCCACAGGGTATGCCTTGCGGTTCTATGGGCCCTACAACAGCAGGCCGTATGGATCCATACGTCTATGAGTTCATGGACAATGGCGGTTCTATGGTAATGATTGCCAAGGGTAACCGTTCACAGGTTGTCACCGATGCCTGCAAGGACCATAAGGGTTTCTACCTCGGTTCTATCGGCGGTGTGGCTGCATTCCTTTCATCAAGCAACATCAAGAGCATTGAGTGCGTAGAGTACCCAGAGCTCGGCATGGAGGCAGTTTGGAAGATTGACGTTGTTGACTTCCCAGCATTCATCCTCGTTGATGATAAGGGCAACGACTTCTTCAAGCAGATCTAAAGCCTAACCAAGAAGAAGGTTATATAGCATAAATCCCTTGTTCTTTCCAAATAGGATTGAGCAAGGGATTTTTCTTGTCATTCAGCGTGAGAGTGACGAAAACATCTTAGCAGTCTATCATTACTCAAAGCATAATTTAACGTGAGCTCGACGAATGAAAAGGGAAGCGGATTTATCCGATTTATCTGAAAAAACACGCGTAAATATTACTGCGCCAACAATCAGATTAATCAGACAAATCCG
>CAMKEM010000055.1 GCA_946411565.1 uncultured Prevotellaceae bacterium | reverse complement strand
TATTGTCAGTTCAGCATCGGAGATGCGTTTGTTTCGAATTCATCGAACTGACGTTGATTTATCTGAAGAGATTAATGCGCCAGCTATCAGATACACCGGATAAATCCGTTTCCCTTATTATTTTTTTCAGTATAATCGCAAAGAAATCTGTTTATATGAAGATTCGTCGAACTCACGTTTTTTATCATCACTAAAGCCGTTATTTCTCCGCCTTACGTCCGAAGATACTCCATCGTTACTCCATCGTTACTCCATCGCAAGTCCATCGTTTCGATGGAGTATCGATGGAGAAGTGATTGAGAAGCGATGGAGAAACATAAAAGAAAGAGCGGAAGAAAACACAAGGAAGAACCAGTTTGCAAAGAAGAAATTTGCAAATACATTTGGAGTTATCAAAAAGATTACGTAATTTTGCATGCAACAAACGAAAAATTATATGAGAAAGCTATTATCTACAATAACATTAACAGCATTACTGTTTTTCTTTTCGAATCTTGTATCAGCACAAACAATCAATAACTCCGCTGATTTGGAGAAGTTTTACACGGAATTCTTTAATAACAGGCAGTCAAGGGATGCCCTTGTAAAGGGCTATTGTACGGATTCTTTATATCAGGCATGGAAAGCGTCAAGTTCAGATGAGCCTTTCGTCTTTGGCGGTTGCGACAACTATAGCGGCGTCCAAATCCGTCAGTTGCCAAAAGACAATCAATATCTCGTTTTATTTGGCTACTGGTACTTGGGCGAAAATGACTTTAGGTCACGCGAAGGAGTTACTATCTCTGTAGAAAATGGGAAAATAAACAAGGTTGATCACCACGCCCCTCTTTCCACTTCTGATTTGAGTGGCACAAAATGGCGATTTGTAATTCGGCGACTCGATAAACCAAATGATTATTACGAAATATCAAAGAATTATTACGAATTCACCAATAATGAAATTATCAATCAAAGGGTAGATCTGAAAGATGCCCGTTCTGTCCCTAATCCTTACTACCTAACAGATACCACACCTACAAAATTTGATTCATCCAAGGTTGGTACAAACACAAAAGGACAATATTATGTAGAAAAATGGGGAGAGGATTTATTATTCTTTTCAATTATCTATTTCAACAAAGAAGAAGGCTTGATGGTACTAAGCGACAACATTTATATAATGAATGGAAAAGAAATCCGCAAGGAATTCTTCAAACCGAGGGAATTTCCTGTAAATGGTCCTAAATATAGCACATGGTGATTTCATGATTTTCACCATTACGTTTGGAGTTATCAAAAAGATTACGTAATTTTGCATGCAACAAACGAAAAATTATATGAGAAAGCTATTATCTACAATAACATTAACAGCATTACTGTTTTTCTTTTCGAATCTTGCATCAGCACAGACAATCAACAACTCTGCTGATTTAGAGAAGTTTTACACGGCATACTTTAATAACAGGCAGTCAAGGGATGCCCTTGTAAAAAGTTATTGTACAGATTCTATATATCAGGCGTGGAAAGTATCAGAATCGGATGCACCTTTAGTTTATTTCGATTGCGATACTTATAGTGGAGTCACAATCCGTCAGATGCCAAAGAAAAACCAATATCACGTTGCATTTGGTTTCTGGCAGTTCTCAAATGTTTTCATTCCAATGCAAAGCGAAATTATTAATGTAGATAAAGGGAAAATCTACAAGATAAGAAACGCAGCGACTTCGATTTCCACTTCTGATTTAAATGGAACAAAGTGGATATCAGAAACAGGCTATATCACTCAATCGAAGGACTATTATGAATTTACCCAAGATACATATATCTGGCACTATGAGGGAGGTACGCACACTTACCCTTACTACATGGCAAAAAACATAGCTGGCTTTTTTGATCACTCTAAGGTTGGTACAGGCACAAAAGGACAATACATAATTAAGGATGAAAACAGGGGAAAAGACTATTCCTATATTATCTATTTCGAAAAAGAAGAAGGTGTGATGATTACAAAACGCAAAGGTGAATTTGAGAATTATTACATAATGAAGGACAAAGATACCGCCTTAGAATTCTTCAAGCCCAGGGAATTTCCGGTAAATGGCCCGAAGGTAAGCCAATGGTGATTTTATTTTTAAAGGGAAGCGGATTTATCTGAATGTAATTAACGTGAGTTCGACGAATTGGCTATGTGGCAAACAGCAAGCTGTTTTAACTGACAATAATTACCAATCTTCACAATCTTAGTCCAATAATTTTCATTTTTATTGGTTGAAGATTGGTAAGATTGGTAATTATTGTCAGTTCAGCATCGGAGATGCGTTTATTTCGAATTCACGTTAATTACGAATTACCTATTTTGCACTTATCACGCCAGCTATCAGAAAAATCAGACAAATCCGTTTCCCTTATCCTTTTCACAACAAAGAATTCATTTTCTAAACATCAAGCACTTAATCACTTATCATTCCTATGGTCGATGAATTCATACCCCTTGAACCTATCCTTTGGAAAGACGAAATTGCTATCGGCAATCTTACCACTCATAAAATTGGATATTTGTACAGTAGTACGAAAGAACGATAATTTAATTGTAAGGCTGACAGGATGAAGGTTATTCTTGTAAACCCTTGCTGTTACGGACTTTATGCCAAAGAAGCTGGCATTCTTAACCTTTGCCGTTATGAGGTAATAGTCACCATCAGTTTCGTAAGAGTAATCAAAATTATTGACATCATACTTGAACTTGGACAGGTACTTATCCTTGTTATCATCGTCATAACGATATATGTTCACCTGCCTTTTCTTCTTGTCAACCATATAAGCCGTTACGCCATCTTCCCAAGCCATATATCTAGCCTCAGAATAATGCAGTTTCTTGCCCTTGTAAACTATGGTTCCCTCGGTCTTATATACCCCTATGATATTGACCTTATATGATAGTGCCGAGCCTTGAGGCCCGAAGACAAGATTATACACCTTATTAAATAATTCCTTTGCCGTAGCAGCATTAGACGAGGAACTATTTCCCTTTGCCAAAACAGGAAGACAAAGAGCTAAAAGAAGGAGAGATATTATGGTTGATTTGTATCGCATTTTGATGCAAAAGTAGTGATTTTTGTCGAGTTTAGCAATATGTGTTTGTTAAATAATATTAATAATATTATAACATGCGCGTTATATGCCGAAAAAACTTTACCTTTGCACAAAGTTTTTACTGTTAAACCAAAGTTATAAAATAAACGCAATGAACAAAAAGTGCATGACACTTATTGTCGCTGCCCTCATTACTCTTATGGCGCCAGGCTTATCTCGCGCACAAGGTAATGGTGCAGCATCGGTCGGAAATGTGGATCTCAACCTTAAGAAAGCTATAGAGATAGCGCTGGCTGAGAATCCGACAATCAAGATAGCCGACAAGGACATTCAATTAAAAGAGATTGCCGATAAGGAAGCATGGCAGGCGCTTATGCCTTCAGTTAGTGCAAGCCTTTCGCTCTCGCACAGTATTCAGGTGGCTGCAATCAAGACAGCTATGGGAGAATTCAAGATGGGTTCTGATGGTACAACGACCGCTACTGGTGGTCTTACTATGACATTGCCTATCTATGCCCCTGCAGTATATCAAAACATGAAACTGACCAAGGAGGACATTCTTCTTGCTCAGGAAAAAGCGCGTTCCTCTCGTCTTGACCTCATCAATCAGGTGACAAAGGCCTATTATGCTGCCCTACTCTCAAAGGATAGCCGCGACGTTATCCAGAGAAGCTACAAAGTGGCAAAGGAGAACTACGAGGTTGTTGACAAGAAGTTCCAGGTAGGTAAGGTTAGCGAGTACGACAAGATCACAGCAGAGGTTCAGATGCGCTCTATGGGCTCAAGCGTGACAAGTGCCGAGACAGGCCTTAACCTCGCCCTTCTGCGTCTGAAGGTTCTTATGGGTATCAAGACAGACATCGACGTTACCCTCAGAGACTCACTCAAGGCTTACGAGAAGGATCTCACTATGGCTAAGGCAGAAGTTAATGAGAATGAACTTGCAAACAACACATCCGTTCGTCAGCTTGACATGAACCAGAACATGTTGGAGCGTTCAAACAAGCTTCTGCGTACCAACTTCCTTCCAACGGTTGCTATGCAGCTTCAAGGTTCTTACACCTCTTACTCTAACGAGAACTGGAATGTGTTCAACTATAAGTATTCTCCAAGTTCAACACTCGCTTTCTCTGTTACAGTTCCAATCTTCCAGGCAAGCAACTGGACAAAGCTGAAGAGCAACAAGGTTCAGATTGAGAAGTTGACAGATACCCGCACAAACACTATGCGCCAACTTTCAATGGCAGCTCAGAGCTATCGTCAGAATATGCTATCTACAATTTCAAAGTTAGAGTCTGATCGCGAGGCTGTGAAGAAGGCAGACAAGGCAGTAACTATATCTGCAAAGAGATATGACGTGGGTCGTGGCACTATTCTTGAGCTTAACCAGAGCGAGACAGCTCTTACACAGGCAGAGCTGACATATCGCCAGAGCATCTATGACTATCTCACAAACAAGGCTGATCTTGACTACACATTAGGACGTGAGTAAAACTCAATTGAAAATTGAAAATTGAGAATTGAAAATTACAATTACAATTGAAAATTACATCTTTATGAAATTCAAATATATTATACCGCTTTTTGCAGCAGCTATGGTCTGCTCATGCGGAGAAAAGAAGGACGCGAAGGGTGCAGCTGCTGATATGGCAGTTGAAGTAAAACTCGCAACAGTAACAAGTGAGAGTATTCCTCAGACACAGGTTTACACAGCAACAGTAGAGAGTGACCTCAAAAATAACATCTCTCCTAATATGGCATATCGTATTGAGAGAATCCTCGTTGACGTAGGCGATGTGGTTAGCAAGGGACAGTTGCTCGTTCAGCTTGACGCTTCAAGCCTCAACCAGTTGAAGCTTCAGATTGACAACCAGAAGGTGGAGTTCAACCGCACAAGCGAGCTCTACAAGGTTGGTGGTGCTTCAAAGGCTGAGTATGATAATGCCAAGATGCAGATCGAGGTTATGGAGTCACAGTATCGTCAGATGTCACATAACACTCAGCTTTATGCTCCTATGAGTGGTGTGGTAACAGCACGTAACTATGACAACGGCGATATGTATGGTGGTGCTCCTATCCTCACAATCGAAAAGACAAATCCTGTAAAGGTTGTTATGAACGTATCTGAGGTTCACTATAAGAGCATCAAGAAGGGCCAGAGCGTTGATATCACTCTCGACTCATACGAAGGCGAGAACTTCACAGGTAAGATTACAACCGTATCTCCTTCAATCGACATAGCTACACATACCTTCCCTGTTGAGGTTACTATCAACAACCCACAGCAGAAGGTTCGTCCAGGTATGTTCGCTCGTGTGAAAATTAACTACGGCAACCAGACTCACGTTCTTGTTCCAGACGAGTCACTTGTAAAGCAGATTGGTGCTGGCGACCGCTATGTATATGTTTACAACGAGAAGACACAGACCGTTTCTTATAATAAGGTACAGCTTGGTCAGCACATCGGTACAAAGTATGAGATTCTCTCAGGTGTAGAGAATGGTCAGCAGGTTGTAATCGCAGGTCAGGCTCGTCTTGCAGAAGGCAAGAAGGTTAAGGTTGTAAAATAAAAAGGCGGCCTCTCCGGCTCCCTCCCTACGGGGGAGGGCGGGGGGAGAGGCTTTAATTCGAAATAAAAATATGACTCTATACGAAGGCGCGGTCAAACGACCGATTATGACGAGCCTCTGCTTTGTGGCAGTCATCATTCTCGGTATCTTCTCTCTGATAAAGCTCCCTATCGACCTTTATCCAGATATTGATACCAACACCATCATGGTCATGACGTATTATAATGGTGCGTCGGCTAATGATATTGAGAATAACGTAACACGTCCACTTGAGAACACCTTGAACTCGGTGGAGCACTTGAAGCATATCACAAGTAACTCTCGTGAGAACGTATCTGTCATAACTCTTCAGTTTGAGTTCGGCTATGACATTGATGCGCTTACAAACAACGTGCGAGACAAACTTGACATGGTATCAAACTCACTTCCAGACGAAGCGCAGACACCTATCCTGTTCAAGTTCTCTACCGATATGATTCCTATCATCATGCTCTCAGTAGAGGCAAAGGAATCACAGCAGGCTCTTTACAAGATACTGGATGATGGTGTAGCTAACCCTCTTGCACGTATCGATGGTGTAGGTTCGGTTAGTATCTCTGGTGCTCCAGAGCGTGAGATCAACATCTATCTCGACCCTCGCAAAATGGAGGCTTATGGTCTCTCTCCTTTGCAGGTAAGTTCAGCCATCAGCGCAGAGAACCGTAACATCACCAATGGTACGGTTGATGTGGGTACACAGACATTCACCGTCCGCGTAGAGGGTGAGTTCAGCGACCCAAGCGAGATGAACAACGTCATCGTGGGCACTCACAATGGCGTAAATGTATATCTGAAGGACGTTGCACGTATCGTGGATAACCTTCAGGAGCGTTCACAGAAGACCTTCACCAACGGCACACAGGGTGCCATGATTATTGTTCAGAAACAGTCTGGTGCAAACTCTGTGGCTATCTCTGATGCTGTATTGGAGAAACTTCCTGAACTTCAGAAGAATCTTCCACCTGATGTTAAGCTGGGTATTATTGTAAATACCTCAGACAACATTCTGAACACTATCGGATCACTTGAAGAAACCATAGCCTACGCTATGTTCTTCGTGGCTCTCGTGGTATTCATCTTCCTCGGCAGATGGCGTGCTACGATGATCATTGTGATTACCATCCCAATGTCTCTGATAGCATCTTTCATCTATCTGTATGCAACGGGAGGTTCGCTCAACATGATATCTCTGTCATGTCTTTCTATCGCTATCGGTAACGTGGTGGATGATGCCATCGTGGTACTTGAGAATGTAACGACGCATATTGAACGAGGCTCTTCTCCAAAACAGGCGGCGGTTCACGCTACGCAGGAGGTGGCTATTTCGGTTGTGGCTTCTACATTGACCATGATTGCCGTGTTCTTCCCATTGACCATGGTAACAGGTATGGCAGGTGTGCTCTTCAAGCAGTTGGGTTGGATGATGTGTATCATCATGACAATCTCTACAATCTCAGCTCTCACCTTCACTCCTATGCTCTGTTCATTGATGCTGAGACTGAAGAAGCGCCAGAGCGGTCTGTTCAAGAAGATATACTCACCTATCAGCAACGGTCTTGATAACCTCGACGACTGGTATGAGAGACGAATCAACTGGGCTGTACGTCATCGTGCAACGGTTGTTATCGCTTGTGTATGCCTCTTCGCTGGTTCTCTCGCACTTGCATCTATATGCGGTATCAAGTCTGAGTTCTTCCCTGCCAACGACTCTGGTCGTATCGGTGTATCAGTTCAGTTGCCTATCGGTACTCGCGTCGAGATTTCTGAACAGCTTGCAAAGAGTCTCGTAAAGAAGTGGCAGGACAGATATGGTCAGGATATGCAGTCATGTAACTTCACCGTAGGTCAGGCTGGTGATAACAACACCTTCGCTTCACTTTCTGATAATGGTTCACACATCATTTCATTCAACATAATGATGGTGCCTTCAAATGAGCGTGAAAAGGGTCTGGCTACTATCTGTGACGAGATGCGTGCAGATTTGAAGGCTATCCCAGAACTGGCTAAATATCGTGTAATGCTCGGTGGTCAGCAGGCTGCATCAATGGGTGGTCAGTCAACTGCCACATTCGAGATTTACGGCTACGACCTTGACGCTACACGCAGGATTGCCGATGAATTATCTATGAAGCTGGGCGAGAACGAGATGGTTGCCCAAACCGTAATCTCACGTTCTGACTATCAGCCGGAAATCGTTGTTGAGTTCGACCGCGAGAAACTTGCTCAGCAGGGTCTCGGTTTGTCAACAGCAGCAGGATATGTCCGCAACATAATCACCGGTTCTCAGCTTTCATACTTCCGTGAGGATGGTAAGGAGTACGACATCAAGGTTCGCTATGAGCCAAGTGCTCGTATCTCTATGGAGGATATCGAAAACATGGTGATACCTAATGGTCGTGGACAGAACATCCGTATCTGTGATATCGGTACTGTTAAAGAGAGCGCTATCCCACCTACCATCGAGCGTAAGGACCGTGAGCGTTACGTAACCGTAAGTGCCGTTCTTAAGGATGGCTATGCACTTTCTGATGGTGTTGAACTTGGTCAGTCAATATATGAGAAGATGGAGATTCCTGCAGGTGTTACCGTTCAGGTAGCAGGTTCTTATGAGGATCAGCAGGATTCTAACCGTGACCTCGGTACACTCGGTATCCTTATCATCATCCTCGTGTTCATCGTAATGGCCGCACAGTTCGAGTCACTTACATATCCGTTCATCATCATGCTCTCTGTGCCATTCGCATTCTCAGGTATCATCCTGGCATTGATTGTCACAGGCACCAACCTCAACATCATGTCTATGCTTGGTGGTATCATGCTGATCGGTATTGTGGTAAAGAATGGTATCGTGCTTATCGACTACACCAACCTGATGCGCGAGCGTGGCAACTCCCTGATTCGTTCAGCTACCATCGCTGCCCGTTCACGTCTGCGTCCTATCCTTATGACCACTATGACCACTATCCTCGGTATGTTCCCTATGGCTGTCAGCCACGGTGTAGGTGCTGAGATGTGGCGCCCAATGGGTATCAGTATCATCGGTGGTCTGTTGGTTAGTACCATCCTTACCCTTATCTACGTTCCTTCTATGTTCTGTATCTTCGGAAGCATCGGTATCAAGCGCCAGCGTAAGGCTCTGAAAGAACAGCGTGAACTGGATAAGTATTGGGAAGAGACAAAGGCAGAGCGTCTGGCTACCCAGCGTCTGCACTCAGTAAGTCACGATATAGAAAAACGTAACAAGCAATAAGCAATGAAAACAGTATTCATAACATACGATCAGGCACATCATGACGGAGTGGTAGAGGCATTGTCCTCTTCCCTCTGCCGTGGTTACACTCTTCTGTCAGAGGTTGCAGGCAGGGGCAGCAAATCTGGTGATCCTCACCTTGGCTCACACGCCTGGCCTGCAATGAACGAGGCTGTGCTCACAATATGTGACGACAACAAGGTTGAGCCTCTTCTTACCCGCCTCAAGAAACTAGATGAAGATAATCCTATGCTTGGACTTAGGGCATTCGTCTGGAATGTAGAGCACTCAATCTAATAAATCATTTATAAATTACTAATTACAAATTACCTGTTTACAATCAGTAACCAAGTAATTCGTAATTAGTAATTTTGCTTTTTATCTATACCTATATTATGAAAAAATCTACTATCCTAACCACATTCATCCTTTTATTATTATCCCTCTCTTCTGCCGCAAAAAAAGGAAATGACTCTGACCGTCTTTGGCCAGATGGCACCGTTATCGAAGATTGGTTCTTTGACACCACGCGCGTAGATATCTCAAAATTAGGCAAGCAATACGTCCTCACCGACCACCGCATCTTTGCCGACGGACGCATACATACTGCCGAGATTCAGGCTCTCATCGACAAGGCTGCATCCGAAGGTGGCGGCGTGATAGTCGTGCCCGAAGGCACATACATGACAGGAGGCCTCCATTTCCGTCAAGGCACGCACCTGCATATCCGCAAGGGCGGCGTGCTCATGGGCTCTGACTTCATAGGCGATTATCCCCTCGGAAAGACACGCATCGAGGGCGAGACCTGCACCTACTTCGGTGCTCTCATAAATGCCGACGGACTTGACGGCTTCACCATATCAGGCGAAGGCACTATCGACGGCAACGGACTAAAGTATCATCAGCAGTTCTGGCTTCGTCGCAAATGGAACAAGGCCTGCACAAACAAGGATGAGCAGCGCCCTCGCCTCGTCTATATCTCCAACTGCAAGAACGTGCAGATAGAGGGCGTGAACCTCCAGAACTCCGCTTTCTGGACTAACCACGTCTATAATTCCGAGAACGTGAAATTCCTCGGATGCAGGATTTACAGCCTTGGCACTCCCGACGATTCTAAAGGTCCTTCCACCGATGCCATCGACCTTGACGTGGTGAAGAACATATTGATAAAGAACTGCTATATGTCCGTTAATGATGATGCAGTGGCTATAAAGGGCGGCAAAGGTCCTTATGCTGATGCCTTCATGAAGGAATATCCAGGCGTGGAAATACCTTCAGAAAGCGTTGGAAACGGCGAGAACAGGAATATCATTATCGAGGATTGCGAGTATGGCTTTTGCCACGGATGCCTAACGTTAGGCTCAGAATCCGTCTTCGACCATAACATTATCCTCCGCAGGATAAAGATATCATCTCAGGCAAACAATCTCCTATGGCTAAAGATGCGCCCTGATACCCCTCAACGCTACGAATACATAACCGTCGAGGACATCACCGGTCCTGTAAGGAATTTCCTCCTCATAGCCCCTTGGAAGCAGTTCTACGACCTCAAGGGCAGAAAGGACTCTCCCCTCTCCTACTCCGACCATATCGTAATGCGCAACTGCGATTGTGAGTGCATCACCTTCTTCAATGCCCAGAAACAAGACGAGGTTTATCGCCTCAGCAATTTCACCTTCGAGAACCTGAAGATAAAGGCGCAGAATAAGGAGTTTCATCCGGAGATAGTGGAAGGCTTCAAGCACAAGCAATTGAAGATTGAATAATAATGAATAAAAATGGAAACTACATATAATTTTGACAGTATAATAATAACTCTTACGTATTTCCTTAACAAGATAATACAAAGTTATTATTGGAAAAAGCCAGAAACAATAACCATCTTATCTAAAATATATCTTCAGAATAACATTTTTATTTGAAAAATTTGCGCAAACGAAGAAATATTCATAACTTTGCAGTACGCATCTACAAGACTAGCAATTATTGTGTAAACGATTTGTTGTTTGTACAGCATTGTTATTATGCAGTGTCGTCAAAAAAATAGAGTAACATCAAGAACTCACTATCTAGAATCATAAATATTTATATAACAACCTATATCCCAGTGATACATATAAATAAACTATTTAAATACTGCCTAATCGCTATAACGCCATTAGTATGGACAAGTTGTCACAAAACGCCTCCTGCAGAAATGGCAAAAGATTTGGCAATTAGTATTGATAATGCCGCAGCTGAAGAAGATTGGGATCGTGTCATAGAACTCACGGCCAACTGCTGGGGAGATGATTTCCAAACCTATTATCGTAATTTGGCATTTGCTCACAAAGGACTGTTGGCCGACAGTCTAATGCACCATTACACACCATTCGAAAATGCATTATTCTACCCGATTCAAGATAAGAGAGTAGTTTCACAACGACTGCAGCAGGAGAAGTCTGGTGGTATATTGGTGACCTTACGATGGCAGAACATGCTACTATCATTGGTATGATTGGCACTCCAGAGCATAAGGATGCTCGCCATTTAAAACGACTCTACCAAATAAATATGGCTTCAGGCAATAAAAAAGCAGCCGCAAAATATCGACGCATACTTGAGGCTGATGGAGAAGCTGTTCCAACAGATATCGCTCCAATGACCGCTTGCCATCATCTCGACACTCTCAGACTCGGACCACAATACGATATGATGCTCCGCTCCATTCTAGACCAGAATCCTCAAAACAAAATAGCACTCGAATATCTTCTTTGCCTCGATCTACTTCTTAAGGATCTTAAATCATTCAGAGAGGATATTACACGTTATGGCCTTCCAAACAAAAGCTTACTTTTTCAAGAGGGAATACTAATTGTGATGATGAATCATCCCAAACTGCGAACAGAATGGAAAGACTATGTCGACGAATGGACTTACCAGAGTTTTGTACGATTCACACAAATCATGCAAGATCCTGCAAGAAGAGCTCAAATTCTCCATTTCCGAAACACCTATTGGTACTATTATAAGTATATACAAAGAAAAGTATGAAAAAAGCAAAATACATCTATGGATGCCTACTCATGTTCATCTGCAGTTGCACCAACACACCACACGATATTACCAAGACCAACGATACGCTTGAAATATACCCAGAATATCATAACATCTCTATGCCATGCAACATTGCACCACTCAATTTCCTAGTAAGAAATGAAGGTGTA
Source organism: uncultured Prevotellaceae bacterium (assembly GCA_946411565.1). Classification (GTDB taxonomy): domain Bacteria; phylum Bacteroidota; class Bacteroidia; order Bacteroidales; family Bacteroidaceae; genus Prevotella. The sequence continues at coordinate 7,724 of CAMKEM010000055.1, read as the reverse complement.
GAGGCGGTACAAGCAACAGTAGAAGGAATAACCCTACAAAACGAAGGAAACAAGGTGCAATGGGATCAGACTGCATGGAAGCAGTTGGTTAGCAAACACGTAGGCGATACACTCAGCGTACAAATAACAGCCTGCATAAACGGGAAATGGTTACAGTTTGACGATCTAAAATGGTATATATCACCAGATAGTGTGGATTCATATATTACCTATCGTCTTATTGAACCTGGCTACGAGATTTGGCATGAAGTGGAGATTGAAGAACGATGCATAGAATCATTCGATACACGCACATTAGCAGATGGCAAACAGTTAGGTAATAGGTGTATGAACTGCCATACACATGGGGGTAACGAGGGACAATATAGTTACTTCTATATAAGAGGTGACAAGGACGGCACTTTTGTCAACAGAAATAACAAGTTCGAAAAATTGGCGCTCAACACCCCAAAGACAAATGGAAGTACAGTCTATGGCGATTGGCACCCAACAGGGCGATATGGGGTTTTCAGCACCAACCTCATCATACCAGCATTCCATTCCGATCCGGCATGTAGGTTAGAGGTTTATGATACCCATTCCGACCTCTGCATTGCAGACTTTGAAACGCAGAGAATGATTACATCTCCATTGGTCAGCCAAACCGACAACATTTTGGAAACATTCCCAACCTTCTCTGCTGATGGTAAGACAATATATTACTGTTCTGCCCCCAATCCATGCGGTGACACAATCCCTAAGGCAGAAGATATGCAGAATTTGGTAAAGCAAATTCACTACAGTCTGAAACGCATCGGCTTCAACGAAACAAATGGTTGTTTTGTGGGACCGATAGAGACTGTGGTAGCTGCCACCGATAGTTCATCCATACACTTCCCGCGATTTTCGCCCGATGGACAATGGCTAACTTATTGTGAAAGCAACTATGGTACTTTCCCTATCTAGCACATGGAAACTCGCATAGTTTTGGCACCAGCACAAAAACCAGCAACCATTATTGATAGAACAAAGGTACATAGTACATATCACACTTGGAGCCACAACTCAAAATGGCTTGCTTTTGCCAGCAAAGAATACGACACACAATATAGCCGAGTGTATCTGGTACACGTTAATTCAGATGGTTCTTTTTCCAAACCACTTGTTCTACCACAAGCCGATCCGAGTCATGACGATATGTTTCTAAAGTCGTATAACATCCCGGACCTCTCCATGCATCCAATGCCATTTGATCATAATCGGGTGAAAAAGCTACTTGAACAGACTGATGCAATTCAATTCTCCGAATAATAGAGAACTAAACAACTCAGAACCATTCCTTTAATAGGACTTTTTGCTCAAGAATAGACAATATATTCCACATACTCACTAGGAGATATCCCATCTCCGACTTTCTCCATACAATATGTGTGCAACTATCGCTTGCGAGATTTACTTTAATGCCCAGCTATAGGACAAGATATATCCTCTTAGCAACTTTACCTTCGAAAATCTGAAGATAAAGGCGCAGAATAATGAGTTTCATCCGGAGATAGTGGAAGGCTTCACTTTCAACAATCTCATTGTTGAAAGCGAAAAGTGAAAAACGAAGAGTGAAGAATTTAAGTTACCCTTAATTGCTAAAGACTAATCGACAGCCTTAAAATAGCAATACTAACTTAAATTCTTCACTCTTCACTTTTCACTATTCACTTCTACAGCCTTACCACCGACCTCACTCCCTTCACTCCCTTCAGCTTCTTTATCAAAGCCTCAAGGCGGTGGGTATCGTCAATCTGCACGGTGAGGTTACCAGAGAAGAGACCGTCATCCGAATTGATGGAAATGCTCCTCAGAAGCAGCTTCTCCTCCTTGGAAATGATACTCGTGATGTTATTTACGATGCCGAGATCATCATTACCCACTACACGGAGCGTAACGCTATACTGCGTCTGTCCCTTACCACTCCATCTCGCCTTCACAATTCGATAGCCGAAACGCGACTTCAGGTCATTGGCGTTAGGACAGTTCTGATGATGAATCTTGATACCACCGTTCACCGTCACGAAACCAAAGATAGGGTCACCGTAGATAGGCTGACAGCAACGCGCAAGCGTGTAGTCAATACCCTTCATGCCCTGATCTATCACAAGAGTATCATCCGATGTCTGAGGCACGTGCTTCGTATCCGGCATCAACTGGAACTCCTCGGCAGAACGTGCAGGAACAGCCGTAGCCTGCGGATTCTCCTCGTGCTGCTTCATCTCCAGATAACGCTCAATCACGGTGTTCACATCGAGCGTCTCATCCACGATGTCCTTATAGAAATCCGCAGTCTCCTTATATCCCATCTTCTTGACAAGACGCATGAGGATGCTCTCGTCAATGTCAATCTTCCTGTTGCGGAACTTACGCTCAATAAGTTCCTTGGCATATAGCCCCGTGCTCATCTGAGTCTCGCGCAACGCCTGACGCACCTTCGCCTTTCCGCGCGATGTCTTGACGATATTGAGCCATTCCTGCTTCGGGAACTGCTTATTGCTCGTCAGAATCTCCACGGTGTCACCGCTCGAAAGCTGTTCGCGCAAAGTCACGTTCTTTCCGTTAATCTTCGCACCAATGCATCGGCTTCCTATGTTGCTATGGATATGATATGCGAAGTCAAGCACCGTGGCACCCTTCGGGAATTTCAGAATGTCACCCTTTGGCGAGAACACATACACCTCCTTGTCGTAGAGATCCATGCGAAACTGATCCATAACCTGAAGATCATCGCCAGCCTCAAGTGCCGTGCGTATGCTTGCAAGCCACGACTCCATGCCGCCCTCACTACTCTTCACACCCTTATAGCGCCAGTGTGCAGCAAGTCCGTGCTCCGCAATCTCATCCATACGCTCCGTACGAATCTGAACCTCAACCCATTTCTTCTCAGGACCCAGTACCGTGATATGCAGACTCTCATATCCGTTAGTCTTAGGCACGCTGAGCCAGTCGCGCAAACGCTTCGGGTTAGGCTGATACATATCCGTTACGATGCTGTAAACCTGCCAGCATTCCATCTTCTCGCGCTCAGGGGCAGAGTCAAGAATGATACGGATAGCAAAAAGGTCGTAAACGCCCTCGAAGGCACACTTCTGCTTCTTCATCTTTTGCCAGATGGAATGGATGCTCTTCGTGCGCCCCTTGATATGGAACTTCAGTCCAGCCTCCTCCAGTTTCTTCTGCACAGGACCGATGAAATCCACTATATACTTGTCGCGTGAAGCCTTCGTCTCGTTCAGTTTCTCCTTTATATGATAGTAGGCATCACGTTCAAGATATTTCAGCGACAGATCCTCAAGCTCACTCTTCAGCTTATACAAGCCGAGCTTATGAGCCAGAGGGGCATACAGATAGCTCGCCTCCTCCGCCACACGATGACGCGCCTCCTCGTTTATGGTATCACGAAGCTCACGCATCATATTCACACGATCAGCAATCATGATGAGTATGACGCGCATATCCTCTGCAAACGAAACGATAAGGTTACGGAAATTCTCAGTCTCAATCACAGGTGTCTTCTCATAGAGATGATAGAGGCGCACCAGTCCCTTGATAATGGCAGCCACACCATCACCGAAGTCATCACGCACCTCCTCCATGGTGGTATAACCATTTATGACACCATTGTAGAGTATGATAGCGATAACGCCATCACGACGCAGGCCAATCTCATCAACTGCGATGAGTGCCGTCTGCAACGCCATCACAATGGGATTGAAGCCGAACACATCAAACTTGACCTGCTTATCATTAATAGCCTGCCCAAGTATCTTCTGAATCTTGGCTTCATCACCAGGGAGGAGAGAGTCACCAATCTTACTCTTTAATTCCGAACGTAGTCTGCTGATTCTCTCCATAGTATTAAAGGCCCCTCTCCTGCCCTACGGGCATCCTCTCCCCAAGGGGCGAGGGGAATATTAGTAATTAAACCCTTAAAAGTCTTCTCATAGCAATAAAATGTAACTACCCCCTCGCCCTATGGGGAGAGGGTGGCACGAAGTGACGGGTGAGGGACTCTTTACTTCTTCTCCTCTTCCTCCTGCATATCTCCCTCAATTGAGAGACGCACCATCTCTGTCTTTGCATTGCTGCGGATAGTGATGGTCTTTCTGAAGTGACCAGGGAACTTACCAGTACCGTTGTATGTCACGTTGATAGTACCCTTCTCACCTGGCTGAACAGGGGTTTTAGTATAGGTAGGAACAGTACAACCGCAACTTGCAACAGCCTGATTGATTACAAGTGGCTTGTCACCAGTATTAGTAAACGTGAAAGTGCACTTCACGATAGGATCATTCTCCGAGAACTTACCAAAGTCATGTGAAGTCTTATCAAACTTTATCTGTGCCTGAGCCATCATGGCTATGCTCATCATAAGCATACACACAATTGAAAGTATCTTCTTCATAAGCCTTTTTACCTTTCCTAAATAAAAAAATTATGTTAATAGCGTTATAGTTCAAATAATTCTGATGCCGACTTTCTTTTCAGTATCTCCAACTGAAAATCCTTGCCTGCAATAATGCCGTATGAGCGCAACACTTGTTCTACAGTTTTCTGCGCAAGCACCGGATGATTATTCTCTTCCGAAAGATGGCAAAGCCACACCTTCTTCAACTTCTCCGTAGCATTGTTTGCAAGAGCTTCTCCACAATCCTTATTCGACAAGTGACCACGATTGCTCGCAATCCTATCCTTTAGGTATTGAGGATAGTTTCCAACGCTCAGCATCTCCTCATCATAATTTGCCTCCAGAACAAGATAGTCAGACATTGAGATATATTTTTTCATCTCGTCAGTCACATGACCTGCATCCGTCATAAGGCAGAACACCAATCCATCCTTCTCAATGCAGTAACCTACATTATCAGAACTGTCATGAGGGACGGTGAAGGGGGTTATGTTAAAATCCCCGATCTTGATCCTTACATCTTTCTCAATAACCTTTGTGTTGGCAGAAGGAATCTTCTTATGGACACAATAGTTACGCATAATACCGCTATGCACTTCCTTGGTAGCATAAACAGGCATATTATAATCAGTACTCAGCACACCCACCGCCTTTATATGGTCAGCATGGTCGTGCGTAATAAGGATGTTCTTTATTTCATCCAGTTTTATATTGTAGTCATGCAGGTATTTCTTCAATGTTCTTATCCCAACACCTGCATCTATCAATAGTCCTTCGGACCCGGCTGAGAAATAGTAGCAGTTGCCACTACTTCCGCTGCCGAATGATATAAATTTCAGCATTTTGATTAATATTTTATGCAAAAGTAACTAAAAAGTATTGATTATCCAAATATTTTTTACTACCTTTGTCAATATTTTAGAATTTATTATATGAAAATACGTTTTTTGCCAATAATAACGCTCTTAATTTGCATCATTTCCAGTTGTTCCATAAGAAACGAAGAGAATAAGGACGAACTGGAGATTCAAGCCGTTACTGATAGTTTCGCTACACAATACTATTGCTGGCGTTTCAAGGATGCAGCTCGTTTTTCCAATCAGGACTTTCAGCAACATCTTAGATATCTTAGCAGTAACGTGCATGAAGCTGACATCAAGGAGCTCACTTCAAGCAGCGCTACTCCAGAATTTTCTATAGACAAAATCAACATAAAAAACGACCACGAAGCAATCGTTATACTAAAACTACGCAACATCTACCAGATGGACTCATTAGGCACAAAAGCTCATCTAATAGACAAAACAACCCACAAACTTATTCTTAACAAAAACAACGAAAAATGGGAGGTGATTAATATAGAATAATCACCTCCCATTCAAGTCCGTTGTAATACCGTTACAGGTCCGTTGTAAGTCCGTTCTGAATCCCAACCTACCAACGACCATATATTAGGAGTTAATTCAGTCTCTAAACCTTTACATTTCTACTTTCAATAGGAGAACTTATCATACCCATGAATTACAAAGCAAACTCAGCAGTAATGCCCCACTTCATCATATTACCGATACTTTTAGGTTCAATAGACTTATACCAATCGCCATGCAGACGGGCATAATGTTTTCCTAATGCTATCTGAACACCAGCACCAAGATATACTCCAAAGTGAGTTGTAGATCCATAGGTTTCGTCATATCGCCTGTTATTATTATAAAAATAGTCTCTCGTTCCAAAATGTGAAACAACAAATCCTCCACCACGAACAAGCGGCAGAATTTTTCCTTCACCAAAACGCTTAACAACACCTACAGAGACTGTAATCCTTCCTTTCTCATATCTAGAACGGACTGTCTGGCCATACTGCTGTATATTATGCTCAGAACTCGTTTTAGGAGAATATGAAAGACCTAACTCAACACTACCGCCTTTCACTACTCGTTCAAAATCCATCTCTATGCCAATACCAATTTCCATAGCAGAACCAGGATAATTCTCGTCCAAGAAATATTGATGGTCAGTTCTCTCCTGTGAATAGTAAGCATATCCAGCAAAAGCCTTGAAATGACTTTTTATCTTATCTGATTTCTCATTATATTCATACACCATACATTTGCTCCCATCAGTACAAACATCACTGTGATAGTCGCGTACAACGTTTACAAGCTTTTTTCTCGTCATATCCTTCTCTTTCATGTCATCAAGAGCTTTCCATGAATCCTTCAACAATGTCGTAACCTTGCCGTATTGAGCCTTCATTTCCTGTAAATGCTGTTTTTCTTCCTGAAATGCCTGAACTGAATGCGATAAATTAACGGATCTATTAGTGAGTTGAGCCATCTCGCCATCCTCACGTTCAAAGAAGAAATATTCATCTGAATTATTTACTACACAGTATAGGTTCATCTTACCTTGAACCATAAACTCAGCAAAGTACAATCCCAAATTCCCATCAACATTGAGTCGGCGTGTGACAAAATACTTTCCGTTGTCATCGAACCTGAAACCCTCAATGTCACCTGGCACATAAGTCTTGCATGTAGATCCTCCATCAGCATAGAAGTTACATTGTTTTGACAGCTTTTCGTTTGTACGGAAATCTATGATACCCCTGATAGTATCACCCGTGTTTGTAATGACGTATCCTGACTTTGGATTTGTCTGTGCAATTGCTACTATTGACAAAACTGCCAATAGAATGAATAGACTGATTCTTCTCATTGTTAATCTTAATTTCGCAGCAAAAACATTATTGATAATTTTAGATTCTGACTAGTCAAACATTTCCCTATCCTTGCGCTGCATAAACAAAAACAGCAAAACACTTGAACGACATGCAAAGGTACAAATAAATTCTGAAAATATCAAAAATCAAATTATTTTTTTGTCGTAACTATGCATAAAGAAAATATTCATGCGTATCATTGTATTTCTGTTTAAAATTTTCTCCAGTTTTTTCCAGAAAAAACAGAATACTTAGTTTTTCTAGTTCTTCTAGACTTTCTAGCTAATCTAGATAAGCTAGAAGCTATATCCCTCTGTATGTGGCGCCCTCCCTTTGGGGGTCTGGGTAGGCCACAAAAAAAAGAGCCTCAGAAACTGATTCTGAAGCTCTCTTGTTAGAAAGGAGGCGGCTACCTACTCTCCCGCATTGCATTGCAGTACCATCGGCGCAAGCAGGCTTAACTTCTCTGTTCGGAATGGGAAGAGGTGGAACCCTGCCGCAATAACCACCTGATATTTTGTCGAAACATAATTGACAATTGATAATTCATAATTGATAATTATCACCATC